>NZ_JAUYSS010000040.1 GCF_030695525.1 Daejeonella sp. | reverse complement strand
GGAAAATTTGATACCATACAAAAAGTAGAGGAAGAAGAACCTTTGCAGGGAAAATTTGATACCATACAAAAAGTAGAGGAAGAAGAACCTTTGCAGGGAAAGTTTGACACCATACAAAAAATTGAGGAAGAAGAGCCTTTGCAGGGAAAGTTTGATACTATACAAAAAGTTGAAGAGGAAGAGCCTTTGCAGGGAAAGTTTGATACCCTACAAAAAGTAGAAGAAGAAGAACCTTTACAGGGAAAGTTTGATACCATACAGAGGGTGGGTGACGAAGAGGATCCTATGCAGCTAAGATCTGTTAAGAAAGCAACTGTTCAACTAAAAAACACAAGTCTTGCAGTCCAAAATATCATACAAAGAGAAGAAGCACCTAAGGGTACTAATCAAATTGGTTTGCCTGATAATCTTAAATCAGGCATTGAGAGTCTTTCGGGATATTCGATGGACGATGTTAAAGTTCATTATAATTCTGCAAAACCTGCCCAGTTACAGGCCCATGCCTATGCACAGGGAACAGATATTCACATTGCCCCTGGTCAGGAGAAGCATTTACCTCATGAGGCCTGGCATGTAGCACAGCAAAAACAGGGAAGGGTAAAACCAACCCTGCAAATGAAAGCTGGTGTACTTGTTAATGATGATGAGGGGCTTGAAACAGAAGCGGATGTAATGGGCGCTAAAGCCCAGACAGTGGGAAATGAGCTACATAACAGCCCTGCTGCCCAGATGAAATATAAGGAAGCTTACATTCCCGGTAAAGGAATTGCACAGCGCAAGGTTATCCAAAAGAACGAACTTACGCGAGGCAGGGCCAGCCGTAGTCTGGATATTGAATCAGAGGATGACAAATACCAGCGAATGAATGCTCCTGTTATTAGTATGATCAGCAATGCAGGTGCAGTACTTTCGAAAGTGAACTGGAAATCATTGGAAGCTGGTTCAGACAATGTGGGTACCGCAACAGCCATTGGTGGAATATCAGGTTCTCTGACTGGGGTTTCAGGCTCGGCCACTAATGCAATAAAAGGAGAAGGCAAGCCCGATATTGCAGGAGCTGCAGGAGATATCACCTCAGGTATAGGCAGCTCTATCGGGGTTCTTGTAAAGAGTGTTATGGCGATAAAAAAGGGCTATGATACGGCAAAGGGTAAAGAAAGTAATCTGGTTGGTGGTGGTGAAACAGCAATAGCCATACTTTCAGCACTGAAAGCAGGCTGTGAAGCTGCAATGAGTATTCAGAAATTTGTGAGCGGATCTGTTCCGCCTGCTATTGTTTCCCTAATACCAGGTTTGGGTATAGCGATAGCAGCCTGTGAAGTCATCAAAAATGCATACACTGGCTATAATGCATATAGTGCTGAATCTGAAATGACAAGCGTTTCGGGTGAGTTCCGTTCTGAGCTCGTTAAATTATTGGGTGGAAGTCCTGAAACTTCTGCCCCTTCCCTCTTTGCGAATGAAAAACGAGGTAAATTTGGCAACCGGATAACCTACCTGCGTTTAAAACCGGGTTTATATGAAACACTGGCTTCCATTACTGACCCTGACATTTCTTCTGAACAAAAGACAAGTAGAGCTAACAATTTCAGAAGAATCCATAATATTCCTTCAACTGTAGACATCAATGTACTTTTATCTGCGATCAAATATTATGAACTTGGCAGTAAAATGCAGGAGATTAATCAAAAAAGAAAGGTTCAGGGTGCCAGAAACATCTTTACAAACCTATTGGGCATGGCAGGAGAAATCGCGAAGTTCTTCCCTGCTGATGGAGGTATTACAGCGGGCGTGCTTTTAGGGGCATCGGCAGCTATAGGTGCTGCACAATCTGCTGGCAAATTTATTCAGGGACTTGCCCGCGACAAGGGGGTTCTGGGCGGAGACACTAACCGCTCAAGTAAAAATAAGCATAAAGAGTATGTAAACCATACAAAGACCATATACGAGTTCTTTAACAGTATACCGCAGCCTGTTGTAGCAGCTCAAAAGCCAAAAGTTGATCGTTGTGAACAATTACTTAAGTCTACCGGAGTTAACCTTAATACAGTATACGCTACAGATTACGGAGATGATACCAGTGTAAACAATCAGGTTGGCCATATTGTATCATCAATGAAAGCCGGAAGATAAATTGAAAATCCGGAATAAAAACAAAAGAAAATGAATAATGATTTTTTAAACCTGAAAGATCAACAGGTTTTATACGAATTGAAAGACTACCTGGCGAAGATCCCGGTACCTTCCACTTTAATGGAAGCCACTAAAGATCTTCCTTTTAACATACTTGTTGCTGTTACCAGCGAACAGGTCTCAGTAAATATTATGTATGTTCCATTGCCTGAAGATCATTTTCAGGAGATCAGGTTATTCCAGTTGTACTCCCTTCTGGTTGAGGCAGTACCGGCCAAACAGAAAAACGATATTCTGGTCTTACTCAATGAACTGAATGACAGGTGCCCTGTGGGTACTTTCTTTTTGAATGAACAGGCAGAACTTGGTTTTAAGTATATCTTCCCTGCAGCTCGTTTTGAAATACCAAAGGAAGGTTCTTTCATTGAAATTTTTACTTTATACCTAAATTCATTGATGAGTTTCAGAGACATAATCATTCAGGTTAGTAATGGAACTTTATTGCTCAATGACGTATTTAAAGAATTAGGTATACATAAAGATTAATTTAAATGTCGGAAACAAAAGATTTATCCTCAAGCAGGCAAACGGCAATCCAGACCCGTTCTGTGGCCAATAACGTTTCGGCAGGTGCCAAATCATTTCCGGCAGTTCCATTATATACCTCTGAAACAAATGATGTTACAGAAGAAAATGTCACCCACCAGTTAAAGTCCGGAGCAAATTCAGAAGGTGATGGCTCTGTTGATAATTCCAATGGAGGATCATCACAGCAGAATAATCCTAATCCGGCGGCAACAAAACCCATACAAAAAAAGGGAAACCAAACCGGCTTGCCCGATCAATTAAAATCAGGGATAGAAAATATGTCTGGTTATGATATGAGTGATGTTAATGTTCACTATAATTCAGCTCAGCCAGCCCAGTTAAATGCTCTTGCCTATGCGCAGGGCACAAATATTCATGTTGCACCCGGACAGGAAAAGCACCTTCCGCATGAAGCCTGGCATGTGGTTCAACAGAAACAGGGCCGGGTAAAGCCCACGATACAGATGAAGCAGGGTGTTGGGGTAAATGATGATGCCGGACTTGAGCAGGAAGCGGACATAATGGGTATGAAAGCCCTGAATTTTGCTGATAACCATAATGCTATACAAGCTAAACACAGCTCCCTGGATAATTTCCCTACAAACCCTGTTCAATTGACAAAGGTAAAGATCATTGGTGTAACGTTTGGTAAAACAAGAATCTATAACGGCAATGGAGCAGCAGTAGGACATATTGCCAAAGGAAGTGAAATAGATATTGACGAAGGCAGTACCTATGTTGCCGGTTCAAGAACTTTAGTAAAAATAACTTCGGGGGATGCAAGTATCCTGTGGAATAACCCCGATGCATTATTAAATGATTCGGAAGATTTATGGATCAGCCAGACAAGGTTTACAAAACCGGAAGAAGGTGCTGAAGATGCTGAACCGGCAAATGTTTCTATTCCGTTGTTCGGACAGGAGCTTAAGATCGGAAAAGACAGTGCTGAATTAAGCGGATCTATTGAGAAATCCATTGATTTCTCTACTCCAAAAGTAAACCTCTCATTTGACTTTCCTCTCCCTTCACCGGTCCCGGCGTATGTAACTGTTGGTCTTGATGTCGGAGTGAATTTCAATCTGGGTGTTGCAGGTGATTATGCTATTGAAGCCAGCGGGTCGGGTCAGAAAGTAACTGTTAATTCAACTGCTAATGGTTCTGCCAAAATGAATGTAGATGTTCATGTTGGAGCGGGGGTAGGTGTTGCAAACCTTGGAGGTATTGAAGGTGGATTATTTGCCGGTGCAGCTTCCGAATTTAATGTAGAAGGTTCAATTAAGGGTGAAATAACTAAGGATGCTATGAAGGCCTGGGCGGCTTCCACTCTAGAGATAAAATTAAAATCGAATGCATCCCTTGTAGGTAATGCTGGTGCCTACATCAAAGCCAAGCTTCTACAATTCAGTAAGGAAAAGAAATTTACACTACTCAGAAAGGAATTTGCTAAATGGGAATATGAAAGAACCCGCAGCATACAAAAAGCTGGTGTAACTATAAGTGATATAATTCCTACACTCGCCGATTTCAAATTATTACTTGACGGCCAGGATGCAAGTGAATTCTCTGTTGCTGAGGACATGAGTGATACTGCACCTTTACTGGGTCGCGGTTCCCGCGAATCATCCGATTCTTAAAGATATAAAATATGAGACTTTGGTCAGGAACACAAATTGCTTACGGAAATGATAATTCAGGCCCTGCCATTTTGGCTATGGGAAACACATTAAGTACCCGGGCTCATTCAGATAAAGACTGGAAACTTGAACTGACAAAAACCGATGGAACCCGGATCTGGCGGCCTTTAAATGAGGGCAGTCTGGAACGCATACAAGTACCCTGCCCCGATGAGCTTGCTGAAGTTCTGACGAAAACTATATCAGGATTGCCTGACCAGGGCTTGCATCCTGCAATTAGCAATGGCCTCGATAAGGAAGCAAAACGCTTGTACCCCGAACTGAACCCTGATATTATAGAGCTATTTTCTTCATACGTCAGCTATCTCAGGGAACACTTTGATCTTGATGAAACTAAGATGAAATCCATGAAAATGGAACATTATGTTGACGGATTCGGCCCTGAATTAATTCTAAAATTTAATGGTAAACCAGTCATAATACCCGAAATCCCTCCGGTATGGCTGACACCATCTAACTGGGCATATTCTACCTGGCGGGTTACAAATGGTATGCTGGGCCCGGTAATCGATGACAGTGTGGAAATTGAAAAAAAACTACAATTTATTGGTGATTTCCCTGAGCCTGATAAAACCCTTGAAGGACTAATCTATTTTCAGGCGGCACGTTCAATGCTAGCCTGGGCGGCTTGGGAAAAGGATAAACAGGGAAGATTTGTACATGCTATTGCCTCCATTATCATGAGCGGGCAAAGGCCAATAATTAACCGAAATCGATAGAATGATTTCTTCGGCTATTGATACATAAAAATCGTAAAGTCATCTTCAGCATAACCTTCCCTTAACACAATTTTAGGGCTTAATTGACGGCAATAGTCAAGAATCTCCTGTGGGTCATAATTGACCAGTATCCCCTCAGAATCATTGACATTCTTAAGCAAATTAAAACCAGTACCTAGCCGGCAGGATGCAAATAAGCGGCCGATCATCCTGAATATAAAATCAGTTTCGCTGTTTTTATAGGCGAATAAACCAGAGGCTAAAACATAATCCATATTCGGCAGATCTGCCGACCAGCAGTCTCCGAGATAGAAGGTGGTATCAGGTTGCGAACCATACCTAGATGTTGCCACATCCAATAACTCTTCCATCTGATCAATACCAGCATAGCGAAAGTCAGAATATTTTCTTTTGAGATATGCATAAAGATCGCCATGGCCGCAACCCAGATCAAGAACTGAAAGTCCGGTCATATCCCCTATCTGGGATAAAATTTCAAACCGAACGGTTTGGCTCTCATCTGATTTCCATCCAAGAGCTCCGCTTGTCCCCGACCCGAACATCTCAATTCGTTCATGGTGAAAGCGGTAAATAATCGATCTGTCGACAAAATCCATTGCTAAACGAGTTTACCTTCTTTTCCGAATTCTTTGCGGATCCCTTCTATGATATCTTTCCTTAAAATTACATTTGTTCCCCGTTTTAAGGCCTTCATGGAACTATATCTGCTTACGTTAATAATTGCCCCACCAGCCATCTCATACTTTTTGGCTATCTCCTCGAGATTACAAGCCTCTTCAAGGGTACATTGTGTTGAAAAAGCCTGATTCCAGAGCCGTTTACGTTGCTCGGGGCCTGGCATCGGAAAATAGATCATAGACTGAAAACGGCGTGAAAAAGCATCATCAAGATTCGCTTTGAGGTTAGTTGCCAGAATTACTACACCCGGAAAGTCTTCAACTCTTTGTAAAAGATAGGAAACCTCCTGATTGGCATGCCGGTCATTGGAGCTGCTGGTTTGGGTTCGCTTACCAAATAAGGCATCGGCTTCATCAAAAAACAGAATCCAATTTTTATTTTCAGCCTGATCAAATACATTGGCGAGGTTTTTTTCGGTTTCACCGATAAACTTGGATACCACCATTGAAAGATCGATACGATAGACATCTAAACCTGATGATTTACCCAGAAGACTGGCAGTCAGTGTTTTACCGGTACCCGGAGGGCCATAGAATAAAGTCCGAAAACCAGGCTTGAACTTCTTGCTCATCCCCCAGTCATTCATCAGGGTATGCCCGTATTCAATCCAGTCTTTTATCTCATTAACCTCCTCCAAAATATTCTCTTCGAGCACAAGATCGCTCCAGTCAAGGTTTGTTGTAATCAATTTTGCGGGAAAATTAATCCCGTAATCAGGTTTGTGGGAAACGCCACTTGTAAAATAGCTTAAGAATTCTGGTGAGACAGTAATCACCCCACTTAAAAAAGGTTCATGTGGCTGTGTATGAACCAGATCTAGGATTTTAAATTTTCTGAAGAAATGATCTTCACCAAAAATATTGATCAGGTTAAATCTCTTTTCAAGATCAAGCCCGGCAATGATAAATGCTGCGGTCTCTCCGGTAGGAATAAACCCTCCATGATTCTGACCCTTAATGCCCCCTACTTCAGTGAAGCCACGATCATAGGTGGAGTTTTTTATAAAAAAAATATCCAGTAAATGAGGCTGAATATGAGGCGCAAGGGCCAAAGAAAGTATAATACGCTCATTGAAAGTCATATTATAATAATTCACCACACTGGCATAAACCGAATCATTTGATTCCAGCACAGGTGCCGGTAATTCATAAATTTCATTATAATCAGAATCCTGGGAAAAATACAATTTCATTCGCGTGTCTATAACAAGTGCGAGCCATTGCATTTCCCTGGATAATACATCAGCATTGGCTTTTAAAGGCTTTAAATCCATTCTACATATATAAATTCAGTCATCCATGGTGTTTTGATCATTCCCAATCCCCATGGCAATGTATTCAATAATACATCATAACCCCGGGTCTCTACCTTTAGATTCCAGTTATCTTCAATCCTTGATAAAGCACCATCCCTTTGCAGAAATGAAGCCTGAAAACTCTCTGGTGAAGTGTTTTTAAGTTTGTCCCATTGTGTCAGTATCGCATTGAGAAGTTCCCCTGAAACAGCCCTCTCTACCTCTGTCAAAACTATTCCGGCACTAACAGGTTCATCAATGGGAATATTACAAAGTATTTTGTTTAAAACCAATTCATGCTCTTCATTGCTTTCTGTACCATAGGCCAGAAACTGAAGCAAATGAACTGCCCTTTGCCTGTATTCCTCTGTCTTGAAATCTCCCTTCTCAAACATATTAAGTCGGGTAAAATATGTAGTCAAAAAGGGATGAAGGATAACCAGACCTGCATTATGAATATAAATGGAATCCTTATCAGAAAAGAGTTTTTCTGTAGATTTTTTTTGTGCTATTTGTTGCTGCTCCTGTAATTCCTCTTTAAGTTGCCTCTGTTCGCTTTCTCTCAGTTCATTGGCATCTGTATTTAATATATCATCAAACAAGGATCTCTCTGCAACTTCAAAGGTTTCTGTCAGTTCACCTTTCATTTCTTCCATTTTTTTGTACTCAGAGACAAGCTTATCTATTTCAGGAATTTGTCTGATTATCAAAAGATTTGATTCATCGCTCAAGTTCAGTGATCTGCTAATGGAAGAAGTAATTTTAAGCATTAACTGATAATTACTCTCTGCAAGAAAATCTAAAAGAAGCTTCAAGTAGGAATCAATATTTCCAACTTCAATTATTCCACCCAGTATTAATAGGTTGTATTTACGGATAATAAGTTCAAACCTTTCCTTGTCGAGTCTGTCATTAAATAAGCCGGATAAGCTATCATTCAGACTCTGGATACCCGATGGCAACTGCAAGCCTTTATCCCTTTCATAATCAAGCAATTCATAAAGCAATGGGTCTTTAAAAAAATGGGCAAAATGACCGGATACAGATGGAAATTTCAATAATAATTTAAAAATATTGTTATTATTCCCCAAAAAAGGACTACTTGTAAATTTCTCAATAAATTGAATGAGACTTTTCTCAGTCCGACTTAGCCCCCCCTTTTGCCTGATAAATAAAAGGATATTCTTGTCTAAATTTTTTAACAAAAGATTCTTCATTCTGCTCTCTTCAATAGAATCTGATTGTCTGAAAATCTCGTGAAGGAGGAATAGATTTTCAGCTGCATATTTCTCAGAATTAAGGATTGCATCCAGGTCGGATGATCTGTTTTTTTGCAGAAAAAGAAGCAGTTGCTTTAAAAATGAATTGACTGAATTACTTGAGCTCAGTTTATAACTTTCGGGTAATTTATTATACTGAAGAAAATAACGTAAAAGATAAGTCGCCTCATCAAACACTTTGTCGCCCAGAATCATATCCTGATTTAAGCTATCAGATTTTAACTTTTCAGTTATTATATGCTCAATATCAGGAAACTCATCCCATAATGGTAATTGTATGCCGTAAAATAGCATGTCAGAATGGATCCCATTAGTCCCAATATTCCGAAAAACTTTATTTAACTGAGTTCTGATTTGTTTATCAAGTACTAAAGAATTCAGGTATGAAAATATGTGGCTTACCGGATTACCTGAAGATAAAGACAGGTTAATGATAAGTGATTTGAGAAAATCTATGGATTTAAAACTTTTATAAGACATCCCGATATACATATCCCAAAGTGAGGAAAAAGCAATCTTTTCCAGCATTTTACCTTCGAATGAACGAAACATTGGACTGCCAGAAAACAATAGCATAGCACTGTCCATATATCTGATGGCTTTATTCCCATCTTTTAAACCACGAAACAGCTTAATCAATATTGCATTGGAAACCTGATTTAGTATTCTTCTTCGGCCGATTGAACTTTGACCACTGAACTTAAAAAACAGAAGAGCATCAGCAGGTGATTCGACGATTAATTGTTCTAATAATTCAGATGCACTTGATTGTGCGAATTTACCTGCCCACCATGGGAAATGGCCAAATTTTAGCCAGTAATACAATACATTTTGTAGATTTTTGGATTGTATAAGCTCCGGAATACGAGTATTAATTTCAATGGCCCCATTTCCGGGGAATTTGGATATCAACTCTTTTTCCCGAATGCTAAACAGCGCACTTAAGTCGCGTATCAGGGAAATATGTCTTGCACTGCCATGGTGCTTCTGCCCAATACTTTGAACAAGAAATGTCAGTATATCACTATAATTAACATTAAACCGATTAGCCAGATTCCGGATATTATTCTCGAGAAACATTTGCCGGTTAAATTCTGAGCCCCTGTCTACCAATAAATACTCCAAAACAAATTCCCATACAGCTTCAGCAAGATCCTGGCCTTGAACCTTGAGTTTTGAATCCCTCTTATTAATATCTTTAGCTTCAGCGATATAATCGGAGACGAATTCAACATGCCCGGGTTCTAAAAGATTCACAATTGAAATTAAAATTTCTTCACTAAAGGTTCTTACAATTAGCTTCCTGCTGAATTGTTGCTGGCCAATATTCCGAAAAATTAAAGCCATTGTTTTAGGTTGATTGTGAATCATACCGGTTAAAAGCAGATTCAATGATTGCTGATCAGGATAGGAAGACCACCATGGAAAACTTCCGAAAGTCAAAAAATATCTGATCAGATCAAGATCACGTGATAGTTTGGGCAATTTTTTTTCAGTGCCTTTTTCGGGTTTTAATGATTCGATCTCCGCCGCAGGCTCGTCATCCACAAATAATTCAAGAATAATACTCTGTAATGAATCCGTGTTCCTTAGCTCATAGGAAGTGGATTTAAGCCCGGCTGCAAACAGGGCCAGCAATTCACTGAAATCGATATTGAAATGGGCAGCCATACCAATAAGCATACTTCTTACAAATTCTTTTCTGTTAAAATGTGAGCCTCTATCAACGATCAGGAAACTTAGTATTAGTTCCCAAACTGCCCTTTTAAAATCACTCTCTTCATTTTTAACCAGGATTACTTCCCTTTGAACCTGAACAATATTCTGCTGATAGTCAAAGATAAATTCAGCTTCAGCCGGCTCCAGAATAATTATGATGTATTTTATTTGCTGCTCAGAAAACTGATAAACCAAACGCTTTCTGGTATAAGCATTTTGTCCGATGCGCAGTATTAATTCTTTTAATTTCAGGGATGAATTTGAAAGCAAAAAATCCAGTACCTCCGGGATGCCGGGGCCGTCTGTACCGGATACCCACCATGGAAATGAACCTTTAAGTAGAAAAAACTCCAACAATTGCAGATAATTGCCTTTTTTATCATTCGTAAAAATATCGCCTGTAATATCATCCAAGGCTGCATTATCATGCAGAAGAATAAGCATTAGCTCTTGTTCGAGTTTTTGAATAAACAGGTTGGGTAATTCAGATTCCAGGGAATCAAAGCCGATATCTCCAATATCAATACTTAAGGTATCGAGTTTAATTATTCTGTTTGATGGAAGGATCCTGTTGAATAAACTATCCATCTCATCCAGCAGGCGGGTATTAAAGATTAAGCTTATTTTATCCTGAAGTACATGGCTTTCTTCCTTTGAGGAAAAATCTATATCAAAGATCTGTCGGCCGATAATATTAGGATACTTATCCATATTCAATCAGAATTGAATATTATTTAATTTGATAAAGCATATGAACCAATGCATTCCTGAGCACCTCCCTGGTATCCGGATCTATCTGTTCTGCCGTGAATCGCTTCCAATCAGAATACCATGCTTCAAATCTTTTCATCCGGCTTAAGCCCATCCAGATAAAATTTATCTTCACATGGGCCGGTGCATTTAAACGAAACAGGTTTTCGGCAGAATCCCTAAAGCTTTTATCCTGAAAACGGGCAGGCCAGGAAGGAAAGATGACACTCATATTGAGTCTGAAAAAATCTTCCCTTATCATCAGGTGATCCTCACCTTTCACTACCATTTGAAATCTGGAAAGAAATTTCTCCTTCTGTCTTGCGTAGATCTTAAAATAATTAAACAAATTTTGATCTTCCTGCTCAGGATGTTCTTTGCTATAAGACTCTGGAAGATCAGCGACCCCAGCATACAGGTTTACCTTACAAAATGGTGCAAGTTTTTCTGCATTTATTTCAGCTTCTTCTGATAAAAGTTCGATTAAAGATGCCATGACGTCTTCACGTTCCTGAAATGTCATCCATTTACTTTGTTCCATTAAATTCTGTCCATTTCTGGCAATAAATTTGAAGCCGAATACTTTCGAATCCATATCAGGCCGAAGCAAAATATGCTCGAGCAGATAAAATCCTTCCGACCCGATATTGACTTTTTTAATATAATCAATAAGGTTCTTTAATGCTTTCATTGCATCTGCATGATTCGATAAGCGACTAATCAAGGTCCATTTTACCTCAGCAGGTGACTTATAAAGTATGACATAGGCACCATCTTTTGCGGGATCAGGGCCGATTCTGAAATTTTTGATATCCAATGCATGTTTAAGGATACTCAATTCCTGGTTCTGAATCAGAAATGCATCATTGGGAACCTTATCATTTCCTATTACGTTTCCCTCATTAAAAAGGGAGCTGATCTCAGTTCTATTCATCAGAACCTGAGGCATATCATTTTGAAAGGTAGGTTCAATAGATTGCCGTACTTTTGTTGCTGAAGTGAAAGTCGCTTTAGCTGCGGTTGTATCAACACTAATATTTTCATCATCCAGTACAGCACTCAACTTTTTGCCTGTACTTTCATCAGGAATATAAAGTAATAATCGCATTTTGGCAGCAAAATCCCAATGGTCTGCAGTTTTCTTCGGTTTAAGATAATTAAATGCCCGGAACCTACCTGAACTGAATTTTGGAAGATTCTTTAAAATAGATGATTTCCACTTTAGTTCAGTACTTATTCTGTTTTCATTCAGATAAGTTTCATAAAGTGTAGTGTAGAGTTGAACCGGGAATGGAGTAACAAACTCATTAAACCTTGCCAGAAGATGATCAAAAAGTTGATTTTTCCTATCATCAAATGTCTTGTCAGTTTCTAATGAACCATTTACCGCCTCAATATATCCGTTTTTATCATCCTTCTTGAAATTCTCCCAGTCCTGTTCAGACATTTCAGGATACTTGGATGAGAATGACCTTAACAAGTATTTAACATCCGGAACACTATTTAATGGATTCCCGTAATAAGTACTGGATTTAGATTGATTCAGATCAATGGATAGCGTATCCCCTATATTTGAAAGCTGAGCCAAATAATTAGCCATAATTTGCTCAAAGAAAAGAAGATATCCTTTCAATTGCTTTGCCTTTGCTTTTCTGGATTTGGGCGTATTATTGGCAAGACCTTCATAGCCAATGCCATAAACCTTGGGAAATTGGTTTTGAATCGAGTGATAAACTTTATTATTCCGGTAATTGCCTTCTATACTCTCCCTAAAAGAATTGCCATAAAATGATGAAATAAAATCACGTTTATCAGATTCTCTAACCTTCTGCAGGATAGATCGAAACACAGGTCTTTTTACTGTTAATTCCAAATTATCTTTAAACAGTTTAATATGCTCTTCCGATGATTTTATATCAAGCAGTGCAAATCCATTTTCATTAATTTTAAATGGTTTGTTATAACTGCTTTGCTGCCCCTTAATAATTTTTAAATTTTTTACTGAAAGTACTCCTTCAATCTGTGATACCGACTTAATAAGTTCAGTTGGATCAATTGAGGTTTTTCTGTTCTGCAATTCACTTTCAGGGATAAATCCATTATTTAAGAAGGGTCCATTATAGATCTGGTCAATACTTAAACCTCTGCTTAAAAGTTCATCCTCTGTGTAATATTTTACAGGTGGGTTAAGGGAATTTTCGAGATGGTGAAAAACATAGGCCAATATTTCTTCGGGAAGCCGGTGAGGCTCAATCATTATCTCAGCTTCAACAACTAATTTCTCAGGTTTAAGAATAATAATTTCATTAATGATATCCTCACAAAGGTTCCTCTTTGCTACAAAGCATTTACGAACCTGTTCTGCAATGTTTGTAGAAATGCTATTATCGACCAAAAGTTTTTCAGCTGTTTTTGGATCTACCTGAACAACTATTTTATACAAACCGCTTAAAGTACCATCTGAATAAGCAGACCGGATTGGATATAACCATACATTTTTAACAACTTCTATCTCATCAATAATTACTTTTCGAAAATCATTTATTGTTACCGGATTAGTCGTTAATATGTCTTCCTTTATGAAAAATGCATTTTTATGGTAATTGATTTTACCATGTTCATTTGCTAAAAGATCCTGAAGTGGAAAGTCAGTTCTATAGGCAAGTTCTGTAATGCTAAAACATAATTGCTCTAAAATGGTTAAACCGGGATCATGAAGGTTAAAGTCGGTCCAGCTTTTACCTGAAAGTTGCTGAATTAACTCAATTCCGTTTTTCCTCAGAAAGTCAAAGTCCATTGAGGGTTCCTTTGAAGAGGCTTTATCTATAGAAACTGGTTTGATCATTTAATAGCTAAGAGATTTTATTCAGTTGGATCAAGAAATAGAAAATCGTCCCATAAACGGGTAATGGTATAATGAATAGCTACATCCTCTCCATAATTGCTGTTTGATCTTATTTCCAGATTGTAATCATGCGTTGTACCGGTCCAACGAAGATTTAATTTATTCCAGAAAAAACCATAATAAGTTTGAGTCTTTTTAACCTTACTTCCTCTTGGTCCGTAAACCCCTAATGCTACAGCACGCATCAAGGCAAATCTACCGGTTCCTTTTTTACCGGTTCTGGCCATGATCTCGAAAGCCTGACAATGATCAAGTTTCTCCAGAATGGTATGCCATTTACCATCTGCAGGCCTGGAACCGCTATTATAAGTCCCGATTCTGCCCTGCATACCAACAAAGCCATCAACTTCAATTTTAAAGGCATCATTGCATTTTGTGCCTATTCCAAGTTTGCCGTTGGTATGGAAAAAAAAGCTGTTTTCAACGTCATTTTTTATTCCTTCCGGGGTTTCAAATGGTTTCAATGCCAGACTTGTGGGATCAAGTTCGTCTTTGGCGATCAGAAAAAAAGGATCCTGTTCATTCAGGTCTTTGTAGAAGGAAATCAAATTTTTTGCTTCTTCGGTAGAAGAAATCCTTAATCCGTCAATTTCGTCTTTTGAAAAGCCATCATCAACCTTATGAACCATAGAATTGATCAAGTCAGAATAATGCTTCTCAGAGGGGACTTTACCGTTTCTGAAAAACTCCTTAAGCTGTTCCCGGCTTTGATACTGCTTTTTTTTTCCCATACCTTTATTTTATATTATGGCTTATAAAAAGGTTAATATATTCGTTTTCATCCAAATTCTGAGCAGAAGCCGTGGTTTCTTCAGAATCCGGGGATAGTACTTTGTCATAAACAATAAGTTCTTGTGAAATTGCAAGGTTAGAGATCCCAATCTCTACCGGATCTGAGTACTCTGCTTCATCCATAATTGTAAACATATGGTCATCTGAAGGAATGAGAACTGCTTCAGGTACTGATCCTCTTAAAAAGTTCATCTTATTTCTACCAAGATCATTCATGCCAGAAAGTGTTTCACCATTTCGTTCATTATTCCAGTTAAAAAAATGAAGAACTGAAAAACCAGTCAGATAGTCAACATAAGGGCGTTTTTTGATATAATTTAATAGCTCAGAAACATAAATTTGAGAGCCAATTTTAAATGATGAGCTGGATTCATATAACCAGGGGCATAAATACCTCCTTATATCTTCATTAAGTTTTTGCATATAATGTCCGATATCACCGGATTGTTTACCACCAAATTTAACTTTTCCGATAAGTTTTATCTTCTCATAAACAGGATTTTCTATTTCTATATCAACAAATGGGGAAATACCCGCTTTAACAAATTTTTTGATCTTATACAGATCTGCTAGGTTCACCCTTGGCTGATTATTGGTAAAAAAACTCTCATTAGCTTCTTTTGGAACTATAATTACCCGGATTTTCCTGTTTCCGGGTGAATGGAATCTGGTAAAAGATAATTCAGGGGAAATGCTTTTGGCCATCAGGACCTGGGGAAACTCCTCAAGTATAGCTTGCTCAATATCCCTGTTTGTAACCATTCTGTTTTTATGCCTTAATCGTTCACTGACTCTGATATAATATTGGTCAATAGTCTCAGCAGGTCTTCCTCCAAACGATGAGAATATCTGATTAATGCCATTTATTCCAGGAAGTTTATTTCTGAAAGATTTGATCGTATTTGGTGGGAGTCTAATATCTGTGATCTGAGAATTATAATCAATGATACGGGTTGCTGTAAGTGCATGCGGATAAACCCCTGTCATTTTTGACCTTATGCTAGACTTCCCCCTGGATGAAGCCCTTAACCAATAGAGGTTTGGCAAGATTCTGGTATTCCCGTTTTGTACATCCTCCGGCATCCTGATCCTAACAATTCCGGTATTGATGAAATTACTGGTAGTATCATATAAAACCTCCCCCTTATTCAGAATTATCCATGAGTTGTCGTATAAATAACTCCAGACAATTGGTTCTGGTTCGCTGGCATGATCAGAAAAATTCGTTTCCTGAAGCTGGAACAAGAGACTTAGTTCCTGTTTTGGATAAAGATCTTCTATTCCGATGTACAGATTATTTTCAAATTCAAAATCAGGAATAAAATTATAGGGTTGTTTATCACTTTCGGGATAGACATTTTCATAACCAAATGGGTATTGATGGATAATCTTTATACCTGAGTCTTCATTTTTTGCTGTTTTTATGAGCACCTCTGAATGTTCCAGGGTATAATCAACAGTTATTGATCTTACAACAGGAATATTAGGCGGATTTGGCAATGGACGCTTTTTAGAAAAGCGTTTTGAGTTATGCAATACAGTCTCCGGAAAGATCTGAGGATAGAGCTTTGAGCCAAATGCTTCTTCCGGAGCAGAAAACTCAAGTCTGACAGCACCTTCAGTAAAATTGGCGTCCGGAACCAGACCCTCTTTATTTAGTAGCGGGCGATTGGGTAATTCAAGCCTTTTTAAATCTACATCCCTTATTTGTGAAACCTCAGATAATATTTCTGAACCGAAATCCCCCCTATCCATGGTAAACAAATTAAATTCCTGCCTTTTTGATAAAGGAGGTTTGAATTTACCCTGGGATAATCCACTCAGTTTGACCTTGAATGAATCATTAGTAATATTTGCGTGGTATTCTTTTAAATAAGTAGCCCACCCACCTGAAACCCTTGGCAGGTCTATCCACTCCATTTTAATACAAAAGTCCCTGGTATACCTGTTAAAAATATTGGTATTCTTAATGTCAAGATAAGAGCCTATAACAGGCTGAGGACCAAATGGATGAAAGGGATTATCTGCACTTAGATTACCGATATTATTTTGAAGTTTTACAGCTCTGCTACCACTTACGTTTGCGGTAATTGTAACACGGTGAATCAATAGTTTTCTGAAAAATGAGAAAGGATTATGAGTCGAATAATTATTAAGAATCAGTTTTACTATCGGCCATTCAGCCTCATAGTTTTCACCATGAATTTCTGCTCTATAAATATCAATTCCTTTATCTACAGGTGAAAGCTCAAACTTTATCTCAAAGTTGCGCTCTTGCAAATTGATTTTTACGGTATACCTTTTTACCTCTACCCAGGCGGTAGAAGAAGTAAAACTGATTACAAATGCATCAGAGAGAAGTTCATAACTAACCGTCTGTAACAGCTTCCCGGTTACATTGGCATAATTCTTAAAATATTGAATCAGTTGTGTAAAAGATGTCTGTTCAAAGTAGATAGTCAATAAAACAGACCGATGTCCCTCGGGTTGGTAAAGAACCGGTGAAGCGAGTAAAATACCAATTTCCGTATCTTCCATCGTTCGGTCATCATCAGATAATTCAAACTGGCTTTCCCCAAGTACAGGCCAGGGTTTGATCCCTGATTGCTGTTCAAAAAACCGGTCAGCCGGGATATTTTTATATGATGATTTATAAATCTCAATCTCTTTAACATCCTGGTCATCAGGATTTGGCGAAATTACCTGGGTATGCTCATCCAGAATTAAAGTCCTTATTTCCGGGATTTTTGCCTTTGTAACCACCATATCTTCATCTATGGCATAAAAGAGCAAATTTGAGTCAACTTCAGCCTGTAATTGTTCACCTCTCTCAAGCACAACACGGTCGAGTGATGAAGAATCAAAAACTATATGAACCGAATCTGGCCTGGCAGTATTTAACTGAAGTTCCAGAACTTTTTTAAAATAAAAATCAAGGTGTTCTGAACTGAGCTTATTAATCTGATTAATAAGATGTTCAAATAACTTAAGAAAAGTAATGCATAATGAAATATGCGGTGGGTATTCATTTTTTAAAATGTCATAATCCTTATAATAAAAGGCAGTTACGGCAAGGAAATTATGGTATTTTGACCTGAGATTGGTAAAAGTTTCTTTGATAAAACTCAAGGCAGGCAATATTCTGAGTTTTATATCTTCGGCTTCAGAAAAGATCTCCGGCACAGAAATACTCAGGTCGATCAGCTCTTCAGGATGGAGAAAGGCAAATGGTTCACCAAAATGTCTTTCTGCCTGTTTGTTATATGCAATAATCTCAGATATTTCCTTACTTAATCCTTTTATTATTCCGCCAAGCTCAAGGCTGACTTTATCAAAATTGTTTCCATATTCGAGCCTTTTACAGGTTGAATTAAACACTTCTATAATCTTATGCAGAAATGCAAATAAATTTCTGAGAGCTTCCAGGGCTTCTTTGTCACCAGATGCAATATGGATTTGTGCTTCGAGTTTCTCAAATTGAATCAGATGGCTTGTCAGATCAAATTTGGTAATCAGGAGGATTAGAATACTCTTATCTGATGTAAAAAAATCCTGCCAGTCGCTGTCAATCTTATCCTTTTCATTATAAAAATTAACCTGTCCGGCAAAATCAGACATAAATTTTAAAAAATCAGAAATTTTACGATCATCAATTTTTACATAACCCGGATCAAGCGCCTTAATACGCCTTTCGTCCTGAGTCATTCCGTCTATTAAATCAAGTAACTGATCATTAGCCATTTGTTATACAGAGCCTATACAGATGAAACATTTGTTCCTTCAATTAAATAGTAAGGGAACACAATATTATGCCTGGAATTAGTGATAATTACCTTGAAATGAATGTTAATATGCAAAAGCCCATTCTGGTCATTCTGTTCTAAAACCTCAGTACTAAGGAAAGTAATTCTAGGTTCATAATTCAGCAGAGCATGATAAATAAGGTGGTCCAGACTGGCAATCAATGTTGAATCAATCTTTTCGAATACCAGCCGCTTGAGGTCACAACCAAATTCAGGTTGCATAGTCCTTTCGCCGGGTGTTGTACTTAAGATAATCCTGATACTTTCTTCAATATCAGTGATATCGGAAACCATTGAAACCGAATGATCCGTTTTATTAAATACAGGAGGAAAACTCCAGCCTGTTCCTAAAAATGATTTTACATCTTCCATATTTATCCCCCAATCATTACTGTTGGACAACCCAAAACAATTGTACCCCCATGGGCGGTGGTATCACCCATTCTGGCGGCAGGCTTTTTTCCGATCATTACTGTTGCAGAGCCTTTTACTATAGCATCCGGTGGTCCAACACAAACACAATTATCTCCCATTACGGCTGCCGGCATCTTACCGATCAATACTGTCGGGACACCCGGCCCTATAACAGGTCCTCCAACATGAGGAATTGGAGGTAATCCGGGCGTAAGCATCGGACAGGTATGCATATCTGTTAATCTTGCTGCTGGAGGCATATTAATTTATCATAACCATTGCACCTTTTACAACTGTCTGACCTGCTGCAGATATCTCGGCAGAGGCATTACCTTTGGCAGTAAAGCCAACCTGAGCAGTATTAGTTATATTTAACCCTTCTACGGCCACATCCCCTTTTGAGTTCAGGGCTAATTTTCCGGTGGCATCCAGCGTAATATTACCGCTAGCTTTAATTACTATATTTTTAGGACTCTCCATTTCAATACCCGATGAGTTCAACTTTAGTGTATTATTATTCTGGTCTTTTACCGTAATTCCTTTACCCTGATCATCTAATGTAATACTATTTCCGCCGGGAGTAAAAATCTTAATGATCTTTTTCTCCTCATCAAAATTAATTTCCATCTTAGTTCTGGTGGTAATGGCTTTGGTATTATTCTTTGCCTCAATGGCAAAAGCTGCCGGAATTTTGCTGCTGTAGAGTGATCCCAGAATCACCGGATGAGATGGATCTCCATCAATAAAACCAAGAATTACCTCATCTCCGATTTCCGGAAGAAAATAAAAACCTGAGGTATTGCTAGCGTAAAGATGAGCCATTCTTGCCCAAAGCGCCTCGGTGTCTGCCAATCCCGGAATAGTAACCATTATGCGAAACTGGCTCTGTGGATCCTGGTCTAATTTCTTAACCATTCCAATCTGAATTCCATGAATTGCCGGAAACTGCCCTAAAGAAGGTGCATACGAAAATTGAGGAAGTTCTGAGACAGGTTTAGAATCAAGACCAAACTCCACCCTGGTAATCCATGAACCATCATCAATGGTATGTTCAACAGCAGAAATAAATGCATCTCCGTTAAAACGGTCACCAAGGCCTGCAAGCTGAATCATCTTTCCGGGTACTGCTTTTGCACTTCCCTGAAATGTAGTGGAACCCTTCAGGGCAGACAGACGCATTCGTAAAAGCTTTGAATCTGCCCAAACCTTGAGGTTAGCAGCATCCAGGGGTGTACCTGAATTTAAGGTTAGTTTTTTCTGGCTTAAAACACCCGATAATTTTTTGGCGGATATATTGCCTTGATCATTCATACTTGGCTCTGATGCAGCAGAAACCGTTGTTGTATGATTTGTAAGACTCCAGCCTACGGCTTCAATACTTTCGGCTTGTTTTTCGGCATCCAGTTCTGCATCAAGCGAAATAATGGATTGACCGAAAGTCAATAAAAGTACAGGAGTGGAATCCAAAACAGGTTTTCCTATTTTAACCGTCTCCAAATCATAACTTAATATAAAACCACAAAACTCTGCCCTGGAAAGAATAAAATCCCAGTCGGTAGCCGATTTCTGATAAATCACATCATTCACAACTGTTGATGCATCAACAGTTGCTGTTAAACTATAGGTATTAATTATTGAAGTGATAATATCTGAATCTTTCATTTTAGAAAAGATAGAATCATTCCGGTTATAGGTCATTTGCACGGCCTTGTGTTTACAGGTAATAATCAGGTTACTACTGCTGTCACTGCTGATTTTGATCGCATGCCTGACAATAACCCCTTTAAAGATCAGTTCATTCACTGAATCGTAGCCCGCACTTATCGAAATTTCACTGCCTGGAATAAGGGTGGATGTTTCCGAAATTGCAAAATCTCCTTTTTCAACCGCACCGTCAATCAGTACCACTTCGGCGCATGGAATCTTATTTATCTCATAAATTGTACTGATCGATACTATCGGATAGGTATCATTCAATGCAGTACCGTTCACAGTAATGCTGCAGGTAAGGGTCTGACCAGCTGTTTTTTCCGGTGAAGGGATTGCCATAGTTATTTTTTTATTGGTGGAAAATATATCTGATCACCGGGTTTAATATCCTGAAAACTATTCAGACCATTGGCTCTGGCAACCTCGACGTAATAAGAACTATCGCCATAAATGCGATAAGCCATCAGGGGAAGTGTATCCCCGGCATTGACAGTTCTTAAATGAGTCAAATCAGGTGAAGAATTAGCCCCTTCCTGAGTTTTAGTTTTATAATCTTTACTCTGGGTAATTGTAATGTCTATGCTTGCCCTTAATGCCTTTCCATCGGGACTAAATAGGCTGTATTTAATATCAATCTTTGAACATACACCCGTGAATTTCAATGTACCCCATAGGATAAGCAAGTAATAAGGGCGGTGTATTTCTCCCTGATATTTGGTGACCAGGTCGGTAAACTTTTTGATGTATTGGTCTACATCTCTGAATCCGGCAGGTAGTTTGACCACACCTGTTCCATCCACAAAAAATGTTAATTTCAAATCACTCTGTCCCATGCTTTTAAAGCTCTGGGTGCTTGCACTTGAACCAATGGTCTGATCCTGGGTATAATCAACCGTTAAAGAGCGTTCATAAGCAGAGGGGTTTATGAATGCCACAATAGAGTCCGACTCCACTCCTTTACAGGAAGGATCTTTAAATCCAAGTATTTTTAATTTAACCAGATTCTGCATATCAGCGCTCGGATGTATTTTTCATTCGAAGGCGAATGGTTTCCATACACTCTTTTACGATCTTGCTTTTAAGGGCCGCTAATTCCCTGGGATCAATTCCGGAATTGGACCTTTTGTTATTCTGGTCGACTGATACTTTAATTACTAATTCTCTGATTTCTATAGGCATCTTAATTTACTTTTGTAAAATAATCAAAACATAACTCCATGGTTTCAACAACCAATGTGTTTTCCTGAGCTTTAAAATCTGAAATTTTCATTGCTACAGGATATGCATTAACGAACCTCCAGGTGGAAATTGGTGCACCCGTCTGATCGAGAAGGTTAAGATTAACAATTTTAGGCGTAAAAGTAAATAATTCGAAGCTATTTCTTGCCCATGTTATGAGCGGGGAGCCAATGAGCATACCTCTTTTGAGAATGAGGTTCTCATAATTAGGAGGGGTGGGGAAACGGTGCACAAACCGATTTTCCCCACCCTCTTCCACATTTTTTGGAGCTATTTTTACACTTAGCCCGCTAACTTCCTGAAAACTACCTTCATTTACTCCCGTTATCCCTTCAACATTTACTTTAAAACTAAATCCGACAGGTGGGTAATATTGATCAGTAGTTCCCATTAATTATTATTATTTTATTGATAGGCCTTCGTGAGCCAGTTCCATTGTCTCTACCGCGATTTCATTCGCATCGGATTTCATATCCGAAACGGTCATTTTACATGGAAATGCGTTTAATAATGTCCAGCTCATTGCAACCTCATTACCTTCATCAAGTAAACTGATAAGAATAGTTGAACGCTTGATCGTGTTCATCTTGATCAGGTTATACTTATCCCAAAGTGCTTTATCACCCTTAAATATACCCTTTTTGAGAGTAATATTACCAAACTTCTTAATGCCGGGCATTTTAACAGTTGAATATACTTTACTGTTTCCTCCGCGATACTCAATAACCTGAGTTTCTGAAGATAAACCGGTTACTTCCTGAAATATAAGCTCTGCATCGTCCCATTTCACTTGAAATGAGAACTTAACTAACGGCCAGGTTGCCGTTGATTGTGCTAAACCATCTTCTGCCATAATTGTAATATTTAAATGTAAATAATAAGTTTAATTAATTGATTATGATTGTTGCATTTGTTGCTGGAACGTAATTACGATAAATTCAGCAGGGCGAACCAATGCAACTTTTACTGTAATCAACATTTTTCCATCAAGTATATCAGTTGGTGTCATTGTAGATCCCAGACCTATCTGTACATCAAAAGCTACTTCAGGTGCTGCACCTGCAAGAGCTCCTTGTTTCCAGAGATTAATCAGGAAGTTATCAATCATACTTTTGACAGTTACCCAGGTATTTGAATCATTAGGCTCAAATACATAAGCCCTGGCAGCTAATTTAATTGATTGCTCAATCATGATCAAAGTCCTTCTCACATTGATATATCTCCAATCCTGACTGTTTCCATCCAATGTACGACCGCCCCAAACAAGACAACCAATTCCAGGGAAAGAACGGATAACGTTAATTGATTTTCCGGCCATTACATCTACATTAAGACTTTGCTGACCTTCACTTGAAATGTTCACTGCCGGCGCATTAACCATGCTCACAGAAACATTGGCCGGTGCTTTCCATACTCCCCTGCTGTTATCAACCTGGGTATATATACCTGCCATCGCTCCGCTTGGAGGAAGCTGATTCAGCTTGGTACGAATTTCAGTAAGAATGTTAGTATAGGTAGGACTAACAGCTTTTAAACCCTGATGCAGGTGTTTCTTGGCAGTAAGCAAATCAGCTGAACCTGCCTCTAACTTAGCACTATCTTCATTATATTTCGCATAGATGTTTTTTGCATCGGCTTCAGGCAGTAAGGCAGAAAGATCACCATCAACATTTTCAAAATCTATTTCATCGTTCTGAACGATAGAGGTATTCAGCCAAGGGTAATAAGCTGCACCATAATTCAGGAAGTTGATACCAATAGCTTCACGGAAATCATTGATCACAACTGCTGTTTCATCTGTAGGCTCTTGTTTCACTACATCAAAAATTGCAAAACGGCTTTGCATTTTAGCACAATGTGCCAGTACCTTTTGGTAAATTCCATAGCATTCAGCACCCAGAGCAATGGCATCAGGGATTACGACCAGGGTTGGCTCAAATTCCTTTTCCAAAATGTCCAGAACTTCAAAATCACCGGGTTTAATCTCCAGGGATTCTGCTCCGCCGTAAATACCTACAGAAAGGATATAGCAAGGGCCACCACCGTTTGCATAAAACAAACGAATACTGTTGAACATATAAGCGATGTTTCCATCCTTAAATGCAACCTTTTTAGGAGCCCTTTCGAGCATAAATGATTCATCATCCCCAATTTGTGAATCCACAATCGTGAACTTAGATTTGAACCCTTCGCCGAAACATTCGATGTACTCGGCAAATGAAGTAATCCGGGTAGGTTTTCCTACCAACGATTTCCCGTTCCGCTCTGCCATTGATGTGTAGCCAATGAAAGCAGGCACAGCTGTTTCCACAGCAACTGCCGAACTTGGGAAGGCGTTCTTTTCTTCCAGGTAGACTCCTGGTGTCATTAATGTTGATGCCATTTTTTAATTTAGTTTAGTTAATAAATATTTCTGAATAATTGTTGTTTTCTATTGGATTGTCGCTCTTAATCAAACTGATCATTTCTGGGTTTGCTTTTGGCAATGCACGCATTACCACTTTATATCTTCCTGTTTCGGCATCATAATTCTCAACCAGTTGAAAATTTTGACTACTTCTTTCTGAAAAACTGATGGCTTGTTTAGATTTGAAAGCCAGACCTTCTATCCCGCTGAATTTCAATAATTCGGGGCCATCAAATGGTTCAGTACCGTTATTATCAATTATTGCAGGATTATTGAGGGATTGCAAATCTTCACTCATCAGAACATATCTCCAGATTGTTTCTTTGGCTTTAAAATTCAGGGAATAACTCTCAGGAAGACCCTGAGCAATCCTGAGATCAAGAATGGCGAAAGGCTTAACAAAAAATGGTTCATCAATTTCAGTTAGCGCCTTAAGGTCGCTTTCTGAAACAAAATCACCCGAATGTATTGAGGTTTTCAGCAATGATTCATTTGCTTCAGCATTGGAAAAATGAAATATTTTTTTGCCAATGTCTGAACCTTCAATTGAAGTATAATTATAAAAATTTGTATCACTCAGCGTGGCTGTGAATCTGCAATCCGGCAAATCAGAAATCAGATCTTCCCTGCTCCTGCTGCTGTTATTGAAGTTGGTATCAAATACAATGCGAAAACCACCCGGATAAGGTTTAAACAGCAAGCCGTTATTTAAAAATAATAGCTGTGTTGATGAAGATGGCGTAAAAGCCAGTCCCGCAAATACCTTGCTTGAAAAATAAGTATGGTTAAACGAAACGTTTACCAATACCTCGTAGGCATATCTCATTGTTATGAATTAGCAATATTGTTATCGCTCTCCACACCCGACACTACTGGTCTGATCTCCCTTATAATGTTATTATTGTAAGTCAGCATTCTCACCTTATAAATTACTGACGGCATATATTTGGCTCCCAGACTTCCCCAGACATTGTTTAATTGCTCGGGACTTATGCTTGCCATTTCAAATACTAACTTCTCTATCTCCGGGTCTAAACGGGGAGTATTGACCCTGGTAAAAGCGCTTTTCTGTTGAAAAAAAGCGATAATAAAAGAGATAAACCTTAATGATTCCGGATAATTTCCATTGCTGAAATAAGCCGAAAAAAGTACATAAAGGTTAATGGTTAATACAGGTGACTTATTAATACCGAGCGAAGAACCTGAAAATGCGGAATTATTCATTCCTACAGTTTCTTTTTCGATATTAATAAGGGTCAGGAGGATTTTATTTTCGCCTTGGATGGCAATGGTACCATCCTGATTTACAATGGCTGATAAGCTGACCTTATCTTCTGAAACTTTTAGCCTGATTCTGAAATGTTCATTAATTTCATCAACCAGACATGACAATGCCTCGTAAATCATTTTGTTAAATATCCTAAACCAACACCAGATTAATTCCAAACAATTTACAATGCTTCAATAAAATTATTCATTTTATATTCACACGTAAAGAGATATTTATTGTAACATTAAGAAAATAAATTGAATTTTAAAAAAAATATTTTTTTTATTCATCTTTACCTGTATCCTTTGAAGAACAAAAATGCTTAGATCCCTGGTTTGCCTTATATTCCTTATAACTTTATCGTTAACCTCCTCGTACTCAAGGGCGAAAAACGATAGAAACAGTCTTTCTCATAAAGAATATAGCACATTTCAGGATACTGCCAAAGCCGAAAAACCAAAATCAAACCCGCTCAAATTACTTCTGGATGCCCTGAAATTCAAAAAAAATGCCATTACTAAGGAGCAGCAGCGGGTAATGGTCCTTATTGAAAAAATAATAAAAACAGATACCTCACTTGTAACAGTAAAGCACCTGGAAGATTTCAAACTGGAACTCGCTGAAGCTAATAAAGAACAATTTCAAACTTTATTGGATCTGATAAAACAGCTCAAAATTCCTGAAAATCCCACAGTCTCAGAACAGCCTGAATCAATCCCAAGCGGAAATAAACCTTTCAAATTAATAAAGGAACCTGATCCCAATGATAAATACATCAATGATCTTGTAGACCGCCTGATCCCAATATTAACTGATAATAAGGAAGAACAGGAAAAGAAAAAAGACAGGCAGGAACAATTAAAATTAATGCGTGATGTTTATGCAAGCAAAAGTGCATTTCTCGATACTATCAATGACAGTACGGTAATCAGATACCGGTTAAAACTAGGTCATAGAGCTGAAGTATTAGGAATTTATCCTTTTGATATAAGGAACAGCCCTGGAAAGTACAATTTAAGTACACTTAGCTCATTGCTGTATGATTATTATGAAATAGACCCGGCTACCGGTTTATCCAAAAATTTTAACCGCTGGAGGGATGCATCAATTATTAATAATGTAAAAGAAGCCGGTGCAAAGGTCATTTTAACAGTAGGCAATAAAAACTCACTTGAAACTGCAAAATTTCTAACCAACGAAACAGCCAGAAAAAACCTGATCAATAATACCTTAGATCTTCTGGAGCAGCGCGATGCCGAAGGAATTAATATCGCATTTACAGGACTTAATAAAACGCTTCGTCCATATTTTGTGGATTTTGTCAGTGATTTATCAAAAGCTTACCGTTTAAAAACCAAACAATATCAGGTCATCATTACCTTACCGGTATATGATGAGAGTAATGCCTATGATATCCCTGCTCTGGATACCCTGACAGACCGGTTTATTATTGATTTCAGTAATAAGCCGACCAATTTTCCTGGTCCGATTGCTCCTCTTAGCGATGACAGTGATTATAGTATTCAGTCGAGCGTTTCCAGATATCTTAATATTGGAATTCCTCCTTATAAATTCATCTTAGGACTAAGCTATTATGGTGCTGTATTTGAGCGTAATGCCCGAACCGGAATAGAAAGGTTTAAAAATTATATTCCGTACAAGGAAATCCGATTAAACCATCAATATGCGCCGGTAAGCTATAATAAAGATCAGGCCTATGCTTCAATAGAAACCCGGGACGATGAAGGAATCCTAACCGGACATATTTATTATGATAATGAAAGCTCTCTGGAACAGAAATACGAATTTATTATTCAAAACGGACTTGGAGGGGTAGCGATCAGGGATTTAGGTGCAGATGAAGGATATGGTGAATTATGGGATGTCTTAGCCAGTAAATTTATTAGCATAGACACTATTTCAAAGGAATTGGTTCCTCTTAAACCGCGGCATGCTAATGATCAATCGATCTGGGGATATATTAAATCTAATTCAGTAGCATATTACAATGCATTACAATTTCCCTGTGATGAACAATATGATCATCCGGATGAACTTCTGTTAACCATTGTCAATATTATTCTCGGACTCTTCTCACTTATAATCATCATTATTCTGATCTATCAGATTAAGGACAAGGGGGAAAAGTGGCGCTGGAAAAAGCTTCTGATCAAAATCCTTATTGTTTCCATCAATCTCTTTATTATTACCATTTTTATGTGGCTCTATATTGACAATAGATTTCCCTGGTTTGGGGCCGGTGAAAATTGTATCAGCATGCCTTTTCTGGTATTATTGATGGTCATTTTTGCGGGGATAGTGTTTGGTTCATTAATCATGCGACTGCTTATCTTTCCTGCAATTCAGCATGATGAAAAACCATAAGTCATGAGATTGTCAACAATTTGTTTTTGATTTTGCTTCTGCAATATTCATAATTGTATCGTAATTCATTACATATCAAATACTTATATACAATAATTATTAAGTGTTCAATATACACAAAGTATATTTATGATATTTTCATTATTAATTGTGAGAAAAAACAAATAATTGTGAAACATTTGGTATGATATGACCGTAAGAGTCAGTAAATACAAAAACAAGTGATATGAAAACTAAATTATTTATCGCAGTATTAACTCTCTCAACCAGTATTATAATAAATAATGTTTTTGCACAAGTTTCCGGATCTGCAAACTACATGGCAGTTAATAATTCTACCTTAGTTTCGCATGACAGTTTATTAGAGCCAGGGAATACAATTTCAACTAGAACGGCAAATGAAGTTGATGCTGTACTGTACAGAAAAGCAATGTATATGGTATCTGAACAGTTTGTTTTTGACAATCTGAGTTCATTGAAAAAAGCCTTTGCAATAGCCGATATCTATTTCGATTTAGACGATGCCTCTATTCGTCCTGATGCCCTTCCTGTTTTAAATAATCTTGTGATTTTGATGAAAGAAAATCCTGGAATCAATGTAGCAACCACAGCTTATTCTGACAGCCGAATGTCAAAATACAATGAAAAACTTGCCGCAAACAGAGCTCAATCAGCCATTAATTATCTGATATCCCAAGGAATTTCGGCAGATCGTTTACAGATAGAAAAATATGGCAGACCAAATATGGGAAACCCATGCAATGATGATCCTTCTTGCTCCTTAGCTGTACAACAATTAAACAGAAAAACAGAGTTTAATATTGTTTTTAATGGTATTAATCTGGGACATGTGAATTGATTGAGATGTGAGATGTGAGATATGAGAAGGTACCTTAACACGAACATTTAAGAATAGATTAACCTGATAAACCTGTAAGCCCCGGAACATTCCGGGGCTATTTTTATTAAATAAAATGATCATAATCTAAAACCAATAAATTCTTTAGCCTATCTCTCAGCCGGTTATGGAAAACCTGTAAAATATGTTCAAATTATTTTAAAAAATATTTGTCACAAATGCCGAAAAGTCTATCTTTGCAATCCCTTAACAATTGAAAGGCTTCTGCAATTCTTGTTAAATGTTCGGGGTGTAGCGTAGCCCGGTATCGCGCCTGGTTTGGGACCAGGAGGTCGTAGGTTCGAATCCTGCCACCCCGACAAACGAAAAGCCTTTTCTGCTTCAGCAGAAAGGGCTTTGTTGTTTTACAAAGTCACCAAGCCTGCAAGGCTTGAGGGACGAAGTAAAACAACAAAGCCAGCTTCGAGGTACGAGAAGCGTAAGGCTTGAGTTTGTAAAGCCCCCCCTATTCAGGATCAGCGCAGCTAACCCTGCCACACCCAACATCACGGTGCCCTTGAGGGACGAAGTAAAACAACAAAGCCAGCTTCGAGGTACGAGAAGCGTAAGGCTTGTGTTTGTAAGCCCCCCTATTCAGGATCAGCGCAGCTAATCCTGCCACCCGACTTCGCCCGCCATAGCTTTTAATTTATGGCGGGTTTTTTTGAATCATTTTTTTTTAGTGATGATCGGCCGGGTTTCATCGGGCGATGCGATAAGCCTAAGGCTAGGGTTACACTTGATCTTGCTTTAACACCTAGCTATTAACAATAGTTAAACCATTTCGCATTGGTAACAGGCTCCAAGATAACATTTCTTAAAGGCCAATTATCCATTTCAGCACCTCCGCAAATTTAGCCCCGCCGGTCGGGCATAAAGGCTATACAAGCGGGCGGTTTTTCTTCGCAGGTTAGCTTTGTTGTTGAATATCATTAGCTGATCTAGCCGTTCAGGTAATTCCTTTTGGTTTGATAATGCATCAGGTAAGCTCGTTTGGCCGGATCGTTCAGGAATGAGCGTGAGATCAGGCTTTCTACCTGTTCTTGTTTGGAAAGAAAAGGCGGTAATAATTTATCTATCCTTTTGGACTGCACACCGATCCGTTTGCCTAACTCTCTGAAATCTTCTGCCGAGGCATGACCTTTGTTCTTCCAGGCCCGGGACTGGAATTTATCTGCAAAAAGCGCTGTCAGCGCAAAATCAGTATCATCTACATGCAGCCGGGTATCGATCAGATCATATGCCGGACTTAATAAATAGTCGCCGGATGCACTTTCAAGTAGCGCGAAGTTTTTGAGATGCGCATCACCATTAGAAAAAAGATAGTTAAATAGTACCATAACGAAGTATTTCTCTATTTCTATCCTCCAGGCTGGGACGAATTTCTGGAAAAGCAGCCCCAAGGCCTCATAGTTATAATCATACTTGAAATTGGGTCCGGCACTATCAGTTGACTGACGAGCAAGCGAAGCAAAATCTTCTTTTCCCCATTTTGTGCCGTCCTCTTTCACATCAAAGCGTTTGGTCAGGTAAGCGGGAGTACCATCCTGAAAAAAGATCAGCGCGTTCTCTGCTGTTTTTATACCGTAAACCTGTCTGGCGATCTGCATGGTGAGGTGTTCATTAGCAGGTACCTGATCAACTTTTTTCAAATCCCGGGGTATTGGCTTTAATATATAAGTTCCCTGTTCTCCCGGATGGGTTAAACGGAGCTGGTTTTTCTCTAAAACCATGCTCAGCTTTTCATGAACACCCGATAAAGAAATACGCTTCCGGTTTTCAATGAACTGTTCTTCTACTTCCTCATTGCGCGCAGCCTCATAAGGCAAGATATGGCTCACCTTCTTTTTATTGAACATGTTCTTTAGACAGAGCGGACTATACGTGTCAAATCCTTCTGCAAGAGTTCCCGGACAAAATTTTATTTCTTTTAAGTTCATGCTAGGTCAGCGGGTTTGACGGTGATAGCGCCGATTGTATCATGCTGGCTGGTAGCCATCAGCAGGCCGAAGCTGTCTTTCTCATCAATTTTTAACTGGGTGCACTGAAGTTTTTTGTTCACGCCCTCGCTCAGCATATTATAGAAAAAAGGGAACAGGTACTTGCTTTCATACCTTTTCTGAGATTTTGGCAGTGTGAGGCTTACAGCGGGCTTTGAGTCGTCGCGGTACCATTCATCATCATATTCAAAGATATAATGACCCACGGTTTCTTCCGTAAGACTGCCGACCAGTTCTCCATTCCGGTAAACATTGGCTTTTCTCATTATTTATCGTGCTGTGGTGCTTTTATTTCCAACTTGAGCTCCATGCCCAAAACTTCGATCAGTTTAGCTAAGGTTTCCAACGTGGGGTTGCCTTTTCCAACCTCCAGGGATTTCAATGTCCGCAGGCTTACATCGGCAAGCTCAGCCAGATGCGCCTGCGTTATGCCCAAGGCCTCTCTCCTTTCTTTAAGGACTGTTACAAGTTCTGTTTGGTGCATTATAATGCTCTATTTACTCAAATATAGTGGTAATACTTAATAAAACAAATAAAAAGAGCATTATACTGCACTTTTTGCACTATCTCATAGTTCCTGATAAATGTTTCAGCATTAAGGTGCATTATAATGCACCATCTCACCAGCCATAGCTTTTAATTTATTGCAGACGCGAAATATCCATCTAAAAGGAATGATTTTTATAACCTGTATCCATTTGCGTCTTAGCGTCTATGAGAGAAATCACCTAAGTATCTGATTATCATCATGTGATGAAGATCATCGGTCAAAATGATTATGGACATTAAATAACTCAAATGTAGTTACGATTTTGGTTAAAACTATTTAGACTATGAAAACAATCCTCCTACTCACCGACCATTCTTACAGCTCTTTTAACGCGGCTCGCTACGCACTGACTTTTGCTGGCACCTTTGAGAGCAGCAAAATAATCCTATACAATTCTTATTACGATCTGCTTGGTTCTTCAGGCGAAATTGCCTTCATTACTGTAGAATCCGATTCCTTAAAGGCGGAGAGTAACCAACGGATGGAAGATCTACAGTTATCACTTGAACCCTTTAGAAATGCTAATACTCGTATAGAAACGCTCACTGATGAGAGGCCATTAATTACTGCAGTATCAGACATATCCAGGGACCATCATGTCGACTTTATAATAGCAGGAAGCAAAAATCGCTCTGCATTAGGTATGCTTCTAATTGGAAGTCAAATATTTGATCTTATTAAAAACGTGCACTTACCAGTGCTAATTATTCCCACTGCCTATATTTTTGAACCGGTATATAGCGCGGTATTAGCTACAGATCTCCTGGAGGTGGAAAAAATGCCTCGCATGTTGATAAATCAATTCATCAATGATTACCGATGCAGGTTATTGGTCTTGAATGTTGACACTAATGGAGAGGAAAGCAGTGATATTGATCAAATCATGGGTATAGGAAAATTACACAGGCTGTTGGATGGAAATCTCATAGATTATTATTATACGAATCATCGCAATATAGGTAAGGGTATAAGAGAATTTTGCAATGAACACCACGCAGGCCTGATTATTGTCATCCATAAAGAGCATAGCTTTTTGCATAAGCTCTTTTACAAAAGCGTAGAAAAAGAGATGGTAATGTATTCGGATGTGCCTGTACTAATTTTGAACCAGTTGCTTGAAGGGCATGCCTATTAAATCTGGAGCGAGTTTGCTAAGGCGACCTCAATTTATAGAACAATATTATTAGCCGACCTTGGGATTTGGCAAAAACTCAGTATACAAAAGCTTCCCAAACTTGCATTTCACGGTCTTTAAGCATTGATAGAAGTCATCCCCTATATTGACCTGAATCATTTTTTGTAACCAATGGTAACGATATCTTCGAATTTGGTATCTCTCTCAAACTTTGACTTAGTCATTGATTATGAGTAGCAATAGTGTATAATTTCTATTAAACATTAATTATGAATTCACTAGTCCTTCCCTTTAATAAATTAGACATCGGGCAAATACCTGAAGTCGGTGGTAAAAATGCTTCATTAGGCGAAATGTTCAATAAACTGCTGCCGCTTGGTGTCAAGGTGCCGGATGGCTTTGCAGTTACCGTGAAAGGCTACCAGCTTTTTCTATCTGATAATAATCTTACCGATCGGCTTAAACAATTATTGGATTCGATACACCATGAAACGCTTGAAAATCTTCCTGAAATCGCAAAGGAGTGCAGGAGTTTGATGGCAAATGCCACCTTGCCCAAGAATTTGAAGGAAGAAATTCTGAATTCTTACCGCAATTTATCTGCTCAGGATAGCAATGTAGCTGTGGCTGTACGAAGCAGCGCCACTGCAGAAGACTTACCCACTGCCAGTTTTGCTGGTCAGCACGATTCGTTTCTCAATATAAGGGGTGAGGATGCCCTCCTTGAAGCAGTTCATAAGTGTTATGTATCTCTTTTTAATAATCGCGCAATCAAATACAGAATTGACAATGGGTTCGATCACATGCAGGTAGGTTTATCTGTGGGGGTACAATACATGGTAAGGTCTGACCTCGGGTGTGCAGGAGTAATCTTTACTATTGACCCTGAGAGCGGGTTCAAAAACGCCATTTACATTACAGGTGCTTGGGGGCTCGGAGAGAATGTTGTGCAAGGTGCGGTAACACCAGATGAGTTTTGGGTGTTCAAGCCTACTTTGCAGCAAGAAAAAAATGCCATTATTAGCAGACAGAAGGGAGCTAAAGAGCATACCATGGTTTATGATGATTCGCCTGGTGCTGAAAGACCAGTGAAGAACATAGAGACCCTCTTGCATAAACGATCCGCCTGGATATTAACTGACGATGAGGTGTTGCAGCTAGCCCGATGGAGCCATACTATTGAGCAGCACTATGGCATGTCAATGGATATAGAATGGGGAAAAGATGGAAGTACAAATGAAATATATATTCTTCAGGCAAGGCCCGAAACGGTCCATTCGCAGAAAGAACATGGAAAGGTGTATACCTACAAACTGAAAGAGAAAGGGAAAATATTATGTACCGGTAAGTCGGTAGGTAAAATGATCATAAGCGGACGTGCCTGCATTATTCATTCTTTATCTGAAGCACATAAACTACAGGATGGTGATATTCTGGTAGCTGATATCACCAATCCCGACTGGAATTCGCTGCTGCGAAAAGCTGTCAGTATCGTTACCAACAAAGGCGGTCGCACCAGCCATGCCTCTATTGTAGCGCGTGAGTTAGGTATCGCTGCGGTAGTAGGTACTGGCAATGCAACGCAGGTGATCCACGACGGACAAATAATAACAGTAGCAAATATTGAAGGTGATGAGGGAAACGTACTTGAAGGTACAGTTGCTTACGAAAAATTCACAACTGATTTTTCAAAGTTGCCCCAGGTAAAGACTACCCCCATGTTTATACTGGCAGACCCTGACAGGGCTTTTGAACTATCGCATTACCCTGCTGAGGGTGTAGGTCTATTACGCATGGAATTTATAATCAACAATAGCATTCTAATTCATCCCATGGCATTAGTGCAATTTGAAACCTTACCGAAAAGTCCGGTAAAGAATACCATTGCTCAGATAACTGCGGATTATAAAAACAAAACAGAATATTTCGTACATAAGCTTGCAGAATCTATAGCAAAAGTTGCTGCAGCCTTCTATCCCAATCAGGTGATACTGAGGATGAGTGATTTTAAGTCCAATGAATATAAATCACTGATCGGGGGTGAATATTATGAACCGGAAGAAGAAAACCCAATGCTGGGTTTCAGGGGCGCGTCGCGATACTACGACCCCCGATACCTACCCGGGTTCGGCCTGGAGTGCGAAGCGGTATTGCGTGTAAGAAATGACATGGGGCTCAGCAATGTTAAAGTGATGATCCCGTTTTGCCGTACTATACAAGAAGCAGAAAAAGTATTGCATACCATGGACACATTTGGCCTGAAGCGTGGTGAGAATGGGCTGGAAATCTATGTAATGATAGAGATACCAAGTAATGTTATACTGGCTGACAAGTTTGCAGGGCTGTTCGATGGCTTTTCAATTGGTTCAAATGACCTTACTCAATTGACACTTGGACTTGACAGAGATTCTGATATTGTAAGCCATTTGTTCGACGAGAATGATGAAGCAGTAAAAATATTAATCGCACAGGCAATTGCAGCAGCAAAGAAGGCAAGAATCAAAATAGGCTTATGCGGTCAGGCACCGAGTGATTTTCCGGAATTTTCACAATTCCTGGTCGACCAGGGCATCGACTCAATTTCTTTTACCCCCGATGCTTTGGCCAAAGGAATTGAGAATATATCAAAAGCTGAATTGATGATGAAGGCAGCAAAATAATTGTATTTAAAAACATTAAAAGTGGAGGAAAAAATGGACACATCAATGCAAATCAACACTTTAAAGGAAATACTCAATTATTAAAGAAACTTGAAACTGTTGAAACTTCACTTAAATCAAATGCAAAAATTGTAGTGCCGGCGGGATCAGAGATTGTAAATGTAATTGGAGAAATGGCTGGCGTAATGCCGCTTAAGTAAAAATGATCTGGGCAATTAAAACATGACAGATGAAAACAATAATTTGAAGCAGGATGTATTGCTCATTAACACAGAAAGAGGCGCCGTAATGAATATGCAACACGTAATTGAAACATTGAAAAGGGGCAAAATAGGATACCTCGGTACCGATGTGTATGAAAAAGAAAAAGGCATATCCTTTTACGATCACTCTAAGAACCCAATACAGGATGAAATGCTGGAAAAACTGATCAGCTTTCCCAATGTTATTGTAACCCCTCATCAGGCATATGCGACAAAGGAAGCATTGTCGAACATTGCTGACAATACTTTTTACAATATAGACTGCTGGGCGCAAGATAATCCTACAGAAAATGAGCTTACAGGGAAAGGGACCGTGCATAGGTATGTACCCACGACATGGTTAGATTGAATCGAAAAAATATAGTAAATATTTTAATCACATCAGTATTTGCAGCATGTCAAAAATCATAACAATTACATTCAACCCCGCCATTGATAAGAGCACCACAGTAGCAGCCCTGATGCCTGAAAAGAAATTAAGGTGCACTAACCCGGTTTATGAGCCTGGCGGTGGAGGAATCAATGTGGCAAGAGCTATAAAAAAACTGGGGGGAAAGCCAACTGCCATTTATATGGCCGGGGGCTATACCGGCAAAGCATTTACGGAATTGCTTAACAAGGAAGGCATAGATTCAATACTTGCTGAAATAAAAGAGAATACAAGAGAAAACCTTATTGTGCTTGAAACCTCAACGAATCAGCAATACCGTTTTGGAATGCCGGGCCCGTCCATCCTTGAACAGGAGTGGCAACAATGCCTGGCACTTATTGAAAACATAAATGATGCTGACTTCATTGTAGTAAGCGGCGCTTTACCACCGGGTATACCCGTTTCTGTATATTCAGAAATTGCATCTATAGCAGGAAGAATAAATGCAAAACTTATTGTTGATACATCCGGTGAAGCTTTAAGGGAGGCCGTGCAGGCAGGTCTTTATTTAATTAAACCCAACCTGGCTGAACTGAGTTCATTGGTGGGTAAAGAAGATCTGAATATTGAACGGGTGGATGAAGCTGCCAGGGAAGTAATAAACAAATGGAAATGTGAAGTGGTAGTTGTGTCAATGGGTGCGGCGGGTGCCATGCTGGTAAGTGGAAATACAGCGATGCACATCATGCCCCCGGCTGTTAAAGTAAAAAGTACTGTAGGCGCTGGTGACAGTATGGTGGCCGGGATAGTGCTGAGCCTTGCACTAAATAAAAGCATTGAAGAAGCTGCGCAGTTTGGTGTAGCCTGCGGTACAGCCGCGACCATGAACCCGGGTACTGAATTATGCAGAAAGGAAGACGCAGACTATTTATTTAAACTAATGTCAACATAGCTCTAGAAGATAAATATTATTAAACTAATAATTAAATTATTTAACAATAAATAAACCATTTTATGTTTTACGAACAATTATACATTGAATTAGGGAGACTTTTTTATTCCATTGCTGTCATAGATGGTAAAGTACATTCAACTGAACGAGAATCCTTGCAGAAACTAATCCAAAATACCTGGAAACCATTAGAAGGGTCCATTGATAGGTATGGAACTGACCAGGCAAATTTAATAGATTTCGCATTTGAATATGAAGAAGCAGAAAGCACTGAACGAAACGGACTTGACTCATTCCTGGAGTTTTACGATGAGAATAAATCCCGCTTTACTCCAACACTTGTCGGTAATATATTACAAACAGCCGAGACCATAGCGAATGCCTATCGCGGGAAAAATAACAGCGAAAGTAAAATAATCGATAGGTTGATAATTGCACTTAGTAGCTGACATACGGTGGTTAACTGAGAATAAAGTGGATAATCCATATAAAATATATCTGGTTTTATCGCTCGCGCTACTGTAATATTTTGTGGGACCAAACTTTTGTTCTATGGTAACAAAATTGCCGACCTCACTGGCATTTGGTTATCTAAGTAATCATTTTTGCAATGGGCTACCTCTGGTGTGAAGAACCAATCCGCTTAATGCTAACAACTATTTCTCTTGCGTTAGCTGCCAATTGTGTTCTTTTTATCGAAACTACTATTAAATGATTGTCTGGTATGGATATAATCCTGCTCTTTGTTGCATTTGTAATTTTACTTTTGTTTACCCTTGTGTTGAACAAGAGTCTATTGATCGCTGCTTTCGTTAGTTTGGCGACTGTGATAATGGGAATCATAATCAGCGAAGGATTTAGTTCCTTTCGCATTTTGAGAGCCGGTATACATGGGACCATCGTAGCATTAGAAATTAGTTTATTAGTTCTCGGGGCATTGACATTTTTCAACTACCTCAAATCAGCCGGTTTTATTCAGAATTTGGAGACCTCGCTAAAGACATTCTCAACAAACAAGCTGATGGTTGTGATATTACTAGCCTTCTATTTCGGTGGGTTTATTGAAGGCATCTCAGGCTTTGGAACGCCTGCCATGATCGTGGCTCCTATACTACTCGGACTACGTTTTCCGCCCTATCTGGCTGCTTCGTTATCATTGCTGGCTAATACGATACCGGTTGTTTTCGGTGCTGTGGGAACACCAATCAAAATTGGGTTTGACGACCTCCCTATAACCCAGGTGCCTCAATATACCACCTTACTATTGTTGCTACCTACTATTTTGATGCCATTTGCCTTAAAGCGTCTTTTGAAGCTCGGGGGGATGATTACTATCTACCCGGAAACCGGAAAGCTCAATTTTGTAAGTTTACTGGCAGGTATTGCATTTGTTGTGCCCTTTATTGTAATTTCTCTATACAGTGTAGAATTACCGTCTATAATGGCCGCAATTATAGGGCTGCTTGCGTGGTTACAGGTGCTGAAGAATATTGGTGGGTCAATGCCAAGGGTAAATAGCACCTTAATCAAACAACTTTTTAAAACTTTTAAGCCATATTTGCTAATAGCTTTGTTGCTTATTCTTGGAAAAACATTACTGGGTAGTACTAAATTTTCGATCCTATGGCCCTCAATTGGGTTAAATAAGAGCATCAATGTTTTTCAACCGGGATTAGTCTTTTTTATAGGACTCTTATGCATCTATCTGTCTAATAGTAAACAAGGTGCCAGTATCAGACCTGCATTTAAGGCTTCAATACAACGTTTACCTACAACGTTTGCTTGTATTGCTTGTCTTGCCATCATAGCCAGTTTACTCGCGTCGAATCTGCAAATGGAAGAGTTGTTTGCCACTGGGTTCATCCCGGCTGCCTTTGCTCCCTCACTGGCCATCGCTACTGGTTTTTTGGGTAGTTTCATTGCCGGAAGCGCCACAATGTCGAATCTGATGTTTGGTGCAGAGTGGTATAACTTAGGGGTCAATGCCGGACTCAATACTTCTCTGCTTTTGGCTTGCCAGTTAGCCGGATCCGCTTTAGGAAACGCCTTGTCTGTTCAAAACATCGCAATGGTTCAAGCTGTACTGAATGAATCAGGTATGGAAAGGAAAATTTTGCAGACATTATGGAAACCTGTGTTGTTTTTCTTTTTGCTATTGAGCCTTAGCGCTTTTATTTGGGGGTACTTATGAAAATATAAGAGCTACTCCCCTATTGTTTAGCCATCCTATGTTTTAAAGTCTTAGGGAAGAATGAACATAGGTATACCAGCATCTGTTTTAAGCGAATTTTAAGCAATTCATTAAAACCTAAATGGCATGCTTATTGCGTAATTAATTGAATATAAAAAATGTATAAAATGTCAGGAAATAAAAAACAATTTGGTATTTGGATGGATTCGCAACATGCAACTGTTGTAGGTAAAGAAAATGTAGACTCCGGAAATTTTGTAGTATTAGCCCATGAAAAGGCAGATAGTCAGCATGGAAATTCGAGCGAAAATGCGGCGAACAATGCCGAAAGGGATTCGCTTCAAAAATTATTTAAAGGCATAACTTCCCATATGCAAAACGTTGACGAAGTACATGTAACCGGAACCGGTACTGCACAGGAACAATTTATTAAATACTTAAAAGAAACCCCACAGTACAAAAATGTGCTGGCTAAAGAAAGCACATCTAATAAAATGAGTGATGAAGGCTTAATTGAATATATATCAGCAAAATTCAAATGAGTTTCTAAAAATAAACATTAGCATAATTGGCGTCTTATTGAACCAGACAGGTTCAATAAGGCTGATCTTTTATTTAAAATACCTAAATAGAAACCTGAGTTCGTTTATTAAATCCAATTATTTTCTGTAATGGCGGATATTAATTTAACAGACTGTTTAAGGATAATAAAGCATCCCATGTGTGATTTTATTAGTAGAACTCAGGTTTATTTAATTATTCTATTTTGACATTGATACAAGCCTCAATGTCGTCACGCCTGCAGTTTCTGTACCATTTATTGATCCCGGTTAATGGCGAAATAATACCAGTAATTGGCAAGTTGATAAACCGGTAGTTTTGCTTCAAAAGTCAATCTGATAGAAAATTATTTAACATCATTGCATGTAATTGTTAGTTTCAAGTTCAACGCGGTTTTTGGCTAATAGAAAAAAAAGTTTCATCTCCTTTTCCTTAATCTCTTTTTTGAAAGTCTCGGCTGGGGTAGATTGCCGCTCCATTCGGGACGGCTTCAATGGTAAGAGTATCAACAGAAAATAGATACCTGAAAAGGTATAAAAAATAACATCCTTCCATTAATAATTAATAAACAAAAATCCCCAAACTTATAACAGATTTGGGGATTTTTATAAATTAAAGAGTCTTCTTATTTAAGAAAGACACCTAAAGAAATTCCTATTATATTATTTCTCCATGAAGAGTTACTATTGTTACTCCAATTGCTTAAACCTGCAGAATAATTGGTTGAAACGAAATACCTGTTCGAAAACTGATATCCAAGAAGGGCATTTAAACCAAGATCAACACGCTTAATTTCGCCATTCCCTGATCCAAATTCAACTTCTTCATTTCCATGCTCTTCTGATTTAATATTACCATTAAGGTTGTAACCCAATGATGGACCTACACCCAGAAAAATACCCTTAGCAGGATCCTTTCTGTAAGTAAAGTTGAGGGGTAACTCTAATGAGTTAAAAGCATAAACATCTGCATGATCGCCATGGTCAATTTTTGCACCACGGCCACTAAATAGTAATTGTGGCTGAAAGGATAATGATTTACTCATTGAAAAATCAGTAATCACACCAAAGTGAAGGCTGGTACGCCCACCTAATTCGTCCTTTAAATCATCATCATTGGTACTCACACTATTAAAATTCAAACCTGCTTTAAATCCAAATTTTGGGGCTTGAGCAAAAGTAATGCTTGCAGGTATAAGCAAAAGGGCAATAATTGTTAATTTTTTCATAATTGTTTTTAAGATTTGATTTATTTATTAATTGTTATTTTACGTTTAAGTTAAAGCTGATGGCTATATCTGAATGTCCCTTAGAGGGATCATCATTCGGTCCCTTTATAAGGGGTTTATGCATCAATTTTAATAATACTGAGCCCTGTCCACCTGTATTTCCTGTCTTCCATTGTGATATTAAGCCTATGGGAAATCCATTATCATCCTTATCTTTCTTTTCAATGGATAAACTCAAACCTGATAGGATAAAATAAACCTCATGCTGCTTGGCCTGCTGGAGAATAGTGGGGCTTATATCTTTAGTAACTCCATTACTGATATTGAAGAATTTCACCTCAACATCATAGGTTTTATTAATATCTAAACTAATATTATCGATCCTGGATGGTGGATTACCTCCATCACCATCCGGATCTTCGGCAACTATTGTGGATACGGTAGTGCCGCTCTGTTTAAAGAGCATCTCTATCCTATTTATAGCTTGATGCTCCGATTCATTATTAGCCATACTGGCCTTTTTACAGGATATCGCACTAACTGATAGAGCAATACTCAATACTCCTATTACATATTTTTTAAGCATAATTATACATTGATTTTAAGTCTTAATACAACATTGGTTCCTACCTCATCAGAAAAATACCTGAAACGGTTCATGTAATCACGATAGCGAACATTAAATAAATTAAAAACACTAGCACCAAGGCTAACCGGGGTTTTCATAAGCCGTATTTCTGTCGCGAAATTGAGATTGAAAAGTAAATATTCACTTGGTGGAGCCAGATAATCTATAAAATTATCAGGGATAAAACGCTGCCTGGCCACCCACAAAGCATTGGTTGATATATAATTGCTTTTTTTATCAGGTGAAAAATACCATGAAATTTCCTGATCAATTTGTGGTGCAGGCATTTGCTGTAACCAGGTACGGGATTCTAAATTACGTGGAATTAAAACACTAGCTTTAAATCTATAAGTCCATGATGGGTTTAAAGCAGTATTAAACGTTAGATCTGACCCACTTAACAAAGCATCAGCTTGTTTAAACTGAAAGGTTGGGAATGCACCACGCAATGTTAAAGTTGCCGGTAAAACTGGCACCAGATTAATAAAGTTCTGAATGTAATTAGCATAAAGCGTTAAGTCAATCTTTGTATTTTTATTCCACTGGTAATTAAACTGACTTGTATATTTCAAACTGGTTTCACTATTTAAATTTGGATCCCCAATTTCAAAATTGGCTGTACCATGATGCAAGCCATTCACATATAATTCATTAACATGAGGTGGCCTCCAGGCCAAAGAAAAATTGTTTACCCAACTCATATTATTATTGGGAACATAATTGATCGCAAATGAAGAAGAAAGGTTATTAAATTGTCTGTCTACCTGGAAATTTTGGCCATTTTGATTCCTAAATACCTCAAGACTGCGATAATCATATCTTAAACCCGCTTCAAATTGTAAATCATTCTTTTCCCATTTTCTAATCCCGTATAAGCCTAATAATAGATTTGTATAATTTGGTAGAAAAAATCTGCTACCACTCCAGATATTGGCCTGTCTTTGAACGGTAAAACCAAACTGTTGATTTGTATTAGCAAATCTATCGGTCTCAAAATTTAAGTCGGCGGTGGTGGTCCCTAAATTGAGATCTAATTCGGGATTATTATCAATGAGTGAGCGATCAAATTCCTTTCTGAAATTTTCCTGATGCGACAATACAAAGTTAATTCTCCGGTCTTTGCTTAATTCCTGAGTTAGTTTCGCCTTTATTAAATAATGAGATACTTCCTGACTTGGTCTGCCAATCTGGTAATCGAATTCATTAATATTGAATAAAGGAGTTTTATTATTAATTGCATTCTCTAAATCTGTCAAATTTCCAATGTGTGCGCCCCAAAAAATGCCTATTTTAGTGTTAAATGCACTAAAATAGATATCAGCTTTTGTTTTTTCCCGCTGATAACCTCCATGAAATGAATAATTTAACTCCTGAATACCGGTATTATGCAACCAATAATCGGGTGTACGAGCATTTCCTCCCCGCTTATAAGTTAGATGTGATCGCCATGCCCAGGAACTTTTTTCTGATTTAATACCTTGTTCCACAATAGAATTAAGCAGACCCATTCTATTATTTGAAGAATAAATTGTATTGACTTCAACACGAAGGCCCGTGTCTATATCTAAACTACGTGGTTCAACCAAAACAGCACCGCCAATAGCATCCGAACCATACCTAAGCGCGCCGGCACCCTTAATTACTGTTAAGCGAGAAGCTACTAAGGGATCTATTTCCGGAGCATGTTCTGCACCCCACTGCTGCCCTTCTTGTCTGACACCATTGTTTAGAATTAATACCCTCTGGCTGTGCAATCCATGTATAACAGGTTTAAAAACAGTACTGCCCGTTTGTAAAACTGAAACCCCACTCAACTGCTTTAACATTTCACCTAAAGTGCTGCCTTTAAGTTTTTGCATTTCCTCAACAGATAAGCTGGATTTAATTGAATTAACATCAGTATCATAACTAGAACTTACCACCACTTCACTGAGTTGCTCGGAAGTATGTAAAAGATAAAAATTCTGATTCACTAAGTCAGAATCTACAACTAAACTAGCTTCTATAGGGATGCAGCCTACATGAGTTATTTTTATGCGATAAGTTCCTGAACATAGTTTGTTAAAGCGATATACCCCAGATTTATTCGTTACCGCAATTTTATCACTACCCACAAGTGAAACAGTGGCACCAGACAAAATTTGTTTGTTTGTACCATCATAAATAATACCGCTTAATCGAAAATGGCATTCCTGCGCGATTGCCTCAACTACAAAAATGTTTAAGGTAATCAAACAGAAAATGCTGATTTTTATAGCAAATAATCGCTTTTTCATATGGGTTAAGTAATTATTTAAATTATAATTGTTAAGAAAACTTAATTATAAAACATCAGTATAGATGATTTTAAAAAAAAGAAATACTTGAATTAAAATTTAATTAGAAATGACAAACACTCAGAAAAGAGTGTATCAAAAAAGAAATAAGGAATTATTCAGAAGGGGGGCCTCTTAAACTGGTAAGAAGTAATTCAACAACATAACCTGTAATTTCATTATTAAGAAATACAGACATGGCAGGCGAAAGCCTTAATTTTTCGACAAAATTTGCTTTGGTAAACGTTTTATCGATATGAACAGCACAAACCCAGCAATAATCGGCACTATTTTTAGCATTTAAATCTTCCTTACTACTGGAATTTATCTGCTTGATAGTTTTATTAACAGCAAATGGTTCATGATTATGAAAAACATCGAGCGGCAAAAAAACAGCAGATAAAGCTATCAGTAAAAATACTGACAAATAAACGCTATATGATTTTCTCGATTTTTTCATCATCCAATTATTCAAAATTAATCAAATTTTTGTTAAAACAATAAAAAAACAAAGAATTCCATAGCATAATAAACGTTTTATATATTCAATTGGCCGCTATAGTACAGAACTTAAGAATACTTTCAGATATCAAAAAAGAATAACCGGGATATTGATTATTGTAGAGTTTGGTGCTTCTTCAAAAATTTTATTAAGCCAAGGGCTTTGAGTCCAGTAATTTAAAGAGAACTGTCAGATCTTATTAATTACAGTTTTTCGCATTGGTCCTGTAAGGTATTTAAGGTTTATATTTTTTTAATTTTAAAGAGAAAGTTTAAAGCTGCAGGTGATTTATATATAATCCTTTATCCTTGTTACTGTTTAAATCGTCTGACCAAGAACAAACTCCATTTTTCTTATTAAATACCAATCCTCAATTCAGTCTTGATAAGACAACGTTCAAGCTTAAAAAAATAAATTTTAGCCTTTTTAATTAACAGATACAAGTTCAAAAGGAGGATTATTATATTATGACTCTGAGCGGAAGACATAAAGCAATATTCAGCTGATAGATTTAAATCTCAGCAGCCATTGCAGGATCGCTCACACCATGCCTTGAGGTTTCAACCCTTCCAGCAAAACGATGCAAATAACCATCTTCTGATTGAACTGAGAAATCATACCAGTTTGCACTTTTTTGTAATTCCCAGCTTTTTTTCATCAACTTTCCGGGAGCAATGTCAAAAAAGCCCTGCTCTGTGTAATCATAAGCATTAGAAGATATTTTTAAGCGCATAGGTTTGTTTCCGGCATTCTGCATACTGACTGTTAATCCGCCAATTCTATGATCATATGATATTGTTGTTTTGGGCTCATTCTCTGAAATATTTCCTAAAATTTTTTGAAAATACCCATTGGGGCCATAAACTTCCAGCTCATATTTACCTTCATTTGTTGCTTTCCATTCATCATCAAGTGATTTTCCGGATTCAACTGTATACCGTTTGGGGATTTCATCCAAATGATTAAGATCATAAACATGGTAAACAGCTCCTGAAAAACCCTTGTTTTCAAAGATTAGCTTAATCTTATTATCCATTTTCAAAGCCCTAAAATGACAATGCAAACGATAAGGTAATGCACGTGAAAATCTTGTTCCTCTCTCCTGATATAGTGAAGATGGGGTTTCAGGAGCTCTTGATATTGGTAAACGCTTTGATGCTTCGTCACGAATCTCATGATCTGAAGTATCCGGTAAATCCGGAAAAACAGGATCATTGGGACTCTCAAAATCAAATGCGGAACAAAGATCGCTGCTTACAGCACGATGCCAGGGACTAATTGCAGGAATTATTAGTCCAAATCGTTTTTCAATAAACTGAGCAACGGAAGTGTGATCGGCAACTTCGGAATTTACCCAACCTCCTTTACTCCATGGAGATAAAATATACATAGGGACACGTGGTCCCATCCCCCATGGGCGGATATTCCCTGATACTACATCCCGTTTATCTATGTAATTGGTCTGACTATTTTCATTATCAAAATACATCCCTTTCAGATCAACTGTAGATTTACCGGCAAGTGTATTATCTGAATTATACGATGGGACTGCAGGAGAAGGCAAATGATCAAAAAACCCATCATTCTCATCAAATGTCAAAAAGAAAACGGTTTTACTCCATGTTTCAGGATTGGACGTGATAGCCTCCAGTACATCATGGGTAAAGTCTGCGCCACGATAAGGACTGGATGGTGCGCCTGGATGTTCCGAATTCTTTTGGGATGGTAATATCCAACTTACCTGAGGTAAGGAGCCATTCATTACATCATTTCTTAAATTTTCAAGAGTCCATTGCCGCATACCATTCTCATATATAGAAGATCCAGGTTTGGCTTCACGGAAACTTTTAAAAGCCAGACAGCCATGCATCGCTCCAGTCCAGTTATCATTAGGATCCTGATAAATACGCCAGCTTATACCTTCTTTATTCAGGACATCCGGAATAGTTGGCCAATTAAAGGAACTTCCCTGGTAGGTATATCCTGGCTCAGGTAAAGCACCCTTTATCCAGCAGCGTAGATTTACAGGCTCCGAATTTTCATCTGTGCAGTTAATCCCTGCTTCCCGTTTATACGGATCGAAATTGGAGCCGGAAAAGAATATAATCCTATTGGGATCTGTACCTGTGGCTATAGAGCAATGATATGCGTCGCATATCGTGAATGATTCAGCCATTGCATATTGAAAAGGCAGCTCTTCCCTCGTATAATATGCCATTGAGAATGGTGTTTTGAATAGAGGCCAAAAACCATATTTACCTTGATTCCAGGCAGCCTGTGAATCCGAAAAATTATGTGGCGTACCAGTAACCAATGCTGCATTTGAGGTTTTACCATGTGCCCTGTAAGGAGGAACAATCTGTTTGCCATCAGATTGGTGAAAGGCACGCTGACCACTTTTCAGGGGAACCGGAAAGCGGTCACCAAAACCCCTTACCCCTTTCATCGTACCAAAATAATGGTCAAACGAACGGTTCTCCTGCATCAGAATAACAATATGTTCTACATCTTTAATTGAGCGGCTCGCATTGTGTGCCTGGACAGCTAGTGCCCGTTCCAATAAAGGCCCCCATAATGCGGTCGCAATACCCGCTCCGGTGCTCATGCTTATAAACTTTCGTCTGTTCAGTTTGCTCATGGTTTTAAAAAATAATGGAACAAAAAAGGTTCTGGATGAGATTCCTTTATTTCCTCCTAATTCCTGTTAAAATAATCAATGTTTTCTAGTTAGAACAAATAGAATAACCATAATTGAAAAATTCGGGTATAGGCTTCTGTTCAAAAAGGTATCAGGGCCACTGATTATACGGGGGAACCGGGGAACTGCCAGTTCATGATCAACCTTCTCAACTTTCGGGAACCCAAGGAAGACAAGTTTAGGTAAAAGCTATTTCAGCCTTTGGGGATCATTCCTCAGTGCATTAGAAAAAAGCAGGAATCCATTCCGGGGGCTTGTACAATCATTGGCTTTACCAGAAGCCCGAAACTTCATAAATATGTTTCCATACAGGCATAGTCCCCATTTCTGAGGTCCAAAAATATTTTTTGTATCTTTGTACTTCCTGAACAATAATCCCTTAACCAGAATTTTCTAATTCGTCCCGGGTAGCTTATTGTTCTCATAATTACAAGCAGGTAGCCTGCCAACAGCTTTTTTTACGGCAATTATATTCGGCTTCCTGGATTGTTCATCCGTTCAATCTCCTTTGGAGAATAAAACCTCTGGCTATGACTCAATTTTTGTCCAGATTCTATTTTGGCAATTCATTACAGGATTGGTTAATATCACTCTCCATTTTTGTGGGAGGAATTTTACTGATCGCAATTTTTAAACGGGTAGTATTAAAGCGCCTCAAACTATGGGCTTTCAGGAGCGAAACTACATTCGATGATTTCCTTATCGCAAATTTCGAAAAATCAGTTGTTCCCCTCTCTTATCTGGCGATATTCCGTTTAGCAATAAACATGTTAGAAATCGGGCCAAAAATAGCTTCTGTCCTGCATGTAGCTACCCTGCTGTATATTACATTTTTCATTCTTCGGATTATTACCTCTGTTGTGAAAAAATTTATTTTCTCTTTCATAAAAACGAGTGAGAACAGGGATTCTGAGAAAAAACAGGCGAAGGGGCTTTTGCTGGTTATTAATATCATAATCTGGATACTGGGGATTGTTTTCATTATAGATAATTTGGGTTATAATGTAACTACCCTGATCACCGGATTGGGAATAGGTGGAATCGCGATAGCTCTTGCCGCCCAAACTATTCTGGGTGATCTTTTTAGTTATTTTGTAATCTTTTTTGACAGGCCATTTGAAATCGGCGACTTCATAATAGTTGAAAACAATATGGGTTCGATAGAATACATTGGCATAAAGACCACCCGAATACGAACGCTTAGCGGTGAGCAGTTGATTTGCTCCAATACCTATCTGACAAACTCCCGGATTCATAATTTTAAGCGGATGGAAGAGCGGCGGATCGTCTTCAAACTTGGTGTAACTTATCAGACCTCATCCGAACAGGTGAAGGCAATTCCTGCGATGGTTAAAGAAATTATTAAATCCAGTAAGAATGTGCGCCTTGACCGTGGACACTTTGCCGGATTTGGTGATTTCAGCCTTGATTTTGAATTTGTTTATTACATTTTGAGTTCTGACTATAGCGTATTTATGGATAAACAAGAGGAAATATATTTTGGGATACTCTGCCGGTTTGAGGCAGAGCGAATTGAATTTGCCTATCCAACTCAAACTCTTTTTACGGTTTCAAGTCCCAATGTTCAAGAAATTAACAATAAAAAAATGGAGACAATTAATCAAACCTGATAATCTTAAAATAGCATCTATGAAAAAGGAAATAAAAAACATTCTGGTAGCGATAAATTTCTCTAATTCAACAGAAAATGCAGTCAAAATCGGTTTAGCTATGTGTAAAAGGCATAATGCTTCTTTACATTTATTGAAGGTTAATAAGGTAAATGATTTCCCTTACCCTATCGGAAAGAAGGCATTACTAATTGGGTTCAGACTAGAAACCATGATGGCTGAAATGAAATCATTGGAGAAGTATGCAAAGGATTTGGAAGAAACCCATCAAATAAAATGCTATTACCATATCGAAGAGGGTAGCTTCTCCACTACAGTGGACAAAGTCGCTACTATTTATGATTGTGAGCTGATTGTATTAGAAAAAAAGTCGGGCTCAAGCCATTTCAGTTTCTTCAATAACAGGGACGTTTCCACGATTATAAAAACCACATCCTGTCCGGTTTTAGTTGTTCCTGAAAATTGCCCTCATGATAATTTCAAAATGATATTATTCCCCTTTTGGCTAAAGAAACCTAATCTTCCTAAGCTTGAACTGACATTACCAATCATAGAAAAAAATGCGTCAAAAGTTATTTTGTTTGGAATGGTTAAATCGCCAAATGACATAAAGGAATTGGATACGGTGAATAGATTGATGCGCTCCGTCCATAAACTCATTTCTATTACTACCAGGAATATTAAAACAGAGCTGGAAAAGACATCCGGAACAGCTAAATCAATCCTTAAAAAAGCAGTTGAATCAGAATCAGACCTGATTGTAATATCCGGCCATGTCAAAAGCAATCTTCCAATCTTTGGCAAACAAAGTAAGAACAGGTTCATTATAAATAATGCTTCTGTACCAGTGCTTAATCTAAAGTAATTATACAGTCACACTTAACACAAGGATTTCAGCCAAATGAAATACCTGTGTCAGTAAACCATGTAGATTCCTCGCTTCCTTGAAGGTTGAATAAGATTATGAAGAAAAAATCAATTCTTCTTCATAATATAGGCAAATATATCCCTGATCTCCTGATCATCTAAACGATCCAGAATACGTTCGGGCATAATGGATACCGGCAATGCTTTCATCTCTTTAATTTGTTCTACAGAAAGTATGATCTCTTTACCAGCCTGTGTTTGGATAGTATGAGTATCTCCATTACTGGCAGCAATCTTACCTTCAATCGTCCGTCCATCGCTTGTAATAATCCGGTGAAGTCCGTATCCTTCCCTGATATCGGCATTGGGATCGATTACATTCAGTAAAAAGTAGTTCAAATTACTGCGTTCATAGCCGGTAAGATCAGGGCCAATAGTTCCGCCTTCATTAAACAGCCTGTGACAGTAGCCACAATTGGCCAGGTATAGAATTCTGCCATTTTTGATATCTCCGGAACCTGTTTTTAACAATTTGGAATATTTGGCCAGGGCATTGTTCTTTTCTGAAGATCCGGATAGTTTCACATTAGGCCAGTAGCTATCGGCCTGAGCACTGATTTTGGTATCATTTAAAAGTTTTAACCTGCGGGCTATCTGATCAGAAACATCGTCCTTACTTATTCTTTTAGTCTCTGCGATTGCCGTAAATAATTGATTTGCCCAATTGACCCTACTGGCAAATAAATCCAATGCAGCATTCCTCACACCGTTATCTCCCCTGAACTGAGGATAGGCCTTAACCACCCTTAAACCAATTTCATCAATATTATAGCGTTGTAATGCTTGAAGGGCAGCCTCTTTCATTGCACCGGTAGACTTGCTACTTTCTACAATTCCCAGTAAAACAGGAACAGATTCCGGCTGATTGGTCTGACCAAAAATTACGATATAGGATAAACGATGGGTAAAATCAGCATTTTCATCGGCAATAACACTTAATGCTTTTTTCACAGCTGTCCTATTTCCCTGCCGTATAGACAGAGCCAAAGGAGCACCAAAAAGCTCCGATTGATAGGGCTGAATCGCTTTAGTCAGCTCGGTTGATAATCCAATTGCATCCTTGCCCCGAAGCCCTTCACGGAGTCCGCTCATTCCTATTTTAGCATAAACTTTCGAAGGTGCAAGACGGATCAATTTTGAAGCTGCACTATAATTGGCATCTCCAGCCGACATGATATAGCGCTGCATTAAACGCTTCAACAATACATCACGAACCAGCTTTTTCTGCCATATTCCCTTATCTTCAAAAATGGCGATCAAAACATCCCTGTCAGACTCTGATTTGGCCTCCATAGCCCACCAGATCAATAATGGAATATCCGGATCATTTGAATCATCATGATTGTTGATTAGATTTTTCAGTATTGGGATAGCAACAATTCCGTCTAACCTCTTTGCTGTGGCGGCTAGCTGACTTCTTACCAGCACGCTGGTTTCATTTGCTGCCAGTACTGCCAGCCTGGAAGCTATAGCAACAGAAACTTTTTTTCTATCCCCAAGTAATCGTACGGCCCACTCGCGTACATACTGATCCTGATGATCAAGGGCTTTGCCAGCAAGTTCATCATTTAAACCACCGCTCACATTAATAGCCCATAATGCTTCTAATGCCTGATCAGGCTTACCTGATATTAAAATATCTGCCAATCTTGGAACAATGGATTTATCTCTCCTATTTGCAAACTGCAGTATTGCTTGCTGGCGAAACCATTTATTTTTATGATCAAGCAGCTTGATCAATTGAGCATTCGTAAATTTACTCAGATCAAAATTCGGATAAGCAGTCTTAGAACCTTTGGCACGAAGCCGGTAAATCCTGCCTGAACTCTTATGCCAGGTATCACGGGGATCCACATGTGACAGCCGGCTATCATACCAGTCAGCAATATATACCGCACCATCTGGTCCGGATTTAATATTCACCGGCCTGAACCAATGATCCTCAGTTTCAACAATTTTTTTTTCATCCACATTTCTAAAACTGGAGCCATTCGGTTCAAATCGGCTTAGTTGCACATAATTCAATAATGGATTAACAGCAATCATCTTACCTTCATAAGCTTCAGGTAAACTGCCTCCTTCATACCTGATAAGGGAATGTGTAAAACGGATTTTTTCACCAATCAGTTCCATATTATCCAGATTCCCAAAGGTATAAGGGTTTGTGTATGGACCATGTTTGCCCAGACTTCTGGGATAATATCCACCCTGTTTATAATAAGGACCCCGGTCGGAACCATTATTCCCTGAATAAAGCCTTCCCTTGCTGTCAAACTCAACATTAAAGGTATTACCTCCGCCTTCGGCAAATACTTCAAAAACTTTAGTATCTACATTATATCTCCAGATCACCTGCCCCGAAAAAGCAATATTTTTTGATACATCAGAACTGATATTGGCTGTGGTAGTACTTCCCTGTGCACCATATAACCAACCGTCGGGGCCCCATCTCAGACTATTGGCAACCGCATGGGTATCTTCAAGTCCAAAACCACTTAAATGAACTTTTGCTTCTCCATTAGGTATCCCATCGGCATCCGGATCATCGTAAGAAAGCAGATAAGGTGGATTCAAAACCCAGATTTTTCCTCTTCCGGTTAGTACACTGGTTGCAATATTAAGTCCTTTAATCGCATCAGTGGATTTATCATAGGTTCCATCTCCATCTGTATCCTCAAAAATGCTGATCTTATCGGCGCCTTTAAGTCCGCCGGGTGGAGCAACTGGTACCTTGTCAAAATGAACCCTCAAAAAATTGTCGACACTGGTCACTTTTAGCCCAAGAGGATATGGATATTGATGATATTGCACCACCCAAAGCCGGCCCCGATGATCAAAGCTGAGTTCAACAGGCTGAACTATCTCGGGTTCTGATAAGACCAGATCCATGATTAGATCATCAGGATAGCGAAAATCGCTCAGTGCCTTTTGAGGCTGGGTTGGCTGGGTTGAGTCAGTTAATGCCCCTAGTCCTTTGAAAGCTTCCATATAGCGTGCAACGTCTTCATTTGCAGCGATATCATTTATTTCCGGTACTTTGCTTTGTTGATCGGTATTACATGCCTGAAGCCCGATAAACAAGCTTACCATAATATAAAACAACTTAATTTTGTCTTTCATCCAAAATTTACGTTAAAAAGTTTAACTAATCAATTGAAGTATTTTCTTTCAGAATTACACCGGTAGCCATATTTTTTATCTGAGAAATTTTTCCATTTCCTATACTATTATCTTTTACCAGAGTACCGGTACACAATCCTTTCAATAATATCCCTGTCAGCATTCCATTATTCTTAATACCCTCACTGATAATACAATTCCTAAGCTGTAAATTTATGCTCCGTTCAATCAGAATTCCGTTGAAAATGGGATTTTTTATGTGACAGTCAGTTATACTAATTTCCCGGCTGTCAGTTACGACAATAGCCCCTCCATCTTCCTTATTTCCATTTCCTGATCCATCAATTATGTTATCACTCATGATTACGTTCTCCCCGCGACTGAGTAAAATACCACCGTATGCAGATGGCTGGGAAGGGAAATAATCCTCATTATGATCAAAAACATTTCCGTTTATGATCAGATTTCGGCCATTATTGATCAGCAGATGACGATTATATCCACGAATGAAGGTATTTCCTGTGATACTAATCCCCCGGGTATTTTCAAGATGAATATTTAACTCCTGATTGCTGATATGGTTGCCGGTAATGCTCCATAAACCAATCTTATCCGGATTGCCTTCCAATCCCAAAAACCTGATATTTGCTCCTCCCGTACTGGGTATTGCCTGAATGGTATTGCCCGATATTGTGCCTTCACGTACACTACCACCCCGAGAGCAATCCACCAAAATATCTGCTGACACAGGTCCTTCAGGGTCACAATTGTATTCTATATCATTACCAGTTATCTGAAAATTGCGAATTTCGCTGCTAAAGACCTTGATACCACCTTTTTTACAGTAACTAATATGGCTGTCACTGATGATAAACTGGTGAATATTAACCTGGTCTAAAAAAATACCTATACCGCTGTTATTGTAAATATGGCAGGCATCAATCAGAATATTCCGGTTTCGGGATGTCAAATGTATCCCATTCCGCACATTTCGGATCAGCAATGCACGCAGTGTGGGCATTAGCGTATTTCTGAGTTCTATACCGTCGGCATTAATATGATCTCCAACGATCTCCAATGCATCGATCAAAGGCATCCTTTCTTTATCCCAGGTCACCTGTTTTACCGATGAAGGAAGCGCTGATCCCTTAGCATGTGAACCAATAAAACTAAAAGCTGCACCTTCAGCTGCCATAATAACGCTGGCGCTTGCTCCACGTCCTGAAAGACCAATGGCCCCATAGCGGGAAAGATCAATTTCTATAGTTTTTGTGATCCGATAGCTGCCCCTAGGGAATTCAACCAGCCCGTCGAAAGCACCTGAAATTGCAGCATTGATAGCCCTGGTATCATCTGATATACCATCCCCTTTTGCTCCAAAATCCCTTACATTAACAGTATACCCTTTGGAAGGCTGCAAGCAGACTATAATACAAAGCAGAAGGATATAAAAAATGGAAAATGATCTTTGATGCATGGATAATGATCTTTTATTTAAAAGTAAATTAATATTCAATATTTGAGTTCCCATTATTCTAAATAAAGAAGCAGGTATTTATCTAATTAATCAGGATCTCGTCAAAAAGAATCAATGCCGCCTTCCCCTTTCCGGGATGCCATGAAGGCATTTTATTTAAAGGTTTTGCAATAATTTTGAGGTAAGATACTGTTGTAGTTTTAAATTTGATCTCGTATTTGCTTATTTGCGGAGGATCTTTTAGGACAGGCATTTTGGGATTAATAGAATTCAGCAATTTTAGGTTATCCGGATCTGGTCCACCATAAACTTCAATTCGGATTGGTGGAAATACAGAAGAATTAATATTGACTAATGAATTTAGTACCACTGAACTAATCTCAACAGCTTTATTAAAATTCAGAATCACCAGCATATCCTTATCCTTAAAACCCTGCCAATTCGTGTTATTAACATCAGAATCAGCCAATTGTCCGTCAATTAAGGTTTTGGATCCATTACCTTTAAAATTGATATCAGCAATACTTAACAAATTGATATGGTCTGGTTTAAATGCTGATTTGTAAAAAGCAAAACTGCTTACCTCACTGCTTTTCCAACCGGCTTTATAGGCTTTTGCTTTGATCATCACATTTTCAGTAATCCTGATCTCCTTTTTAAAAACAGGGGAAGCCACACTGTCCGGGTCCTTTCCATCAAGGGTGTAGCGGATAATCACATCCTTTCTCGGATGGTTGAGCTGCACATTTGTCTGGCTCATGAATACCCTTGAATTGTTTTTAAGGGATGGTTTGGATAACTGGATTAATGTTGTCCCATCATCTTTAAATCCCGTAATTATATTCAGTGAACTGTTGGCTTTTTTTAATTGGACTATATCCTTTTCCGTCAGTGCAGTATTCCATACGGATATTTCACGAAGGTTTCTATTGTTAAGGAGCGGCAGAAGCTGCTGAATCTTTACCTTGGTGCCCGATAATGATAATGTCTGCAGTTTTTTCAAAGCGCTCAAGTCCTGAAGTCCGCTGCCATTGATATCTGTAAAATTCAGATCCAGTTTTTGCAATTCCTTCAGTTTCGAAATAAACTTCAGATCTTCATCTTTCACCGGCATCCTACTCAACCTGAGCGATACAATCTGTTTTTTAATCTCTGATAATTCTTCGAGGGATTTTGAATTATATGCGTTCTTGCTGAAATAACTAACAGCCAAAGCTGGTGATTCCCTGGAAATGGGACTAACCATCCGGTAGAAAGTATTCAGGTCTTCAATTGTCTCTTCATCTGCTGCAGCAAAATCATACTCATCCGGAACTTTGACAGCAGGCTTGAGGCGGGAGCTTGCCAGAATCCGCAAAGAATCATCTGCAGGCAGATCCATTACCTTTTTACTAAAATCCTGATGACCTTTGATCCATTGGAAAAGAATTAGCACCTCCTCAGGGTTAAGCTGCGGCTTTCCGGATGGAGGCATATGCTTTTTGTCGCTCAATGGCAGGTGTATTCTTTCCAATAACAAACTTACCCGGGGATCTCCCGGAACAAAAAGCTTGCCCGTCTTTCCGCCCATCATAATAGAAGCTGAATCAGTCAGCTTTAATTTGCCTTTTAACTTTTCATCACTGTGACAGCTTACACATTTCTCCTGGAAAATAGGTTTAATGACGTGGTCATAAACCAATGCCTGTTCAATTGGCACAATCGGAATTTTGGTAACAGGCTGCAAAACGAAATTTTCACCATGCGTCAGGACCGCTCCAAAATGTCCGGCAAGCACAATGGTAAGGCTGAGAATAATCGCGCCGGCTTTAGCCACGGCATTTTTATACCAATTGGAGCTTCTTAATATAAAAATCAATGAGGCTAAAAATACAATGCTTACACCTGCCCATTTATGCCAATTTAATACATCCCCAGGCTCATAAGAATCTTCGAGTGACAGGAAAATGCCCATGATTACCGTGATTGCAGCCATTACAATTCCAGAGAACATAATCCTGCTTGTAATATCACGGTAGAACTTTCTGCTTTCTTCAATAATTTTAAACTGGAAAAACTCCATTATTAAGGAAACCAAGAGCAATACAATAGGAAAATGCAGCAACATAGGATGCATTCTACCCAGAGGCTGCAGCCATTCGGGGATGATCAGTTTATTTTCGAAAATCAATAAAAAGATGATCAGGGTATTAAGAAATAATAAAATATTACCCGAATAAGCTTTCAAATTGATCTTCATGTAAAAAAAGGGTAAATTGTTAGACTCGTTTAAATTTATAGGGATATACTTTGCCGGAAGCCCATTGTGCGACATATAGATTTTCATCATCATCCACACAAACATCATGAGGATGTACAAAAATTTTCTCGGCCTGTATCATGGTTTGCAAGCTGGCATCCTTATTATATATTGGTTCGGTACCGCCGATATTTGAAACAACTTTGTTCTCCTTATTGAGAATAGTCACAAAACCTGATCCGGCATTAGCCAAACTTGGGGAACGTAATACAGCAGCATACAGATGATCCTTTTTTATAACTGCCCTGCAAACACAAGCACCTGGTAAATTGATGATCTCCTGCAGTTTACCATCCATAGTAAATCGTTTAAAACAATTACGGGTCCGGTCGGTGACCAATAGGCTGGGCTGGGTATAACGGCGGTCAATTACTATTCCATGAGCATTATCCAGGAATTCATCGCCCACTCCCCTTCCACCAAAATAATTCTTTAACTTACCATTAGCATCGTAATGTAAGATATATTGGGCTCCATACCCATCAGCAACAAAGAAATCCCCATTACTATCAACAGCTACTTCAGTTGGGACAAATTCCTTTGCACTCTTGTATATTCCTGCTTCCATAGGAACATCAATGGTCATCAATATTTTACCACTCATTGTGGTTTTGTAGACCTGATGTTTTTCAGTATCCGTAATATAAAGAAACTGAGTGCCATTTTCATCAGCCAAAGTAAGCCCATGCCCTCCCGGAAATTCATTACCCCATGACTCCAGAAGTTTACCCGATTTATTGTAAATCAATATATTGTTTTTGGTTTCATTGGTTAGCAGGATGATTCTGCCCTTCTTATCCTGAACCATCTCATGACAATCATTCACCGGATACATTGAAGAATCCAATTGCCCCCATTGGGTATCAAGGGTATAACGCATACCATTGTGACCATAAACAGGTCCTTTTTCCTTCGCAAATAAATCTTTAGTAATTATAAGACTTGCGGTAAGCCCTGCAGAATTCTGCACGAATTTCCTTCTATTCATAGATTGAATTTAATTCCTTAAGCTAAAATATCATTAATAACCTTTCCTGAAACATCGGTCAGACGATATCTTCTTCCAAGGTGTTTAAAAATCAGTTTCTCATGGTTCAGGCCCAGTTGATTCAGGATAGTAGCCTGGAAATCATGTACATGAACCGGATCTTTCACAATGTTATAACCCAGATCATCGGTTTCACCATAAGAAATACCCGGTTTTATTCCACCTCCGGCCATCCAGATACTAAAACATCTGGGATGATGATCACGGCCATAATTTTCAGCCGTCCAGTTTCCCTGACTATAATTTGTACGTCCAAATTCACCACCCCAGATTACCAGAGTTTCATCCAATAATCCTCTTTGCTTCAGATCGGTAATTAATGCCGCAGAAGCCTGATCTACATCTTTGGCTTGTGAGGCTATCTCTGTAGGTAGATTACCATGATGATCCCATCCCTGATGATATAGTTGAACAAAACGTACACCATTTTCCGATAATTTACGTGCCAGTAAACAATTGGCAGCAAAGGTTCCGGGAGTCATTGAATCAGTACCGTATAGTTTGATTATTTCATCCGGCTCCTTTGAAAGATCCATAATTTCGGGAACAGCTGTTTGCATCCGGTAAGCCATTTCATATTGCTGAATTTTGGTACTGATCTCCGGGTCACCAAATTCTTCGTAAGAAATCTGGTTTATTTTAGAGATCTGATCCAGAAACTTCCTCCGCTCAAACTTATTCATCCCATCAGGATCATTTAAATAAAGTACCGGATCATCTCCACTACTGAATTGAACTCCCTGATGTATTGAGTCTAGAAAACCACTAGCCCATAATTTAGAATAAACACCCTGACTATTACCTTTACCTCTTGAAAGTAATACTGTAAAGGAAGGGAGATTTTTATTCTCACTTCCCAATCCGTAGCTTAACCAGGAACCCATACTTGGGCGATTCCCCTGCTGTGCACCAGTTTGAAAAAAGGTTAATGCCGGATCATGATTGATGGCCTCTGTATGCATCGATCTAATGATACAAATATCATCTACAACTTTTGCAGTATAAGGAAGCATGTCACTTATCCAATTTCGCGATTCGCCATATTGCTTAAAATTTGTAAAAGAACCAACCATCGGGAAGGCTTTCTGATTGGCCGTCATTCCTGTCAGCCTTTGTCCGCCTCTCACTGAAGATGGAAGCTCCTGCCCTATCAAATCCCTTAGTTTAGGTTTATAATCAAACAATTCAAGCTGTGAAGGTGCTCCATTCTGAAACAAATAGATCACCCGCTTGGCTTTAGGAGCGAAATGAGGAAGACCGGGTACAAATCCTGAATCAGCAGAATCACCGGTAAACAGATCCGGTACCAGCAGGGAACCTAAGGCCACGCTTCCAAGACCGAGACTGAGTCGCGACAGGAACCGACGGCGGTTAAAGTTTAATCCATGTTCCAGAAAATCTTTTTGCATGATTAAGTTTTTGTAATGGTTTCTTCAAGATTGTATAAGGCTGATATAACCTGCATCCATGCAGCCACAGAACTTTTATCCAGGTTTGGGGCTAAGGGGTACTCTCCGATGGAAAGCAGGCTTTCAGCACGACTTTTTTGCTTCTTAAATATATTGAGCTGATCGGAATAATAAGCAGACAGTACATCAATTTCCTTTTCACCGGGTCTTCTGCACACTATTAAACGGAAAGCCCTGATTACCTTGTCTCTCACCTTTATTGGTTCCCGATCGAGTTTGGCGGCCAGTACCCGCGATGCTTCAAGTACGGTCGGATCATTCATCATGATCAGTGCCTGAAGTGGCGTATTGGTTTTTAAACGGGTCACTTCACATTGATCCCGGTTACTTGCATCAAATACTCCCATAACAGGTGGTGGAACAGTCCTTTTGATAAATGTATACATCCCTCTCCGGTAAAGATCAGCACCATGATCCTGCTTGTAGTTTCTCAGGATCCCGCGTCCTGAAGTCGCATTTTCCCATAGACCTTCCGGCTGATATGGCTTCACACTTGGCCCTCCAATCGTTTTAACCAATAAACCGCTGCTTGAAAGAACCAGATCCCGAACCAGTTCAGCTTTGATCCTATACCGTGGTGCCCTGGAAAGAAATACATTTTCGGGATCTGCTTTTAATTTATCTGGCGATATCACTGCCGATTGCCTGTAAGTTGCCGACATAAGCATCTGTTTAACAAGGCGTTTAATATTCCAGCCATTGTTCATAAAATCAACTGCCAGCCAATCCAGCAGTTCAGGATGTGTGGGCAATTCACCCTGCATACCAAAATCACCGGATGTTTTTACAATTCCGCGTCCGAAAACCTCCTGCCAGATCTGGTTTACAAAAACCCTGGATGTAAGCGGATTACGTTTATCAAATAACCATTGCGCAAGTCCAAGCCTGTTTTTAGGGTATTTTGGATCAAATGACAAGATAGATTCAGGAGTACCTGCTTTTACTTCTGCACCCAGGGCATCATATGCACCGCGCTCAAGGATAAAGGTTTTTCTTAGGGTATCCCTATCGCCCATAACCGATACAATCAGCTTACTGGTATCCTGTTTATTGATAAATTTCAGGATCTTATTGACCTCCTCATTACTGATCTCAATCATCGGTTTTTTGGCATAGGTCTCCGGCCCTCCAACAGTTGACTCTATACCTACTTCTTTCACATTATTGAAAAAAGAATAGAGTTGATAATAGTTCTTCTGGGAGAATGGATCGTATTTATGGTCGTGGCATTGAGCACATTCCATGGTTACGCCAATCAGGGCCTTTGAAAATGTGTTAGTCCGGTCGATGACATAGGAAACACGATATTCCTCATCAACAACGCCACCCTCTTCGGTAATTTTGTGATTCCGGTTAAAACCGGTTGCCAGAATTTGCTCTTTTGTTGCATTTGGAATCAGGTCGCCGGCAAGCTGATAGGTTATGAATTTATCATATGGAATATTCCTGTTAAACGAATAAATTACCCAATCCCTCCAGGGCCATTGGGAACGATAACTATCATCCTGAAAACCATGTGAATCTGCATAACGGGCAACATCCAGCCAATGGAGGGCCATTTTTTCTCCGTATGCCTCACTTTTCAGCAAATGATCTACCACCTTTTCGTAAGCTGAGGGGCTATTATCCGCAAGAAATGCATCCATCAAATCCAGGCCGGGTGGCAAACCGGTCAGATCCAGGCTTACTCGTTTTAATAAATATTCCTTTTCAGCCTCCGGATTTGGACTCAAGCCCCTTTGACCGAGCTTGCTGGATATGAAGTAGTCGATTTCATTTTTAACCCAATCCGGATCTTCAGGTTCAGGGAGAGGGCTTTTCTTTGGCTGGATAAAGGACCAATGCGTTTCATATTTTGCTCCCTGTTCAATCCATTTTTCAATCAGCTTAATTTCATGGGAGGATAATTTCAGGTTGGATGATGGTGGGGGCATCAGCAGCATCGTATCCTTTGAAGAAATCCGCTGAAATACTTCCGACAGTTTCGGCTTACCGGGAACCAGGGCATGGGATCCGGGATTTTCTTTTAATGCCTGATAGGCACTTTCTTCATTATCCAGCCTTAAGCCAGCTTCCCGCTTATTTCCATCCGGGCCATGGCAGCTAAAGCATTTATCTGATAAAATTGGCCTGATATCAAAATTATAGCTGATTTTATCTGGAACATGCACTTCTGTCTTATCTGAAACCGTATTACATGCCTGAATACTGTAGAGAATTATGGTGATAATAAGAACTAAAAGTGAAATTCTTTTATTCATAAATTTCCAATTTCCCGTTTATTAACTAAATTTTTTATCTAATATAAGCATACCAGATGATTAGTCCGCTGATTTTTTTAACCATTAACAAGGAACAGAATAAGCCTTAATTAGGTAAGAATCGGAGATTGAGGAGTAAATAATAAAGTGCAATAATGATTGTCCTTAAAAGCAGCGTGTAATAATTCCCGGTAGAAATATTATAGTTTTATAATGAATGTTAACGGGTATTTCGGGTTATTGATTTAGCCATACCATAGGGTTAAAACCAAATTGTTCAGCAGAACATAACATTATTCTTGAAATTTTAATTTTCAGGACATACCTATCTAGATAGACCATCATCAGATGATCAAAAGTACATTTTAAGCAATAAGAAATTAAATATCCTTAAAGGTCGTTCCTGCTGCCAAAGCAATAAAACCAATTAACAATAAAATATAATTATTCTCAGTCAGGAACGGAACATTAGCATAATGACCAATTATTCCTAAAATCCCGAATAATAAACCAATAACCCAGGTGATTTGCTTAGGAGCCGAAGGTGATTTCATAATTTTCTTTTTTTGAATTGGGTAAATAGAATTTGAATGGTTTATTAAATATATCAATTAAAATCAGATTCAAATGATATTTAATTAGTCTGCATTTATAAATAATTCTTATACCTAAGAAATCAGAAGCCTTACCCAGCTTTTTGACACAATTAACTTCTCTTAGCTCAATACTTACCAAATCTTTTGATTACCTCTTTCTCAAGCCATTCCCTGTGCAAAGGATGTGAAATAGCGATCAGCGCCATCGCCCGCTGTCTCAAATTCTTTCCAAATAAATAGGCCACCCCATATTCTGTCACAACAAAATGTACATGTGCCCTTGTGGTTACCACTCCTGCGCCTTCCTTAAGAAAAGGAACAATCTTGGATTCACCGTTTTTTGTTGTAGATGCCATTGCAATGATAGGTTTTCCACCATCTGATAATGCAGCCCCTCTCATAAAATCTATTTGACCACCAACTCCTGAATACTGATAAGTTCCAATTGAATCGGCACATACCTGACCGGTCAGATCTATCTCTAATGCGGAATTAATTGAAACCGCCCTGGGATTTGCACGAATCACCTTGGTATCATTCACATAATCAATCTCAAGAAACACAACCTGCGGATTATCATCCACAAAATCATATAATTTTCGGGTCCCAATAGCGAAGCCGGTTACGATCTTGCCACGGTGTTTTTTCTTGAATTTATTGTTTATAACACCACGTTCCACAAGGGGAATAACACCATCTGAAAACATTTCAGTATGAATTCCAAGATCCTTATGATCTTTAAGGCATGAAAGAACTGCATCAGGTATTGCACCTATACCCATTTGAAGGGTTGACCTGTCTTCAATAAGTTCTGCACAATATCTACCAATAATCATTGCTGTCTCATCCTCCCTGTTCCCGTAATTCACTTCAGGTAAAGCTTCATCAACACGAACCAGAGTATGAATTTCACTCATATGAATAATCCCATCTCCATGAGTTCTGGGCATTTGCTTATTTACCTGAGCTATGATATGCTTTGCATTCTTAACCGCTGATCGGGCAATATCTACCGAAGTTCCAAGAGAACAGAAGCCATGTTTATCAGGTTCTGAGACATGAATGAGCGCAACATCCAAAGAGATAATACCCTTATCGAATAAAATGGGAATCTCACTTAGAAATACAGGAATATAATCACCATGAGATCCGTTGACAATCTCCCTGACATTTTGAGAAACAAATAGGGAATTCATGAAAAAACTCTCACCAAAATCCCGGACATTAAACAGATCCTCACCCAGGGTAGTTATGCTCACTAACTCCACATTCTTTAATTCCCGGCTTCTGTTAAAAAGTGCCCTTAATAAGTTCATTGGGGTTGAGGCGCTCCCATGGACAAAAACCCGCTGTCCATTTTTAATTACTTTGACCGCATTTTCGGCTGTGCTATAATCAACTACCATTTAAATGTTTCTGATTAATATAATAATTTCCGAAAGTTAATCAATCCTGCTTTAATACTTGAAACAGTTCAGATTATAAAGCAGATTGAGCGGTATGGCGATTCATCAGGGAAATTTGTAATAATTATCCCTGGTGTCTCATCTGAAGGGGATTAGATTACTCAAATCGGGGAAAAAAGTACTCAATTATTCTTTTTTTACAGGCTTATATGGATTAAGATTAAACACTTTAAATTAAAATTAAACATTGAAATATGAAATATAATTAAACAGGGGTTAAAACGCGATTGTATTTCAAATGAGCTAATTATCAGTAATCTAAGGCATAGATATTGAGTTTATAAACCCAATGCGAAAGAAGAAACACTTTATATTCTGTTTTTTAATTGTCTTTTTAGCGACTGCGGCTTTTTCACAAAATCCGAAGTTCAAATTGAGCAGGATTCTTAATACCTATGATATTTCGCAAAACACTATTCTGAATATTTACAAGGGTAAATTCAATTTCCAATGTTTCAGTACTCCTGATAATATGAGTTTATACGATGGTCGGGCTTTAATAAAGGTCTTGAACTATTCTGGAAATGGATCAAAAGCGACCGATCCGAATCTGTATACCGGAACATTTGTCTTCAGTGTAATTGCGGCCACAACTAATGATTCCTGGAATCTTGAAGGCACAAGTTTAAATACAAATATTACAACTCACTTTTGGATGACATGGTGGTTCAGATTCGTACTTATTGTTGCACTGATAAGTGTAATATACCTGTTCTTCAGATTCAAAATGCGCACAGTTCAAAGGCAGAAGGCCGAACTTGAAATTCTGGTGAATGAAAGAACTTCGCAGATTCTTAAACAAACTACTGACCTGGAGAATCTAAATGAGGAACTAAAGAAGCAAACGGAAATCTTACTCCAACAAAAGAACGAGGAATATAAGGCACGTCTGCTGGCGGAGGAAATGAAAAAGGAAGCTGAGCGGGCTAACCGCGCTAAAACCACATTTTTAGCAAACATGAGTCATGAAATAAGGACTCCGATGAACGGAGTACTTGGTATGGCTACCCTGCTTTCTGAAACCAGACTTAGTCAAGAGCAGCTTGAATACATAAATGCGATAAAGCAAAGCGGAGAATCATTATTGAATATCATCAATGACGTTCTTGATTTTTCAAAAATTGAATCTGGATATTTTGAACTGCAGGAACATTATTTTAATCTGGAAAAATATATTAAAGACGTGTTTCACTTATTTCAACCAGCTATTAAAAAGGGAAAGGTTGTTATGCGATACGAGATAGATAATAATATTCCTGGAGAAATTATCGGAGATAGTTTACGCCTTCGTCAAATCTTAATTAATCTTGTGGGAAATGCTGTCAAGTTTACTGAATCCGGAGAAATAGTAGTTCAGGTTCGGGAAATCAAATCTGATACTGAAAATACCAGGCAGCTTGGATTTTTAGTAAGTGATACCGGTATTGGTATACCTGAAGACCAACATTCAAATTTATTTAAGGCTTTTCATCAACTCGATTCGTCTGTTACAAGGCAATATGGTGGTACCGGACTCGGATTGGTTATATGTCAGCGACTCATCAATATGATGGGTGGTACAATCAAAATTGAAAGTAGTAAAGGTTCAGGAACACAGGTATACTTTTCCTTAAGGTACAAAGTAGTAGAAAACATAGAAAATCAATTGTCAGTTTCTTCAGGAGAAAGAGTAATAAATAAAAGCGAAAGCCTAATAAAACCAAGTTTTGCAATTGAGCATCCTTTTAATATTCTTGTAGCTGAGGATAATCAAATGAATCAGAGAGTTATCCTCAGGGTTTTAAAAAATCTTGGTTATGCTCCGGATCTGGCGAATGACGGACTTGAGGCCTTAAAGCTGATGAAACTAAAACATTATGACTTAATATTGATGGATATTCAGATGCCAAATTTAGATGGTTTGGAAGGGGCACGAATGATCAGGAGTTTATATGGAAAGACACCAGCAATTATTGCCTTAACTGCAAACTCAACAACTGAGGACAAGGAGGCCTGTTTAAATGCGGGAATGAATGATTTCCTGACAAAACCAATTGACATAAAACGACTTATTCAGCAGTTTCAGGAAATCCATAAAAATAAATTTCGAAAGGTTTCAGCATAGTGAGTATCCGTTTGCAGTTTAATCTCATTATGGATTAGGCTTTTCTGCCTGTTTCTGCCTTTCCTGCCTTTTAAAATAGCCTCTTAACAGAAAATTTCTTTTAAGTGCTTCCATATTTTGATTGAAACCATCAGTCCCTTTCCGGAGATTATCAATGCTTGAGTTAAGATTTTTTACCATTACAGAGTCTTTTAGGAATGCATTTGCAGGCCCTTTACCAGAATTTACATCCTGCTGAATACCTTTTACAATAGTTCCAATATCATTGGTTAAGCGATCTGCCTGGCTACCAACTTTATTCATTTTAAGAACAGCTTCATTAAGGTTATATGCAAATGCAGTGTCTTTTAAAAGCACCCCTACTGAGCCTTTACCTGCCTTCATATCAGCAATAATGGTATGCAGATCATCGGCCATCATACCGGCTCTGGATGTAGTTAAACGAAGATTTACAGCCGATTGACGAATTTCCTTAGGGATCGTCTCATCATTAAGTAATTCCCATAATGCAGTACTGCTATTGACCCTCTCCACTGTTATCTTTAAACCGGAAACAATTTCTGAAATATCATTATTAGTATTTGATAATTTTTGGAGAATTGCGTCGGTATCAATCGGTTTTTTTGAGAAAATGACATCCCCTTCCCGAGCAAGTTCTGCATGCCCCTTCCCGGGAACGATGTTAACCACCTTGTTACCAACAATCCCATCTGTTCCGATCGAGGCAATTGCATCTTTACGGATAATATCCTGCATTTCTGTATCAATCATCATGGATACCTCTATGATGGTATCATTAACAATTTTTATATTCCTTACTGTACCCGACTGGATACCAGAATAACGAACATTATTTCCCGGAATTAAACCCTGTACATTTTCAAATTTTGCTTTCAACACGTAGGTAGAACCGAAGAGGCTTTTATTTCTCCCTATCATAAAGAGCAGCAGGATAAGAAATGCCAGACCACTAAGGACAAATATCCCCAGTCTCACACTGTTTACAATTTTCTTCGCCATAAAATTTCTATTCAAAAAACTGCTTCACCTTTGGATCAGCTGATTGTGTTATTTCATTAAAAGTACCACTAGCATAACACTTTCCCTCTATAAGCATCACAACACGGTTGCTTGCCATACGGACACAATTCATATCATGAGAAATAATGAGTGAAGTTGTTTTATATTTTTGTTGTATTTCTACCATCAATTCAATTATTTCTTTGCTGGTAATAGTATCCAAACCAGTTGTAGGTTCATCGTAAAGAATAATTTCAGGTTTTAAAATCAATGTTCTGGCTAAGGCGACCCTTTTCCTCATACCTCCTGATAATTCTACAGGCATCATATCAATGGTATGTGCAAGCCCCACATCTTCAAGGGCACTGATAACCATATTATCAACCTCCTTCTGGCTAACTTCCAGCCAGTGCCTTCGCAATGGAAATTCCAGATTTTCCCTTACCGTCATTGAATCATATAAGGCATTACTCTGGAACAGAAAACCCACTTTAGCTCTGATCTGATCCAATTTGTCATGATCCAGATCAGGAATATTATGACCAAAAATGTGAATACTACCCTTATCAGGTTTTATTAATCCAATAATACATTTAATAAGTACTGATTTGCCTGAACCTGATTTTCCCAAAACAACCACACTTTCTCCCTTAACGAGTTCAAGATTAAAATCCTTTAAAACATGATTATCACCAAAAGACTTACACAATTCTTTGATTATCAAAACTTTATTAGATTCTGTATCTAGTTTTAATTCAGATTGCATACCATTTAATAATTCAGAATATCAGTAACCTGAACAGCAAGCAGATCAATTACAAAAATGATTACGGAGGAAACAACAACAGCCGAGTTGGCTGACCTGCCTACCCCCTCCGTACCCTTACTGCTGTTATATCCTTTATAGCATCCTATGATTCCGACAGCAAAACCGAAAAAGTAACTTTTTATAAATGCAGGCAAAACATCCCCGAAGGTGAGATTATCAAAAACCTGTGTCCAATACAAGGTAAAGCTGGTATTGGTATGAATATTTACCCCAAGATATGCCCCATATAATGATACAGCATCACCCAGCATAACCAGTATAGGAAGCATTAAGGTACAGGCCAAAACCCTGGTTGCAACAAGGTATCTGAAAGGGTTGGTACCACTCACTTCCATTGCATCAATCTGTTCTGTAACTTTCATCGATCCCAATTCAGCACCAATACTGCTCCCAATCTTACCTGCAAAGATCAGGGCTGTAATTACAGGACCTACTTCCCGTATAACCGCAATCGCGACAATAGCGGGCAACTGGGCCTCCACACCATAATCTGCCATTGAAGGCCGAAGCTGCATGGTTAAAACCAGCCCCATAATAAAAGCGGTCATACCTATTAGTGGCAGCGATTTATAGCCGATTACATAACATTGCTTTAAAAACTCAGCAAACTCATAAGGTGGATTTAAGCCATGACTGAAAAACCGAAAGGTAAATCTGAATAATTCGCCATTCAGTGTTAAAAATGATCTTAAATCTGACTTTAATGACATGCTATTTATAGATTCAAAATACCTGATTTTTACAAAACTAATTGATTCTGTGAATGATCAGCCTGACAGATGTCAATAAAAAAACTGACAAAACTCATATTTCCTGGCTATGCTTTATAAAATAATATATCAAGGCTGGTATTTGACCTTAATCTCCCCTTACTCTTTGAACAAGCGCTCTTGCAGTTCGCACATTCCAGCCATCAAACCTCCCTCGCTGAACTACCAGTTCATTATCTTCAGGATGCTGTAAATAATAATGGAAAACAAACTTTCCTTTAGGGTTATACCAGCCAACGATCTGTCCAAAACGTAAATCGTTAAAAACCAGACTATCCCCTTGTTGTTCCACGGTGTAGAATTCCTGGGAAAACCGTATTAGTTTTTGAAGATCCGAATGATCAAGTATTGGATTTAAAAGTGAGTCATTCCTCGGAAAATACTGAAATTCCATCGATCTGCTGCTGTCAAACAAAGACCGGAACCCCACATGATATCCCTTGTTATCACCAGCCACTACGTACCAGAGCCAGTTCTGTAATGGAGCTGGTGTTGTAAAATACCGGGTATATGAAATTTTCTTTTCATCCAATATCCTCCTGACATCATTATTTATCACCATTTTATTAATCAAACAATAAACAAGATATACTGAGGAGAGCCCCAGCCCAAATCTCCACCAAATTTTCTTTTGCTGATTTTTCTCACCCTTTATGTATAAAAGTGCTAAAAGAGCAATACCAGGCCAGATTGAAAAGAAAGGATCAGCGACATAAATCGCATTAAATGATATTCTTTTATGGCTAAATGGCTCAAACCAGCCAACACCATAATTATTGAATGCATCGATAAAGACGTGAATAAACACCAGTGAAGTAAAGAATAGGAACCACTTTGAAAATCTAATATTATGGGGACGGTGCCAGCGCTCAGCCAGTAAGGCTAGAATTATTCCAGATATTAAACAGAAAAGAAATGAATGTGTAAATCCGCGGTGTGCCAGTAAATTGGATGAGGTATCCATCCAGAAGGATGCCAGGAAATCAATATCCGGTATACTCTGAGCCAGGGCACCCCAAAGCATTGCTTTCCTCCCTAACTGTTTACCTGCAAAGGCTTCACCCATGCATGCACCAAGTGCTATATGAGTGATCGAGTCCATTAATTGGAAACTTTTATACTTACCGGAGTCCCTCCTTTGTCCTTGCTTTCATCAGCAGCTTCCATAAAAGCGATTATTTCTAATGTTTCTTCAGGATTCACTGGTGCTCTTCCTGTTTCAAAAAACAGGATAATTTGTTCAAGCAAAGGATCGTAACCCTTAAATTCACCCAAAGTAAGATTTGCCTTTTCGCCAAAAACGGTTCCTCCAAAATCGCTTGCAGCGATTTTCCCCCCATAATTATAATTGCCATTACGCGTACCCCTAAAACTTCCTAGCCTTCCATCATCCCAAACACCCACTACAACATCAGTCTCTTTGCTATGTATTCTGGTCACCTTTTTACAGCCTGTACCCATAAGCGCAAATAATAGCTCGACTCCATGTATACCATACCAAAATAAATCAGGATGCGTCTTTTCTATAATTGCCGGACTAAAGGTTTCGGCACCTAACACTTTGCCAATTTTCCCTAACTTAATATCAGAAATACCTGTAATAAATCTTAAAGACGAAGAAGAAAACACAGGTGTGTTGTATTGTTTTGCTGCAGCAAATATTGCCTTTGCATCCAGCAGTGATGCCGCAATTGGTTTATCAATAAATACCGGTTTACGTGCTATTAATACCTGCATCGCCTGGTCAAGATGTAAACGTCCGTCGTTGGTTTCCAATAAAACTACATCTACTTTCTTTAACAGATCAGCAATAGACCCAACTATTTCTACCCCCATCTTTTTCACTTCTTCGGTATATCCGGGAATTCTTTCAACACTGGTAATTATGTCATTACTCCCTTTTGGGTAAGCCGCAACAATTTTATAGCCTCTATAAACGGCAGCAGCATCCCTGGCATTTAATGTTTTAGTAAATGCTACTGAATGCGAGGTATCTAAACCAATAATACCGACTCTTTTCCCTGTTAGAAGGGCAGATTTACCATAAAGTGAACTTATATTTCCATAAATACTTAACCCGGTGCCAGCCAGAGTCGACATTTTTATAAAATTTCTCCGATTGTAATTACGCATTAAAATCTATATTTAGCTTGTTTGTCTAATTATGGCTTCAATAAAGATACGGCAAATTATAGTTTGTCCCTGTTATCATACACTTTCATGATCGCATTGATCACATCATCCATATCCTGAGTGCTACCCAGTAATGATGCTACACCCTCAAGAACAACCATTTCTTCATTACAAACCAAATCACAAACTGGCATTTTCATTTCTTCCTTGTAGCTTTTAAGACGGGCTGCTGAATACAATGCCTTGTACTCTCTTAATCCTAAAATTTCATCCACCCATGGTTCTCCATGAAAACCTCTCGCTATGTATGGGCTCAGGTTAATACCCTCTGCAGAAAGGGCTTTTAAAAATTTACTGCGGTCGGCATTATTAAAATGCTCCTTTCTGTAACTCATCGCATACTTATAATAACCGGAACTTTCGGTTCCCGGATATTTTTTTTGAGGAACAAGCCCGGGAAATCCCTTAAGTTTAGCGTCAAGATAAGCGGCATTTGCATTTCGTTTTTCAAAACGTGCTCTGGCACCGGCAATCTGCCCCATCAGTACTGCTCCTTCAAATTCGTTCATACGGTATTTTGGTCCGATTGTCACATTCGAACCCTTTCGGTTAGTCCCATGGTTTTGAACAGTAAAACACCTGTCCATCAAAACTTCATCATTCCCGATAATGGCACCACCCTCTCCACATGAGATTTGTTTGCTGGCCTGAAAACTGAAGCAACCCAAATCACCAATAGTACCTAGTTGCTTAGCCTGATATTTTGCAAAGTTCGCCTGACATGCGTCTTCAATTACTTTCAAGTTATGTTTCACCGCAATAGCCATAATACGCTCCATATTGCAGGGCATACCCATGATGTGAACCGGAATAATGGCTTTGGTATTCTTATTAATCTTCTTTTCTATCTCTTCCGGATCGAGCTGAAATGAATCTCTGTCTAAATCAACCAGAACAGGTAATGCACGGCTGGTTAAAATAGCAGAAACGGTTCCGAAATCACTGTATGGTGAAGTGATGATCTCATCTCCGGGCCCAAAATCCATAGCCTCAACTGATGTTGCCAATGCCTGAGTACCAGATCCTGTGCCAATACAAAGCTGGGTTCCCATCAAACGGGCATACTCCTTCTCGAAAGTTGCTACGGTTCCTGTGGGCGATTGAATACGGCTCCAGATACCACTTTTAGTGGTTTTCAAAACCGATTCAATTAAGTTCTCGTCTGCAATCATAGCAGGCCATTTAGGCCAAACCTTTACTCTTACCGGAGTTCCTCCAAAAATTGCAAGTTTTCCGGATTTCTTCCTGGTATTACCATATGCAGGAATCACGTTTGAAAAAGCAGTTGCTAAAGTAGTGGCAGTAACCGCAGTAATAAAATTCCTTCTGCTTAAGTCGTTGAATTTCATAAGATTATGTTTATCCAGATATTCTGGGATGAATTTTTGTTCGAAACCCTGATTCAAGCCAAAATTGCTGCTGAGTTAAAAAATATATCCTAATATAAAGATATGCGTGTACGTAACCGAATTTATTTAAAAATCGGATCACAATTTAATGCGATCAGTACTTATTTGGATTGTCCTGTCAACAGTTTGTGAATGGCTTTCATTAAGATTCCTTCTGCCTCGGCAGTAACGCCCGATGCCTGTCCGGTTTCATAACCTCCCTGCGAATAGGCAATTGCATTTCCAATGTAACCAACAGCATAATCACCATATCCGGCTACAGCCACGAACAGATCCGGACGCTCGGCCTTAGCAGCTAACTGATACTCTACGAAAGGCTCACCGGGAAGATGCAGGATTCGTGCCCTTCCGATACTAAGCAATGAAATGTCAATCTTTTTACCTGCTTCTAAACGCTTTAACCAAACCAATTTAGATAAATTGTTTGATAAAAAAACTGAAGTCTGTGTTTTCATTGCTGTTTCAAGATTCTCTATACCTGCTGCAGGCTTAAAGGCGACCGGTTCAATAGTCCAGTTCACGGCAGCCGGACTTACCGGATCAAGTTTGGTATTATTCCATGCGCGTTTCATTCCATCAGCCAGCCGCTCTGCAAGAATCAGTCTGTTTTCTTTAGCACCATCATTATATTTTCCAGCCGTAAGATTGCCTCCTGCTCCATTAAAATGAATATGCAATGCATCAGGAACCGCAAGCTGACGCATAAAACGTGCAATACCCGGAAAATCCGGATTAGAAATCCCAGTGCGGTAATAACTTTGGGGATGAGATGCGTAATAACTAAGTACAGCTATGGGTTTATCATTATTCCAGAAACTGATCAGAGAAACCATTGGATCAATCAGTCCTTCGGGGGCTGCACGAATAACTGAATCTTTTGCAGCGGAAGTTCGGGTATACTTAACTTTTCCATTCGAACCAAGTATCCGGCGGTTTGAAGCCACTTTATAAACTTCAGCCTGTCCGGTACCGATATGTGTAAATGGAACAGCGCTGGCTATGGATTTACGTATAGCCTGTCCCAGGCGCTGGACCAGGTCTCTGGCGTAGCCTCCTTCAAAAGCCAGAGGACTCAATCCCGCTGTTTTGAGCATAAGTTCAGCACCAAAATCCGAAGTCGGTGCATCATGCTGATGAATTGCATGAACTACCACACGGGATGGAATCGTACCTGCAGCCTCTGCCATTATACGCTTAAACTCATCCTGACTATCATTTGCAATCCCAATCCAGTCAACCGAGCACATTACAATGGGTTCCCCGGCACCTAAAATCACTATACCCTTTGCCCTCAAACCCAGGTCCCAGCTATTAATCATTGGATCATAAGTTAAACTACTGCCAACAGGTGGGGTTGCATCCACATCAAAGGTTGCCAGTTTCAATTGCCCCTGAACAGCCTGGGGATAGAAATCTGCAGCAAAAGCCTGAATGTTAATGCTTACTAAAAATATACTAAAACAAAGGATAGAATAAATAGAATTTAAGGTAATTCTCATGATAATAATCTGATAATGGGAAGCATTTCCCCTGTTTTTCTGGAGCAAAAAAGTATCTGAATCTAATTTCTATAGAACGCGCTGTTCTCTTTTGTAAGTATATCAATAGGCATAAAGTATATCTTCTCTACCGGGGAAGAAAAAGCAAGATGCTGATAAAGAGATATGAGTCCCCGATAACCCTGTTGTTTTGGTTTTTGGCAAACTAAAAAGTCAATAATCCCTTTATCCATATACATGATGTTCTCTTTCAGAAAATCATACCCAATCAGAATCACATCCTTTTTTGAGTTTTCAATAAAGTGAGCAACCTTGGAAACCCTTGAATTAGTTACAAAAACAATCTTTATATCAGTATGTTCAATAAATATTTTGCTCAGATACTTTTCAATTGATTTAAGATCAGTATCCCTGATATCGATTTTTATTATTGAATCAGGCATATTATGCTTGTTAAAATAAGCCCTGAATCCTTCTTCCTTTTTTAATAGATGGTGATGATTATCAATCTCCCTGGATATATTTACTATGAGTATTTTTTCACCATTTTTTACCAGATAACTCACCAAATGGGCAGCAAGGTAGCCGCTATGATATAGATTTGGACCGATATAACTCAGGCTGCCACCATTTGGAAGATCTGAATCAATCAGAACATAAGGAATATTTAATTCCCGGCACTTATCTGTAAAACTGACAGACTCCTCAATAAATGAAGGTGCCAGTAAAATCCCATCGGGTTTACTTTCAAGAATAATCTTTGTTTGCTCTACAAACGATTCAATCTTATTCTGATCGTAAAAATATTTATCAATTATAATTCCGAATTGTTTGATTTCCTTATCAGCCTGCTCTATACCTTTCAATGGGGCCTCCCAAAAACTGGTTTCCTTTGAAATTTCAGGTACCAGTGTCGCTAAACGGAGTGTTTTTCGGGAAGCTAGTCTTTGAGCAAGCAGGTTAGGTTCATAATTTAATTCTTCTATTATGCTAAGAATCTTTTCTTTAGTCTGTTTAGAAACCCCTTTTCTGTTATGAAGTACGCGATCGACGGTAGCTATTGAAACATTCGCTCTCCTTGCAATTTCTTTTACTCCCGTAAGTTCAGTAACTCGCTTTTTCATATAATATCAAAAATATTTTATAGTGTATGTCTTACACAATAATAACTTTTATCAATGGCTTTTCAAATCAAATTATAGGAAACATTTCATTTTTTTTATATATTCGTTAACGTACCCGTAATTAAAACTTAAAAAACAAAGCCTATTAAATGCTGTAGAATAGCAATCCCTTATATGAAAAATATATTATTTATTTCTTTAATGTTAGTTATCCCATTTATAGCTTCCGGAAAGAGGATAAACTCAATTATAAAAACCGATTCATTGGAAATAAGCAGATACCGGGCAGATTTTCTGATCTCTAAGCTTCCCAAAGCAGACCCATGGGATGCCAGACCCGACGGTAGTGCTTTGGCATGGGGCGAAGCTGCCACCCTTGAAACCCTTGTGGATATGTATGAGGCTACCGATGATCCTGCTTATCTGAAGGAAGTTGCACGCCGGGGTGAACGTATGCTAAGCCATCGTGATGACATTCGTGGAGTAAGCGATGGTTCGGGAAAAAGCCGACCGGCGTGGAGCATGGGATTAAAATATGTTGTTGCAAAAGGAGAACTACTGGATGTTTTTGGAAAAATTTCAATCAATATACGCTCCACCCCTTCCTCCAACAATAATCTGACTATTATCGAATTAATTCCTGATTCAGAGTCAAGACGTTTCGATTTAAGATTAAGCAACAGTTTTTTTAAACGAACTGAAACATTTTCGAATCTGAGCATGAATCCGTATGATGAACGGTTCATTGAAAAAATAGTGAATGATCCATTATCACCTTATACGACCCGTGCCGGAGATTTCGTTGATATTAAATCAAACCTCATCCGGGTTAAAGTCACAGGATCATCAGTTCCTGTTAAACAAAGTATCACCTTAGAGCCTATACCACTTGCTTATTCAGGCTACCTGGGTATAATTTACAACCCCCTGCTCAGACTTGCAGAATTCGCAAGACAAAAAAGTGAATTAGAAGAACTCCTCCCTGCTGCCAGTCGTTTCATAAAAGCTGCCGAGGAATCCTACCGGGATGCATCGGCCCGCTTATGGCGAAATGGCCCGAATCAGGGTGAAGGCTATTATTTAACCTGTGAAAGAGGAGAGTCATTTCCGGCTGATAATGTCGGACAACCTATCAACTTTCTGGGTATGCATACCAGTTCTCAACTTGCCTTATATCGGTTAACTGGTAAAAAGGAGTATCTCGAGCGTTCTGAAAAGATGGCAAACCTGCTGAAAAACCGCTTACAGTACAATCAGGATTCAGATCTGTATGTATGGACCTACTGGTATGAACCAATGACTACCACCGGTTGGAAACCTGAAGATATGCTTTCTTCAAATGTTATGGTGTATAAAGGTTCACCAAATGTGGAGGACAGTTCACATGGAGTGCTTGATATTGCGATGGTAATTGCTTCTAAACGTGCGGGGATAGTTTTTACTAAAGAGGATATCATGAGGTTTTCAAATACCCTGCTTAAGAATGTGATTCTCCCCGACAGAAGCGGGATACGGCGGGCGGTGGATGGTAAAGGAGGCGATCACGCTGCCTACTTCCCTATACTTCATGGATGGCTGGAGCTGGCCGCTTTTAATCCGGAAGTATATCATGAGATCCGCAAGACTTATTTGAACAGGGCTCAAGAAAATCTTGCTTTTACAGCAGAGTTGTTAAGATGGGAACGCAAAATGAAAGCGATTTCTTCAGCATCTAAATAAGACAGGATTGGCTTTTATAGAAAGATTTAGTAAATTCAAATTGATCATTGATAATTATGACTGCAAAAGATACATCAAGACGCGATTTTATTAAAAAAACTTCACTGGGTGGACTTGGAACCGCTTTAGGAATTGGAACAACGATTCCTGTTATTGCGGAAGAAAGGCTTAATACGGCGGAACATTCAATCAGTAATGAAAAACTTCATGTTAAACCCAGATTTCATAATTGGATAGTGGATGAAGGAGAAGAATGGCTGGAGCTTAACACCAAACAGGCCATTCTCGACTGGAATATACCGGTTTCTCAATGTGCACTGGTTTTACTTGATGTCTGGCAGCGGCACTATCTTAAGGAACCCGAAGAAAGGGCCGAAAAGATTATAAATGAAAAATATGTCCCACTTTTAAAGAGTTGCAGGGAGTACGGAATGGAAGTAATCCATTGTCCATCACCTCAGGTCGCAAAAACACATCCAAACTGGGTTAATCTAATGACAGAGGCCGAGTTAAAACCTGTTCCTGATAGCTGGCCACCCAAAGAATTTCGAAATCTAAGCGGCCCATATAATTCATACAGACGTCCTTCTACACCAAAAGATGCCGAGCGTAATGCACTTACACCGCTGACCTTTCACCCTAAAGTTGTACCTGTGAATAAGGAGGCAGTTGTTGCCTATGGAGAAGAATTACATCGTTACTGCAAACAAAAAGGTATACTGTTCCTGTTTTTTGGCGGCTTTAATACAAACGCATGTTTGATTACCAGAGATTACGGTGTATTACAAATGAATTATCGGGGATATCAGGTAAGTGTAATCCGGGATTGCACTACCGGAATGGAATCAAGAGAAACACAGGCTGGTTTACTCCAAACCAATGGAGCCTTACTATTTTTCGAAATGTATGGTCAGTACACGGTTACTTCAAATGAAATAATTAGTGGGTTTTCCAGAAAAGCTTAAATAGTTGCCGGTTATCTGTTGTCAGTTGCAGCAATATATTGGTTCATTGAAAATTCGATAATCATGGTACTTTAAGGTCAGTTACTTGCTTTTTGCTTTCTGCTTTCAGCTTAAAGAACTCCTACCTCCAGTCTTCCGGTAATTTCAACGACCAAACATCATTAACCAATGGTGGTGTCATACCCCCTGCTACCCAAATTTTATCCTGAAATACAAAAGCTGATTGCTCATGACGGCCTTTCCAGACATTTTCTGATTTAAACTCTTCCCAGGTAATTCCATCTTTGCTGCTCCAAACATCAGAATGATTCTTATATGGGTTATTGGACCATCCGGCTAGTACCCATATCCTACCGCGATAGACTACCGATGAAAACCATAAACGCTCATGCCAGGGTGCAGCACTGCTCAGTTTTGTCCAGTGAATACCATCTTCAGAGCTCCAAACATCATTTTTGGCATGATACTCAGGAACATAATTCCCACCTCCAAACACATAAATTTTTCCGTTTAAAACAGCGGCCTGATGATAAGCCCGTGGCGACCAGCCAGCATCTGCAGTGGCCAGTTTCCAGTCCCGGCCGTTTGAAGAATACCAGACATCATTTTTAAGACTAGTTTGATCTCCAAAATAGTAATTCTCAGTTCCACCTATTATCCATAGTTTCCCTTTGAATTCAACTATAGCAGAGGCAATTCTCGGTGACCATGCCGCCTGATTGGTTTCGAGCTTCCAGTAATATCCATTTTTTGATGACCATACCATATTACTTGCCGAATGGCCTTTCAGACGTCCATTATACCATCCCCCCATCATAAACATTTTATTTTTGAAAGTTATAGACATCGACAGATCGCTATGGATCCAGGGCGCTGAATCTGTATGCATTTTCCAGATTTTACCATCAGAAGAACTCCAAACGTCACGTGGCGGTGCTTCCTGAGAATTAAACCAGCCTCCAAATATCCAGAGCTGGTTTTTATACACCAGTTCTCCCTGTGAATCCCTTGCCTGCCATGCGGCATTTGGAGTTTCCAGAATCCAGTCTGCAATCCTTTCCTGCGCTTTGACAATTGGAATCAAGTTAACAGTAAAAAAAAGTGTTAATACATAGATAATTCCCGGATTAATTCGATTTTTAAAGATCATTTTATATAAATAATTAATTTAGGTATATAAAAATAATTTACTGATAAACAATTATATAGATAATATTTTTTTAGCATTTCCAAACCTTAACATTTCTTTCAATGCATCATCCGCTTCTTCCTGACCTAATGATTCAATTCGCAGTAATCCTGTCAGATAATCCAGAATCGGTGAATGGGTACCGAATGCAAACTTATCGAATCCATAGATTTTCAGAAAATCAGACATATTAGTTATCGTCCTGCCTGAAGTATCAAATAAGAGATCAGCATTCTTAACCAGTGTCATTTCCTCAGCATTCAGCGCTGCTGCATTCGCAAAGTTCAGAATCATGTATTTTGCGTCGGGAACTGCTTTTATTATTGGTAGAATATTCTTGAAATTCCATTCCCTGATCACATTATCCTTTACATAAGCTGTATCGATCCAGGAACGTTGCCGGCTATCGACCATCCTGAAATTAAAAGCAACTGGCAATCCATAATCACGAACCCGCTTTACAAGTTCAATACATGCAGGATCCAGAATTTCGAAATCATGGTATTTAGGATAAATTCTTACTCCTTTAAACCCAAACTTGTTAATGCAAAAATCCAGATCATCCCGCCAGCCGGCATAAATAGGGTTAATGACAGCAAATGGAATAAAACGATCCCGGAATTTAGCTTTGGATTTGATTTCCCCGAATAATTCTTCGTTTGCTGACTGTGTATTTTTATAAAAAATCCCATTCAGGTTGCTGATTACCGAAATATCCACCCCAAATTTATTCATTCGTTCATGGAGGGCATCACAAGTATTATGCTTGAGCTGCATAAATGGCCAATGGCCGACGTAGGCATTAATATCAATCAACATTTCGTCCTGATTTTTTTAATATAGCATTGTAATTATCAAAAAAAACCTTTTTCTTCTGTACTTCTGTAAGATCGGCTGCCAGGATCTTTCCAACACTTTGGTAATAGCAATTATCCGATCCAAAGAAAACGCGATCTTCTCCCATGCACTTTACCGCAAAATCAACCATATTTTCTGCATTATTACTTCCCGAAGTATCCACATAAATATTTGGATATTTTGCAAACATTTTACATGCATATTCCCAGTCGCCCCCGCCCCCAATATGCGCATACTGGAACATTGCTTCAGGGTACTTTTTAGCTATTTCTACGAAATCTTCCGGTATCGATGTGTTCGGCCTGATACCGGTATCATACTTCATTCTATAACCTCCAAGTCCAAGTTGGGCATAGGCGTGCATATGGATGATCATCTTTAGATCGATCATCTTTTCTATGATTGGATAAAACAATGGATCATTGATTTTTAACTGAGTATAAACCTTTAATCCAACCATACCCATATCCACACAGCGTTTTATTTCTTCTAGTGACTCTTTCTGATAAATAGCATTCAGAGTAAACTGTCCAATCAAACGGTCTGGATACTGCTTCATGCAATTCAGCATTAAATCATTATAGGACCTGAATTCTTTGGGCGTCCCCTCCCCACTATAAGCCGGTAATGAAACATACATCCTGTCTATTCCCAAACGGTTGGCAAAAGAAATATTTCCCTCCGGACCACCATCAAAGAGGTGCGCGTGAACATGCGAATCAAGTTTCCGATAGTTCATCACATCCTTCATCAGATTGTACGGTTTGGCCGGATTTTCCACACTCATTGCATTTTCTGAACAAGCAGACCTGGGTATGCCCATAATTTGCTCAGATACCAGGAGTCCGGCAGCAGATAATGCTGATCTGGCAACAAATTTTCTGCGGTTAATATAGTCTGACATAAAAAATTTTTACAGAAATTACATTCAATAAACCAAGTTAAGATTTTTATACGGTTACGTACACGGGTGGATGTTCTTTTTGTA
>NZ_JAUYSS010000038.1 GCF_030695525.1 Daejeonella sp. | reverse complement strand
TGAACAAATAAATCTATTTTTATCACACAAGATCAGCACTGAACTGAAAATCTTCGCCAGCAAAATTGGGAAGTCTACGCCAGCCTTTTAGGTGGTCAGTTTGCTCCGGTTTAGGGTGGTCAGTTTCACCGGTATTTCCACTCTAGTGGATAGCTTATTTAGGTTTTTAAGTCGTTCTAAGTCTGATCGTGTAACATTAAATTGCTCTAAATGTCTTAGCCAACGATTTTCAAAATATTTTTCTTGCCAAAGTTTCTCCCAAACTTCTAATGTTTGTTTAGTAACTATACTCCATTTATTACTTGTGGGATCTTTTTTTATATAAATTTCCTCTTTACAGTTGGGGCACTTTCTTTTTCTTTGAGGCCAGGCATTAAGAGATGTAGTACAGTAAGGACAAACTGGGGAATCTTGATTCCAAATCTTCAAAGATGTTTGGTTATTATTTTGATTATTTGGTACAACAACAGTTTCTTTAGAAGGATTTTGTTTAGGTACATTAAACAATGATTTAAATAGATTTCTGAACATGTCTAAATAATTTATTAAACATACTAAAATTAATTAGGGGACGGAATAGGGGACGGATTTTTTTTCTTTTTATTATCTTACTTTTGCTCAGTTTAAATTAAATTTTAACTTAAAAGCGTATTAAAGGCATTTTTATATAAGAAATGAGAAGGGCGAATTAATTATATATACTCCGGCGCTGGGTACAAAGCCTGATACGAAAGTGTCGGGCTTTTTTGTTTGTTGGACATGGTCAGTTTGAGCTGGAGATCTGAGACTTCATTTTATTGGCAAATTGAAGTCATGATTTTAATGCATACAGGTAGATAAGTATGGTTTTACTGGATGTTTTCGATCATCTGTAACACCAAGTCAATTTCATTTTTTATTTCTTCACTCAGTACGGAAACATTAGAGAGTTCAAAAACATCCAATTTTTCAAGCTGATTAGCCATTACAGATAATTTATACAAGCCCGAAGATGCAGCTGTGCCGTAAAGTTTGTGACCAACACTATTCAAACCCGGTAGATCTAGAGCTGTAATATAGCCTGCAATAGACAGTTTTGTTGCCTTCAATTCTGTACAAACCAGGCTCAGTACCTCCCTCATTATGGAATCATCATCCCCTATATAACCTTTAAGTTTGTTTATATTGAAATGTTGCAATTCCTCAACTTCAAAATCCTGATTTAGGTTTATCCCATCTTCCTGACCGAGATCCAGCCATTTGTTAAAAATAGCTACGACATTATTTTCAACTATTGGTTTTGCCACAAAATCATCCATGCCAGCAGCAATGCATTTTTCTTTTTCCCCTTTTATATTTCCGGCAGTAAGGGCAACTATTGGAATATGCCTGTGAGAACTGATATTTCGGATATGGCTGGTTGCTTCATAACCGTTCATTCCGGGCATTTGTATATCCATCAAAATAATATCTGGTAATTGCCTCCTACAATGGGCAAGCGCTTCCTCTCCATTCTTTGCCTCCAGGATAGTTGCATTAGGTGTAATTTTTTTAATGATTGTTCGGGCAAGCAGCATATTTACTGTATTGTCCTCTGCAATCAATACGCTAAACGTGTCAAGAGAAGGTTGCTGTTCTGTATCAGGTACTTTATTTATTTTTAAATCTTTCTGGCGCAAGCGTGACAAAGCATGATAGATATCCTGCATTTTTAAAGGCTTAACCAGACGGTAGATTACTTCAAGTTCATCACATTCTTTAATTATTTTGCCATCGTCTGATGAACTATGAAGCAAAATGATTGGAAGTTCAGCACCTGTACTAAAAAAGTTCTGTCTGATCTTCCTGATTGTTTCAAGACCATCCATAATCGGCATATGGTAATCCATAATTACCGCATCATACCTTTTCTCTTGCGTCATTAATTGTATTGCTTCAAAGCCATTTGAAGCCTTTGTCGTATGTATGTTTTTAAGTGATAACATCGCAGAAATAATATCCCGATTATTTTCATTGTCGTCAACTACGAGTACATTTTCAACTTGATTTAGATTTTCCCATTCAATCGCTTCTCCTTGTTCTGAAACAAAAGACACATCAAAATAAAAGGTGCTGCCTAGGCCTGGTGTGCTCTTTAACTTCAGTTTACTGCCCATTAAGCCAAGAAGTTTATTTGATATTGTTAACCCGAGCCCGGTACCACCGTACTTCTTGGTTGTTGAGCTGTCTTCCTGCGAAAAGGCCTCAAAAATCTTTTGTTGTTTTTCTGGCTTGATGCCGATACCGGTATCTCTTACTGCAAAGCGCATGGTGGATTGGTCTCCCTTGTCGCCAATTTTTTCAATCTTTAATTCTATTTCACCCTTCTCAGTAAATTTGGAGGCGTTGCCCAAAAGGTTCACCAGGATTTGTTTAATTCTCACAGAATCTGCATAGATAAAGCGTGGCAAGTCAGGTGGGATATTCAGTAACATTTCCAACCCTTTGGTTTGCACCTGGTAGGTAATGATGTCAGTAGCCTGACAACTTAGTTCATATAAGTCGCATTTTTCTACATCAAGTTCCAGTTTGCCTGCTTCGATCTTCGAAAAGTCGAGAATATCATTTATAATGCTTAGCAATGCATTTGCAGACTGATTAACAATGCTGATGTATTGGCTCTGTGTTTCGTTCAGCGTTGTCTTCATGACCAGGTCAGTAAAACCTATCACCCCGTTTAATGGAGTCCTTATTTCGTGACTCATATTTGCCAAAAACTCAGATTTAGCCACATTTGCTTCTTCAGCACGTAACTTTGCAACTTTAAGCTCTTCCCGTTGACGTATAATGGAGGTTATATTTTGAGTAAAAATCATGATACCTCCGACTTTACCATCAAATTGGTACCATGGACGCATTTCCCAGGTGACATATTGGTCTTCGCTTTCGCCTTTTAACCGGTACCTGTCTTCCTCTTTCTTTTCGATAGCCCCTTGTAAAATCCTGAGGTGGCGCGCCCTTCTCTCTTCATCAATATTTTCAAAGACTTCGTAATGAGATGCGCCGATGATATCCTTACCTTTTAAATTATAATCTTCAAGCCAGCGGTTACTAACAGCAATAAAACGCATGTCGTTATCCAGCATGGCAACTGCGGCGGGAGTGTACTTTACAAAAGATGAAAGCCTTGCTTTTTCAACAATAAGCTCACGCTCAGTAGCTCTTCTTTCGGTAATATCAGTTGCGATTCCTAAATAACCATTTATCTCATCATTAATATCCCTGATTGCAGTGACCACCAGCGAAACCGTTCTTTTTGAACCGTCTTTTTTGATATAGGTCCATTCCCTCTGCTCAGATCCCATAACTTCTGCCTGTTGAACAAAAATTCGGAAACCCTCTACCGGGAAACCCAATTGTTCACTCAATTCCTTGCCACGCATTTCCACCTCATCAGGCGAATGAATAATAGCGGGGCTTTGTTTTCCAACCATTTCCTCTGCCGTATATCCCAAAAGCTTTTCAGAGCCCTTATTAAAAACCATAATCAGACCATTAACATCTGTAGCGATGATACTGATCTCCGAAGCTGCTTGCAGCACATCATTGAGTAGTTTACGGGAGTTTCGTACTTCTATCTCGGCCTTTTTTGCCTCATCGATGTCCTGGAAGGTGCCATATATTCGTTTACACTTGTCATTCTCGAACTCTGCTGTACCAATGGCCCTGACCCATAATTCCGTACCGGTAAAAGTCACAATCTGAAGTTCCAAATCCCAGTGTTCGCCTTTGTTAATGGCATTGTTTACAGCTTCTATTATACTATCCCGACTGCTTCCTTCTTTATAAAAGTTAATCCCTTGTTCTAATACTGGTTCATAATCAGCCGGAACACCATGAATTTCTTTAGTAATAGCTGTCCAAATCACTTTTTGATTCTGTACATCTAATTCCCAGCCTCCAACACGAGCAACCCGGTTCGTTTGTTCAAGTGTCTCCTTGGTTTTTCGCAAATCCTCCTCAAGGCGATGCCTTTCGGTAATATCTACGGCATTTCCTATTACATAACTTTCACCATCAATACCTTTTTCGAGGATGTTGTTGTATAACCAGAAGCGGAAAGTGCCATCCTTATGCTGGGTGACCATTTGTCCTTTTGAATAGCCTTGAAGCTGTATCTCTTCGAGATAGCGATTTAAAAAGTCTTTTCTTGTGGATGGAATAATATCAAAGAGACTAAGATTTAAAATCTCCTCTCTGGAATAGCCCAGAATGGTTGCCCCGGCACCATTTACAGATTTAAAATTTCCGTTCAGATCATGCGTACACATGAAACCCTGTGAGTTTTCAAAAAATGCCCTGGCTCGTTCTTCGCTTAATACTAATTGTTTTTCTTTTAGTTTTTCTTCTGAAACGTCACGGGCTATGGCGAAAAGGCTACCGGTTAATGGCTCAGGTGTAGCTACCCATTGCAATATTTTGTAGCTGCCGTTTTTCGAACGAAATCGATGCGTAAAGTTGATTGTATTTTTTCCCTCAGCCAGACTTTGGATTTCTTTTTGGGTGATTTGAATATCATCCGGATGTACGAGGTCAAAAAAGGAAGTAGTGAGCAAGGTTTTATTATCCCAGCCCAAGATTTTTTCAAATGCGGGATTTATCTTTTTGAAAAAACCATCTGTGCCTGCTACACAAATCAAATCATTAGAAAGATTGAATAGACTTTCAAAATTTTTCAGCTCTACCTTCTGCCTTCTCTCGATGATTAATGCCATCACTTCATCGGCCAATAAAGTTAATGCCCTCTTTTGGTTTTTATTGAGTTTATTCGGTTTTCTATCAATTACACATAATGTTCCTAAGGCATAGCCATTAGGGTCAATCAGCGGTTGCCCTGCATAAAAGCGTATATTTGGGTCATCTGTGACTAAACTATTGCTATTAAAGCGCTCATCCTTTGTGGCATCTTCGACCTCAAAAATTTGATTTTCCAGGATGGCATATTTGCAAAATGCAAGATCTCTGGAGGTTTCGTTTACACCTAAACCAACTTTTGATTTGAACCATTGTCGGTCTTTATCTATCAGTGATATTAATGAAATAGGCACTTCACATATCAAAGAAGCGAGTTCGGTAATTCTGTCAAACTCTTTTTCACTTAAAGAATCGAGTATTTCGTAGCTTTTCAGGGCCTTTAACCGTTCTTCCTCATTATTAGGGATAATACCTTTTTTCATTCAGTGCTATTTATTGCCTGCTAAGCAAAGATGTTAATTTAACGATTTTAAATTATTTTTATAATGTTATTAAGTCTTTATAGACTTAATAACTATGTTATAATTAAAGATGAACTTAAAGTTTCCTCTAAATTATTCCAAAATGAAAAGTGCCAATTGCTCCCACCATTCACAATATTCGCATAGTTTCCATCGATATGCAAAATTGATTTTCAAGGTTTATGGTAATTTACTATTGTGATTTTATTGAAGTGTCTCTTACTTAACGGTGGCCCTGATAACTATCGGAGGTTAGAAATCCTGTTACGAATTGTCGGGCTTGGTTGTTTTGGTAAAGAAACGGAGTACAAGACTCCGGCTTATTTTATAATCTGTTTCACGCTGCGCTTAAGACTACGGACAGTGGAGCTATGGCTCTACCGTCTAATATTCAGTTAACGGTAGATATTCTATTTTTTACCGTAAGAAGCTTCATGAATCATTGTTTTTCCGTCAAAATTCTTATAAACGGTAAATATTTGATTTTTTACCGTTAGGTTGTTATCTTTGAATATGCAAGAAAGTTATAAAGTAAACCCTGATAGGACAAAGCCATGGAATGACATGCCAGAGCTTCCAATTGCGGAAGAGCTTTATAAGGACATAGATATTTTTGAGCAATTGGTCTTATCCAGGGCATCATTAGCTAGATTACAAGGCAGAAGTATAGCTATCCCTAACCAGGGATTACTAATAAATACCATAAGTTTACAAGAGGCGAAGGCTTCGAGTGCTATAGAGAATATTTTTACTACAGACGATGAACTTTATAAAGCTTACAGTGATCAGAAATATCAAATGCCACAAGGTGCCTCAAAAGAAGTTCTGAGATACCGTGAAGCACTATGGGCAGGTTATCATTATCTATCAAAACTCCCTGGATTTGATCAAAACTATTTCATCAATATCTATCAGGAAATTAATCAGGTAAGTGATGGAATAAGACCTGCGTTTTTAAACACAGTAATTAAGCAAGGTGGGTCTGGTTTGAATGCAGGAACAATTGTTTATACACCCCCAAGAGGAGATGGGATTGTGGAGCAGAAACTTCAGAATCTGATCCAATTTCTGAATAATGTAGATGATAAAACAGATCCATTAATTAAAATGGCTATCGGACACTTTCAGTTTGAAGCTATTCACCCTTTTCGTGATGGAAACGGAAGAACAGGTAGAATATTCAATATTCATTATCTTACCAAAATGGGCTTACTTGATTATCCCATATTGTTTTTAAGTCGCTATATTATTGAACATAAGGATGATTATTATAATTTGTTAGGTGGTGTTTCACAAAGAGGAAGATGGAAAGAATGGATATTGTACATTTTAAAAGCAATGGAAGTTACTTCCAATATTACCTATGATAAAATCAATGATATTCTGGCCACAAAAGAAGCAATAATGGAGGAGGTAGTGAAGCATAAGGATATCAGGAGGCCTGATCGATTAGTTGATCTGATTTTTACACAACCATTTACTAAAGTAAAACATCTTGAAGATGCTAAATTATATGCTGAAAAAACAGCGAGAAATTACTTGAACAAATTAACTGAGCTGGGGATTTTGGAGCGTAGATCTATAGAAGGAGGACATTATTATTTAAATCTTGAGCTCTACAGGATATTATCCGAATAATAGGAGTGATGTCACATACAAAAATAGAAGCACGACTGACAGCTGTGGGTATAGAAACGGAGTCTAAGACTCCTGTTTATTGGATAATCCGTAGTCTCGCTGCGCTTAAGACTACGGACAGGAGAGGAAACTACCTAATCTCGTCGATTATTTCGATAACATGTTTTGTGCCATAGGCGATGATGATACCCGAGTTTTCAGAATAATCCCATGTACCAGCGGGAGTTACTAACTTATTTGTTTGAGGTATATAACCTGAAATAACTCCCGCAATTGTAGGCTTATTCGTTTTAAGATTTTTGATTATTACTGGTCCGCCGGAGAACCCCGGATTATTGTGTCCGTCAAGTACAAGTGTAATCGCGCTACCTGTAGTACTCATCGATGATAATGCAGCTCTTTTGATAAATGGCATGGGAATTCCTGCATTGATGTTACTGTTATCGTCTGTGGATAAGCCATAGGGGAACCCAAGAAAATAGGCCCATTCCCCTAACGCAACACTATAATCTTCTAATTCGATTCCTTCTTTATCGACGGTTATATTTGATACTTTAACTACCGCGATGTCAATCTGCTTATTGGTATGGTAGTATATCTTGCCCTCTATTTTGTGCCAACCCTTGCCTATATTAACTAATAAGCCTCGCTTATCGTCATTTCCAAAAATGTGTTTAGCAGTGACCAAATAATCTAAATTTTTATATCGGATTAGAAATCCAGAAGCTGTTCCCGATCCGTACTTTAGCATAAAGGTTCGGGCTAGAAAGTTCTGGGTCAGTTGATCTTGTGCAGCAGCTGCAAAAGGGTTTATCATGGCTAAGAATATTATAACGATTATTTTCATTTTAGTAATCTGTACTTAAATATATGTCAATTAAGATGTAAAAGGTAATTGGTTATATTTGGTAATGATCCTTAATGAGCTTCGTACCGGGAACTATTTTGAAACTAGGTACTTAAAAGCCCCACTGTCCATAGAGTTTCCAGCGATTACGAAAATTGATTTTTTAGCACAACAGCTATTAAACCTACTGTCCGTAGAGTTTAGCGAAGCGCCTCTACGGATTGTCCAATGGCAAGGAGTCTTTTGACTCCTTAAATGAATTTAAAGCTCTACCCCATTAAGCCATTTAACCAAAGCCCCCTGACCTTACTTCCTAATCAAATTATCCTTCACCATAACATCTTTCGCCCCGCCCAAATCAATCGCTTTTTTACCTTCCTGAGCACCCTGATTCAGTTCAGTCAGGAGGTTTCCGCTAACAAGGATGCCGCTGCTTGTATCGTCGGCTTTAATTGCTTCCGTTGTAAGCTTGCCAAAGAAATTACCCGAGATCGTGATATCTGAAGCACCCTTTAAAATTACACCGGAACCTACATCAAATGTGAAGGGGTTTTTCTCATTACGGGCGCCCAGCTTGCCCCGACTATTGCTAAAGTTATTGCCGGTAATTGTAATACCTCCGGTACCGGGCCCGGCCAGAATAGAAAAGTTATGGACCAGGGTAAAGGTATTGGCCGAGACCGCACATCCCCAGGCGTTGTTCAACTCGATACCACCGCCTAAATGATGTGCAATAACATTCGCGCTAATAGTAATTCCATAACAAAAACGATTGGCAGGAGTAACAGGTGCCGTCAGGATAATGGCAGTCCCCTGGCACTCCTCAATCATATTACTCGAAATTATTGAGCCATAAGTATTCTCTACTACAATGCCATGCCTGAGATGATCATCAATATTATTACCTGTCATGGTCAGGTTAAAGCCATCCTTAATCCGCAGTGCATCCTGGTTTTCTTCAAACTGGTTTCCACTTACGACGATATCGTGTCCTCCGTCAATGTTTATACCAGCTTTTGAATTATAGTTCAGGTTACAATTTGCAATTCTTGGGTTTTCCGTGCAGTCTTTCATGTTAATTCCATGACCCCCGTTATAATCGATCGTCATATCTGTGATCATTAACTCCTGTACCTTTTCCATGTAAATTCCATCGCCGCTCTTAGGATTACCACTTATGCGAAAACCACTCAACTCAAGCCTGAACAATTGGCCCTTGCCAGAACCTACAATAATAGCCGGCTCACCGGAAGTGTTCTTATTGATCAGATGCGTTGAACCACCTGAACCTACAAGACGGGTATTCTCTGTCTTAAGCAAAAGAGGTTTTGTTATCTCATAATTCCCCGGAGGAATATTGACAATACCTCCACTGGCCGGGAGAGCATCCACAGCCTGCTGCAGCGTGCTGTACTTAGCTGCATCAATGCTTATAGCTGCGGTTTGCGCGAAAACAGTACCAATCAGGCTATTTATAAATAAGATCAGAAGCGCATTTCTGAATAAGGGGTATAGTATGTTTTTCATCTATATATTTTTGTTTTTTAAAGGCGATGAAGCTATCATGATTTTATTCATTCATCTGTGTGATTGGAAAAATCATGATGGTTTCATACTATAATAATAATCAATTAATTATGGGCGGCAAAAAGCTTTTTCCGCTTTTTGAAACCCAATGTGTAATTCATTATCGCATAATCAATTTTAGGAAAAATTATATTCTATGGGTTAATAAGTTCTCTGATTGTTTTCATTGGAATAAACATCCTTGAACTGCCTTCCAAATGGATAAAACCGTACTTTTTGTAAAATGCTGCCGCGGAATCATCTATCGGGTCGACGATGATGGCCAGGCTTCCAATGGAATCTGCGGCGAGCAGACACTTTTCAAAGGCATCCTGTAAAAGGAACTTACCATAACCTTTTCCTTTGTGTTCCTGATCAACTGCGAGTCTGCCTAACATGATGGCCGGTAGGTTTTGGTAGCTTGGTGGAAGTATGAGCTTTTTCAGCAATTCTTCGGGTAAACCTTCCCGTGGAATAGAATTACTTGAAAGGGTATAATAGGCTAAAACTTTGCATTCATTATCTGTTAAAACGTAGCAAGCTGATAGGACTCTCTTAACATCCTGTGAGGCTTGCTTTTTGATGTATTCATCTAAAAGCAGGTTGTTGCTGTTAAAACTTTCCCGATTATGGTGCTTTTCAAGGAGTACTATTTCCACTTTTTTCGCTCTCCTTAAATTTTAAATAATCTAAACGAGCCTGCTTAAGTGCATCATTGGGAGCTGGTGGATTTAATAATGCTTCTAAAAATATCTTTTTATCCTCAATCGTGTGTAGAATGGTATTGCTATCCTTTATGATTTGGTTTGCCTGCGCCTGGATATGAAAAACAATAAATTCAGAAAGACTCTTAAATCCGCTTAATTCAGATGCATACTTAATTAACTCCTTTTGTTCTTTGCTAATGCGAACATCTATTCTATCGTTAATTACTGTTGCCATTTTATTGAGATATTTTCTTCTAATAATTCTTTTTTAATTCTTATGGCAAATGTACGTAAGTTTACCGTACAAATCAATATAAGCTTTTACTGGAAACCAGTGATTTGTAAAATCCTCCTCTTAAGATTCTCTAACCCAAAACTCCCCCAAATACACGCTATCCGATTGCCTGCTCCGGTCGGCAGCAATAAAGGCCAGGTAAACATGATAGGGCTCTGGCGAGGGGTCAACAGGTACAAGTACTTCACCTGAAGTTCTGTCACCAGCTAAAAGTTGACCATATGGACCGAATTCCAGTCGGTAAGCCAATACCATGGCCTGATCATATAAAAAGCCCCGTTCCCTTTTTGGGGTCCAGCTAATTCTTAAAGTGTTCGGTCCCTGCAGGCTGCATTGTATATTTTCTGGAAGGGGTAAATCCCCTGAACTGATTTTTACAAGAGCCGGATCAATCCGGATCTCCCCATCAATTACCTGCATGCAATTCTTCAAAAGCCACGATTTGGCTGCTGCAAAACCCTGAAATCGTTCATTATAACCCTTGAATCCTACCCTGACAAAATCTAAAAGAGGCAGGAGCCAGGCATGGGCAGCTGCAAATTTCTTGCGGTTAAGGATCTCTCCTTCCTTGGGTTTTTTGGTCCTTTTTTTATAAAGGCCCTTCATATACCCTACACCATTTACGGTATAACCAATCACAGATCCTGCCTTTCCTATGAAGGGTCCGTTGATGCCATTGATCAATCTTGCCATAATACTATGGTTTATGTCTGTATTGAATATAAGAATAATTCAATAAAAATTGAAATTTAACTTTTAATATACACTAAGTAAACACTGGGCAAACCCTGATACAACTATGTTTACCTAGTGTTTTGTATGCGTTTACTATGAGTTTTTCTACTATAGGGTATCCATGTTTCTATATCATGTCATATACACTATCTGTTTAGCTTATGGATCGGTGAATAATTCACAATAAGGGTTCTTCTTGTAAAAAAATACATGCATTTGCCTAAAATTCAAGAACTTATTTTTGGATATAGAATTCTTTTGTATTTTCACCGAAGGAATGTTTACAAAAAGCAAGATTCTAAAGGTCTATAGTCATTTTCATTTGTCCATGGGTACAAATTTGAAATACGGCATAATTGCTTTTCTTGCACTTTTTTACTTTTTCGGACAGACTGCCCATACCCAGGCTAATGAAAATCGGATTCAGCGTATCAGCTCAATTCATCAAACCGCTTTTTCATCCAATACCATCCATAGCCCATCCCATCTGCCTTTTGAAACGGCGCATAAGGACTGGCTGAATGAGGATAAGGAGGAAGATGAAAACAAACTCTACTGGACCAGTTCATTTGAACCAGAATTATATAAATCATTCAGATCAGATTCATTTTTATCGGTTTTAAACTTAAACCACAAACAGGCTAAAGTTCCTCTTTTTATCCTATACCACGCCTGGCGAACCTTTCTCTCTTAGTTAATTAATTTCTCATTATTTCTTCTGTGCGGGATATCTCGTGTCAGAAAACTTATCTGTTCGTCCGGTCTGCTGGCTGGATCTTCCTGTTAATTAACTTAAATCAAAATTATTATGAAGAGGATATTCATTCTCAATTGTTTGTTATCACTATTAATTTATACTAGCTGCACAACCCAGGAGCACAAAAAGGAAATGGAAACTAAGTTTTTGGTGACCAGCCCAGTTGAAAGAGATACTTTCCTTTATAAGGAGTACGTAAGCCAGATCCAATCTATTAATCATATTGAAATCAGATCACAGGAACGGGGCTTTCTTCAGACCATTTATGTAGACGAGGGACAATTCTTAAAGAAGGGTCAGCTGATGTTCAAGATCATGCCGCTTATTTACCAGGCCGAGGTGGCGAAAGCAAAAGCAGAAATGAATTTTGCTGAGATCGAGTACAAAAATACCAAAAGCCTCGCCGACAATAATGTGGTATCGCCAAATGAACTGGCACTTGCAAAAGCCACACTCGACAAAGCAAAGGCTGAGCTGGCCCTGGCAGAAGCTCATTTAGGCTTCACTGAAATACGTGCTCCTTTCGATGGCATAATGGACCGCTTTCAAAAACGTATTGGAAGTCTGATTGAAGAGGGTGAATTGCTCACTACTCTTTCTGATAACAGCCGGATGTGGGTTTATTTCAACGTTCCTGAAGCTGAATATCTCGATTATGTCAAAAAGGCAAAATCAGAAACCACAAAAAATGTACTCCTTAAAATGGCCAACAATGAGCAGTTTGATGTTCCGGGTGTAGTAGAGACCATTGAAGCCGATTTTAATAACGAAACAGGAAACATTGCTTTCAGGGCAACATTTCCTAATCCGAAAGGCATACTCCGTCATGGTGGAACCGGAAATATACTAATGCCAATCAATCTCAAAAACGCAATCATCATTCCACAAAGGGCAACTTTCGATGTACTTGATAAAAAGTACGTCTACGTCGTCGACGATAACAAGGTGCTGAAGGCAAAACAAATCATCATTGCCCAGGAATTGCCTCACCTCTATGTCGTTGCTTCCGGTCTTAGTGCAAATGATAAAATTCTTGCAGAAGGTTTAGGCAAAGTGAAGAATAACGTGAAGATAAATTATGAGTTTGTGTCTTTTGCGAAAGAATTAACCGAGCTGAATAATTTACATGCTGAATAGATTAAGAACCAAAAAAATTTAAAAATATGTTTGATAAATTTATTAAAAGACCGGTTCTTGCTATTGCCTTATCTGTGGCAATAGTCTTTCTGGGATTATTGGCTATAAAAACCTCACCGGTAGCCCAATTCCCTGAAATAGCACCACCAAGGGTAAATATCTTCATTGAGTTTCCCGGCTCAAATGCCGACGTTCTCGTTAAATCAACACTTACTATTCTTGAGCGCGCGATCAATGGTGTTCAGGGAATGCAATACATACTTTCTGATGCGACAAGTGCAGGTGAAGCAAGTCTTCAGGTGATATTTGAACCCGGTACTGATCCTACGCTGGCAGCAGTGCGGGTAAAATCGAGAGTGGATCAGGTAATGACCAATCTTCCTCCTTTGGTTCAAAGAGAGGGTGTAATTATTTCTCCCTTACAACCCAGTATGTTGATGTATTTAAACTTGTATAGCAAGGATAAGGGCATTGATGAAAAGTTTTTATTCAACTATGCAAACACTTATATCCTGCCTGAACTTCAAAGGATAAAGGGAATGGGTCTTGCACAGGCAATTGGTAGCCGTTCATTTGCGATTCGGGTATGGTTAAATCCTGAAAGGATGCGGGCATACAAAGTTTCTGCCGAAGAAGTATTAGAGGCTATTGATGAACAAAGTGTATTGGCACGTCCCGGTAGGGTTGGATTAAGCTCCGGAAAAACAGCACAGTCTCAGGAATACGTTTTCACTTACAAAGGCTGGTACAATACCCCTGAACAATATCAGGACATTGTAATCAGGGCGAACGCTAATGGTGAGATTTTAAAGCTGAAAGATATTGGTGAAGTTGAAGTGGGTAGTGAATTCGTCGATATTTATTCCAATAAAGATGGTAGTCCTTCAGCTTCTCTGGTATTGAAGCAAAATCCCGGCAGTAATGCCAGTACGGTTATAGACGAAATCAAGATAAAACTGGAGGAATTAAAAAAAGATTTCCCTCCGGGTATAGATTATGAAATCAACTATGACGTATCAAAGTTTGTTGATGCTTCTATTGAGAAAGTATTACATACATTAATTGAAGCGTTTATTTTAGTTGCTCTGGTTGTATTCATCTTCCTTGGCGACTGGCGTTCTACCCTTATTCCTATTCTTGCAGTTCCGGTATCCCTGATTGGTGCATTTATTTTCATGCAATACTTTGGCTTGAGTATTAACCTCATTACCCTTTTTGCCTTGGTACTGGCTATTGGTATTGTGGTGGATAATGCGATTGTGGTCGTGGAAGCAGTGCATGTGAAGATGGAAGAGGAGCATCTCGCTCCATTTCCGGCAGTAAAGAAAGTTGTAGCTGAAATCAGTGGTGCCATCATTGCCATTACGCTGGTTATGACTTCGGTATTTGTTCCGGTTGCATTTATGACCGGACCGGTTGGGGTACTTTATCGTCAGTTTTCGCTTACAATGGCAGGGGCTATTGTTATTTCAGGTTTTGTGGCACTTACCCTTACACCGGTGCTTTGTGCCATTCTTTTGAAAAATACGCATGGGAAACAAAAACGGAAAACACCTATAAATATGTTTCTCGATTGGTTTAACAGATCCTTCGAGCGTGTTACGGGTAAATACACCAGGTTTCTTACACTCATTGTAAACCGAAGGGTAATTACCTATGGAATTTTAATTGCTTTTGGAATTGGCATTGCAGGGATAAACAAAATTCTTCCCGCCGGCTTTATCCCGAGTGAGGATCAGGGACAGGTCTATGCGATCATTCAAACCCCTCCCGGTACCACACTTGAACGGACAAATGAAATCTCAAGAAAACTTCAACACTTAGCCAAAGAGGTAGATGGTGTTTCTTCGGTTACTTCCCTTGCGGGGTATGAAATTCTTACCGAAGGCAGGGGGTCAAATGCCGGTACCTGTTTGATCAATCTAAAAGACTGGTCTGACCGGGAGCATTCAGTAAAGGAAATTGTAGAAGAGTTAGAAGAAAAAACAAAAGACCTTCCTGCAAATATCGAATACTTTGAACCTCCTGCTGTTCCGGGCTATGGTACCTCGGATGGGTTCTCTGTGCGATTACTGGATAAAGGCAGTGATGTGGATTACCAGGAGTTTGACAGAATTAATGCAGATTTTGTTTCAGCACTGAGAAAAAGAAAGGAACTGGAGGGCTTGTTTAGTTTTTACTCGGCCAAGTATCCGCAGTATGAAATATTTGTGGATAATGCCCTGGCCGTGCAAAAAGGAGTTTCAGTGGGTGCTGCGATGGAAAACCTGAACATCATGATTGGAAGTACCTATGAGCAGGGTTTCATTCGCTTTAATAACTATTACAAAGTGTACACTCAGGCCGGTCCCGAGTTCAGGAAACAACCATCCGACATTCTGAACATGTTCATAAAAAATAATCGTGATGAAATGGTTCCTTACTCTGCTTTTATGAAAATAAAAAAGACCCAGGGGCCGAATGAAATTGCACGCTACAATCTTTACATCTCATCATTGATCAATGGTATGCCGGCAAAGGGTTACTCTTCAGGCGATGCAATTGAGGCAATCAAAGAAGTAGCAAAAGAAACGCTGCCACATGGTTATGACATTGCATGGGAAGGGCTTTCCTATGATGAAGCTAGAAGAGGGAATGAAGCATTATACATTTTCATCGTAGTGCTCTTCATTGTGTATCTGATCCTCGCAGCACAATATGAAAGCTTTTTTCTGCCTCTTGCAGTTTTACTTTCTATTCCTCCGGGCATCTTTGGATCATTCCTCTTGCTGAAAGTAATGGGTTTAGCCAATGATGTGTATGCCCAGGTGGGGCTTATCATGCTGGTTGGTTTACTGGGTAAAAACGCGGTGTTGATTGTGGAGTTTGCGGTTCAGAAACATAATAAGGGAGCTACTGTTATGGAAGCTGCCATTGAAGGTGCAAGAGCCCGTTTCCGTCCGATCTTAATGACCTCATTTGCATTTATTGCGGGTTTAATTCCGCTGGTAATTGCAACAGGTCCGGGTGCAGTGGGTAATCATACTATTGGTGCATCCGCTTTGGGAGGAATGTTGTTCGGTACTGTTTTCGGAGTTATTGTGGTTCCTGGTCTTTACTACATTTTTGGTAGAATGCAGGAAGGCAGACATCTCATTAAAGATGAAGATGAGAATCCGCTGAGTGAACAATTTGTGGAAAGCGGATCTGAAAGTGCTCTGACTAACCGAATCAAAAAAATTATCAAACGAATCATAAATAAAAATGAAAAAGATAATAACAGCTAAATACCTTATCCTTCTTTTCTGTATTGTAGGACTTGGTGCCTGTAAAGTGCCGGCAATTAGCGGGAAAGAGGAAAGCAAAACAGTTCCCAAGGCTTATTACAATTCGCAGGATACACTGAACTCCACAAGCATTAAGTGGAGAGCATACTTTAGCGATCCTAATCTGCATGCAATTATTGATACAGCATTGCTTAATAATCAGGAGCTGAATATAACCCTGCAGGAAATTGATATGAGCAAGAACGAAATCATGACCCGTAAAGGTGAGTACCTGCCATTTGTGAATCTGAGTATCGGCGCCGGCCTTGACAAAGCCGGTAAATATACCTGGGATGGAATTTCGGAGGAAGATTGGAAGCATGATCCCGATAAAGAGCATGAATACATTGGTGATTTCTTTGCAGGGGCTAACTTCTCCTGGGAGCTTGATGTTTGGAATAAACTACGAAATGCAAAAAAATCTGCAGTGCTGAAATATTTGTCGACCACCGAAGGGAAAAACTTTATGGTGACAAACATCATTGCAGAAATTGCTGAATCGTATTATGAGCTGCTGGCACTTGATAATTTGATGGCTATTATCCAACAAAATATAGAACTGCAAACAAATGCCCTCAGAGTGGTCAAGCTCCAAAAAGATGCGGCTAAAGTTACCCAGTTGGCTGTCAACAGGTTTGATGCGCAGCTGCTCAATACAATTAATTTGCAATATGAAATTCAGCAAAAGATCATCGAAACAGAGAACAGGATTAATTTCCTGGCCGGTCGTTTTCCGCAGCCCATTGCAAGGAATTCAGCGGACTTTAATAACAGTCCGCTGGATATGATCCAAAGTGGTATTCCATCACAACTGCTGGTGAACCGTCCGGATATACGCCAGGCTGAACTGGAATTAGCTGCTGCAAAAATTGATGTTGAGGTAGCAAAAGCAAACTTTTATCCATCATTCAGGCTTAGGGCCGGAGTAGGTTTCCGTGCATTCAATCCTGCTTATCTTATTAAACCTGAGTCGATTCTTTACAATCTGGCCGGTGATATGGTAGCACCATTAATTAACAAGAATGCGATTAAGGCTTTATATTTTAATGCTAACCTGCAGCAGATACAGGCAGTCTATAATTACGAGCGGTCGATTTTGAATGCGCATATCGAAGTAGTGAACCAGCTTTCAAGGATCGGCAATTTCGCTAAGAGTTATGAAACAAAATCGAAGGAAGTTGAAATACTAACACAATCGATTACGATATCTAATAGTCTCTTTTATTCGGCAAGGGCAGATTATATGGAGGTATTGTTAACTCAAAGGGAAGCGCTGGAATCAAGAATGCAGCAAATTGAAATTAAAATGAAACAGATGAATGCTAAAGTCAATATTTATAAGGCTTTGGGAGGAGGCTGGAATTAAAATCGATTTGAAAATTAAACCGATTTCATACTTGAATTTTCTTTTCAAACAATCTGAGTGTACCTTAAAAATTAAGCCTGATGCGAATGTGTCGGGCTTAATTTTTATTATTTAATCTCATCTGACTTATCAATCCTTAGCCCAAATTATTGTATCTTGGGAAAATAGTTGCTTAGAACCATCCTGAGATCACCAAAAATAAAATCCGGCAGTTATAAATAGAATCAATTTGCCCGGGCTCTTGGGTATATAAGCCGAATCCACGAAAATACAAATACTTGAAAATTAATTTTAAATTATGATTATCCAGTTTAATACAGATAGTAATATAGATGGAAGTGAAAGGTTAAACGTTTATTTTACTAATACCATTTCTGACTCCTTGGAGCGGTTTAATAGTTATATAACCCGAATAGAGGTTCACATATCAGATGAAAATGCACAAAAAAAAGGAAAAAATGATCATCGCTGCATGATTGAAGCCAGATTAGAAGGAAGGCAACCAATTGCAGTCTCAGAAAATGCTGATACAGTTGAACAAGCCTTAAAGGGTGCTTTGGATAAATTAAAAGCTTCTTTAGATACCGTCATTGGGCGGCTTAAGGATCATTAAGATAAGTCATTAAGGAAAGATCTTAATAAACTAAATGTTTATTCGATGAGATTTATGCCAAAAATGAGGCTTAACTGTTTATATAATTCGGGATGATTATCTTTGAATTTTTCTGGTCTGGAGAAAAAATATTCTGAGACGACAGCAAGAAACTCTGCTTCATTAGTAAGCGCATAAGGATTTATATCCGATTTGCCATTTTCAATTTTACTCATCTCCTCCTGCATCATTTTGAGCCATGGAATTGCATATTGATGTGCTTGCAGGTTTTCGGGAATACCATCTATATTGCCATCAGATTTGTCGAGGAGGTGAACAAATTCGTGGATTGCCACATTTTCATTTCCTGATGATTTAGAGAATCCATGATACAATGCCGCTCTTGATAAAAGCATTTGTCCGTTCATAAAACCACTACCTACCATACCCATGATACTTCTGTTGTTGTTTCCTTCAAATTGAAACTCTTTATCGAATGTGTTTGGGTACATTATCACATTGCTAAGATTTTTATACCTCCAACCTGCAAAGCCAAAAACCGGAATGATTGCACTTGAAGCAATCAGCACGCGATCGAGATCAGTAATTTCAGTTCCAATACCTTCAATATGTGTTTCCTCCAAAAAATCCATCACTCTTTTTTCAAAATTGATTTTTTCGGTATTGTTTAGGTTTTGGTAGAATACAACCTCTTCTCTTAAAAGCTTTTTATAAGATCCTTGGGGTGATTTTAACCTTCCCCCTCCCGTTTTTGCAGCGGAAAAGTAAATAAGCAGAAAAATTGCCAGAATCAGTATAATGAAATATATCATCTTATTTATTGTACTAAGGATTAATTATGATTTAATTACTAAACGACAAAACTTGAATTATTAAGCCTTTTGAATAAAAAGGGGTATTATGTCAATGTCAAAAATCCAGACCGACCGAAAGCATCATCCCATTTTTTCTGGGTGTGTCGGCATTCAGAATTTTGATTTGGGAAAATGTCATGACCAGATTCATGACCGAATTTAATTTTATCCCACTGTAAGACACAAAGCTTCCGGCAGCTAAATAACCGGGATTATTGAAGATCCTATTACGGTGCCACATATTCGCAGCTATAATAAAACTCTGTTTTTGATACTGAAGCTTCATTCTGTTAGTCCAGTTTGCCCGATGGGTTAACACCAGATTCTGCATTACCGCATCATTACTGATGGTTATGTGCTTTGCAAATCTATAGCTGATGCTCAGATTGGTTAAGAAATCTGTACCTGGTCCGGCGATTGTTCCAATCTGGTTTAGCTGGGCACCTGCCTGCGGACTGATCATTATTCTGGAGCCAATGAAATAACGTTTGTTGAGAACAATCAGCGCGTAATTGATTGCATCCTTGCGGTCCACCAGATCGAATGATTTGAAAAACAAAACACCCCAGTTTTGCCTCAGGTTATCGTACACAAACTTAGTGTCGAATGAAGGTTTATTGTTGGACACAACCCCTGTAAAATAATACATACTTCCGGTATTAAACAGGTTGGTGATACTCATCCGGCCGGTCTTTTTTTTCAGTTCAAGGCTATCCCCTGAGGCAGGGATGCTCTGGGCATTTGCGTAAAAAACAATAGTGATTAAGAATAAAATCAGGAGTGCAGATGTTAATCTATTCTTCAACATTAATTGAGTTTCTGTTAGTCTGATATCGATAAATATAGAAACAAAATTCTAGAAAGGTTAATGAGGAAATGTGGAAATGAGCAAATTAGCAAATGTCAGAATGGAATTAAAAAAAAATAGAATTCCGAATGTTTTATTTAATTTAAAGAACTCAAATAGATTCGGGAGAGGAGCAATTTGAGACATTTAATTATTTGAATAAGCAATAAATGAACCTTAAATCTGTCCTTATCGTATTGACTGCACTAATTTTTCAACATGGATGCATCAGTTCAACAGAAAACGGGGGGCTTAAGGAAGAGCGCTATTACAGTGTTGAAGATTTTAAATCGGTTAAAAAGTTTGATACGCATATTCATATCAATACGGATGAGAACACCTTTATTAAACTAGCACAGGAGGATAATTTTCAATTTCTGGATATTGTTGATGATAGGCCTTTTGGTTTACCCATGGCCGAACAGCAGCAATTTGCTTTGCTTCATTTGAAAAATTTCCCAAGCCAAATGGAAGTAGCAACTACTTTTTCTGTCAAGGGTTTTAATGAAAAGGGCTGGGCTGAAAATACCATTAAGGACTTGAAACTTTCCCTTTCAAAAGGAGCGCGGGCAGTAAAGATCTGGAAAAATATTGGTATGGATCTTCGGGATGAGAATGGGAAATTTGTGATGCTTGATGATCCACGTTTAGCACCCATATTCGAATTTCTTGTACAAAATGGTATTCCATTGATCGGGCATAATGGCGAACCAAGGGATTGCTGGCTGCCATTGGATAAAATGACCTTCAGTAAATCCTATTATGGTTCTCATCCCGAGTACCATATGTATCTGCACCCTGAATATCCTTCTTATGAGGATCATATCCAGGCAAGGGATAAGCTGCTTGAAAAGTATCCGGATTTGAAATTTGTAGGGGCCCATTTGGGTAGTCTGGAATGGAGTCTGGTTGAACTGGCCAAACGCCTGGACCGCTTTCCGAATATGCATGTGGATTTGTCAAGAATGACTAATTTACAATTGCATACTTTGAATGACAGGCAGAAAACGCGTGATTTTTTCATTAAATATCAGGACAAGCTGGTTTACGGTACTGATAAGGCAATCAATCCAAGTGCAGACCCTGCTGCTTTATCCAAAAATATTCATGATGCCTGGCTGCGCGACTGGATTTTCTTTGTTACCGAGGATAAAATCAGTCTGCCCGGATTTGGAGATCTCAATGGACTAAAATTACCAAGAGATGTAATTGATAAAATATATTATAAAAATGCTAAGGACTGGCTTTCAGCCAATAATAAATCTTCTCAATCCCGCCTAAGCGGGAATTAAAAGTAATTATAATAATGAAAGAAACAGAAATATCCCGTGAACATACTCAGGCAACAGGGGCTGCAATAAATCCGGCATTGCCTCAAAATCGTGTAGCATCAATAGATGTTTACCGGGGTTTTGTAATGCTACTCATGATGGCCGAAGTGCTTTCCCTTCAGGATGTTGCGAAAGCCTTGCCCGATAGTAAATTCTGGCAGTTTATCGGCTTCAATCAGTCGCATGTGCCATGGACATGGCTGAGTTTACATGATATGATCCAGCCCTCTTTCACCTTTCTTGTTGGGGTGGTTTTGCCTTATTCCATAGCAAGCAGAAAGAATAAAGGAGCCAGTTTCGAAAACATTCTCGGACATACCATCAAGCGTTCTTTTATTCTTATTTTCTTAGGGATCTTTCTAAGATCCATGAGTTCTGAACAAACCAACTGGACATTTGAGGATACCTTAACCCAGATCGGTTTGGGATATACTTTTCTGGTGTTGATATCCCTGTACTCCCAGCGAATACAAATCGGAATGCTGGTCTTTATTTTAGGGGCTTACTGGCTGGCCTTTGCACTTTACCCGCTTCCCGGAGCTGATTTTAACTATACTTTAGCCGGGGTTACTGCCAACTGGGAACACAACCTGAGTGGCTTTGCTGCTCACTGGAATAAAAATACCAATTTCGCCTGGGCCTTCGACCAATGGTTTATGAATATCTTCCCACGTGAAAATCCCTTTTTATTTAATGGTGGAGGTTACTCAACGCTGAGTTTTATACCTACCCTCGGCACCATGGTATTAGGCCTGCTGGCAGGAAATATCCTGAATTCATCACTTACAGGTCTTAAAAAGCTAAATAATTTTATTTTGATTGGTATGGGTTTAATCCTGCTTGGTATCATTCTTCATTTCGCAGGTATCAATCCCATCGTTAAACGTATCTGGACACCAGCCTGGACCATTTTCAGCGGAGGTATATGTTTCCTTTTCCTGGCCTTGTTTTATAGTTTAATTGATATGAGAGACCGCAAGAAAGGAGCATTCTTTCTGATGGTAATTGGGGTTAACTCTATTGCTGCTTATGTCATTGCTGATGGAGGTATGCGATATCTGATTAATGATTCCCTGTTCATTCATCTGGGCAAAAATTTTGATCAGATTCTCGGCCCTGCTTATGCTACTTTGATTAGCGGCGGACTGGTACTATTCTTCGAATGGCTGATCCTGTACTGGATGTATAAGAGAAAAATATTTATTAAAATTTAGCACCATATTTTATTACTCATGAACTTATTTTCAAAAACACCTTATCTCGGTATGCTGGCACTTGCAGCGTTCATGCAAAATTGTACCCAGACAACTAAAACTACTTCTGAGTCGGGGAGTGCAGACACGGAGTATTATACGCTCGAAGACTTTAAGAATGTTGAAAAGTATGATACTCATTCCCACATCAATGCATTTGATACTACTTTTATTCAACTGGCAAAAGAAGACAATTTCAGGCTTCTGGCATTGAATGTAAATCCCTCCAGTTACCCTACAGTTGAGAATCAGCAGGATGTTGCTGTAAGGATGGTTAAGGCCTACCCTGATCAGGTGGCCTGGGCAACTACCTTTACTGTTGCAGATTGGGGAACCGATAAATGGCTGCCACAAACCCTGACTTACTTGAAAGGGTCATTTGATAATGGAGCAATTGGTGTTAAGGTCTGGAAGAATATTGGTATGGAACTTCGCGATAAGGATGGAAAGTTTGTGATGATTGATGATCCTCGGTTCGATCCGGTGATAGATTATATTGAAAAGAGTGATAAGACCCTGGTTGGGCATTTGGGTGAACCACGCAATGCATGGTTGCCGGTCGATCAAATGACCGTGTCAGGAGATAAAAGCTATTTCAGTAAGCATCCTGAATACCATATGTTCCTGCATCCCGAATACCCATCCTATGAGGATCAGGTGAATGCCCGTGATAAAATGCTTGAAAAGCATCCTAATATCCGTTTTGTTGGTGTTCACCTCGGTAGTTTGGAATGGAGTGTAGATGAACTGGCGAAACGTCTTGATAAGTTTCCGAATATGGCGGTTGATATGGCTGAGCGGATTTGCCATCTGGAGTATCAGTCAATAAAGGAAAGACAGAAGGTCAGGGATTTTATGATTAAATACCAGGACAGGCTTATTTATGCAACGGACGACTGGGTTGGGCCTGATTCAGATCCTGTGGAACTGAAAAAGGATATTCAGGAAACCAGGTTAAGTGACTGGAAGTATTTTGTGAGTGATGAAGAAATGAATGTCCCGTATTTTAAAGAAAAGATCCAGGGCTTGAAATTACCGAAGGAGGTTATTGATAAGATCTATCGTAAAAATGCAGAAAAGTGGTTTCCGGGTATTTAGGATTAAAAAATCGCAGACATAACAAATAATACTTTATTTTAAGGGAATAATACTTAGAACCTGATTTCAGGTCTGATCATAATTGTAAATGCCGCATGAGCGGATAAGAGTAGAAAAAATATCGAAAAAATGAAAAACAACCGTAGAGATTTTTTGAAAATAAGCAGTCTGGCTGGGCTTGGTCTTGCCGGCGGTGGGATAATGCAGGGTTTTGCAGCTGAATCAGAGCAATCAAATCCAATGAATTCGATGCATGGGCATTCCCATGTACAGACCTTTAATATGAGTGGGTATGCAGCTCCAAAAATCCCAATTGTTCGGGTGGGCTTTATCGGATTGGGTCAGCGGGGTCCAAGTCACCTGAATGCAATTTCTAAAATTGAAGGGACTGAGATCAAAGCTTTATGTGATTTGCGTGCTGCAAGTGTTGAGAAAGCAAAGAAAGTATTGGATGGTACCAGTCATAATCCGACACTTTATTCAGGTGGCCCGGATGAATGGAAAAAATTATGCGACCGTAAGGATATTGACCTGGTTTATATTGCAACTCCATGGGATTTGCATGTCCCAATGGCCGTATATGCAATGAATCAGGGTAAACACGTTACCATTGAGGTTCCTGCTGCTGTTTCAATGCAGGAATGCTGGCAATTGGTAGAAACTTCAGAGCGTACACGTAAGCATTGTATGATGCTGGAGAACTGCTGTTATGACTTTTTTGAATTACTAACCTTAAACATGTCGAGACAAGGCTACTTTGGCGAACTTTTACATACTGAAGGAGCTTATATTCATAACCTGATCGACCTAAACTTCAGTGATAAAGGTTATCAGGATATGTGGCGCCTGAGGGAAAATGCAACCAGAAAGGGTAGTCTTTATCCCACACATGGTCTGGGCCCTGTTTGTCAGGCCCTGAATATTAACCGTGGCGACAAGATGGACTATCTGGTCTCCGTTTCTACTAATGATTTCCAGATGGGTGCCCGTGCGAAAGAACTGGCAGCAAAAAATGATCTCTACAAGGAGTTTGCCAACAAAGACTTTAATGGGAATATGAATACCACTACTATTCGTACTACTCTGGGAAAGACCATTATGATTCAGCACGATGTAACATCTCCACGTCCTTATTCAAGGATACACCTGTTAAGCGGAACTAAAGGAACTGCTTTAAAATACCCTGTACCTAGTATTTCCAACAGCCATGAAGGATGGGTTAATGCAGCAGAGTTTAAAGCGCTTGAAGAAAAATACACCCCAAATATTGTTAGAAAAGTGGGTGAACTGGCTAAAAAAGTCGGAGGGCATGGAGGAATGGACTTCTTGATGAACTGGCGCCTGATTGATTGCCTGAGAAATGGTTTACCTCTTGATCAGGACGTTTATGATGCTGCTTCATGGAGTGCAGTTTGGCCACTGAGTGAATGGTCGGTGAACAACCGTTCCAATTCAGTAGATGTTCCTGACTTTACACGCGGTTCATGGAAAAAGAATGAACCACATGATATTGATCTGAAAAAGGGTGGTGATACTAAAGTTAAGATCTAGCGGACAGCGTTAACGCAGCTATTCCAAGCATGAGATATAGAGTTTAATTAAATCCAGATGATTGCGATCGTCTGGATTTTTTTTTCTAATGACCCAGAATGGGTCAAATGTTTATAAAAATATGTTCACATGCGACTCCTTCAGGGTCGAAAAACGGGATTTATTGTGTTTCTATAAACATACGACCACCTCCGGGGTCGACAACCGGAGTGTCTTCACTAATTCTGAATTTAAAGGGGAACACCAAAATTAACCTTGAAATGCAGTTTAAACTTAACTTTTTGTAATTTGATACAAAACACAATCCCGCAGCCTTTCATCATTTATCAGCAGTGGATGTTCAAACTCCAAAACCTTTTTCATCCCTATCTTTTTCATCACACTTTCCGATTTTACATTGATTTTAGGTGCCATTGAAACTATTTTTTCAAGTTTCAAGATTTCATTAGCGTATTCTAAACACCTTCTTGCTCCTTCAGTAGCATAACCTTTGTTCCATTCTTCACTACTTAATCTCCATCCAATGTCAATACAGGGTGTAAATTCTGCTTCAAACAACTTTTCAGACAGACCGATAAAACCAATGAACGCATTATTCTCAAGCTTATCCACTGCGAAATAACAAAAGCTATTTTCTGCAAATTGCTGTTGCATCTTTTCAATAAATTCAATGGTCTGATCTTTTGTTGCAATTCCGGGAAAGAACTCCATAACTATTTCATCAGCATTGATTGCTGCCATCAATTCAATATCGCTCTCAATCCAGTTCCTGAATCCCAGGCGTGTAGATTTAAAAATGTATTGCTTATCAATAATCATCGGTTTTTGATGTTCCTGGCACCTTGCCTCCCAATAGTCAAATTAAAATCCTAATTCTTTACCTTTCAAATAATGCAGCATCCAACTCAGATTAGTCTGAGCGGTTTTGAGAATCATAGCCGGCTCTACAGGGCCATGGGGTTGTCTTGGGAGTACCAGAAATCGCACAGGCACCCCCCTGCGTTTTAAGGCATTATAATACATTAATCCCTGACTGAATGGCACCCTGATATCTGCCTCGCCATGCTGCAAGAGCACTGGAGTTTTTACATTTTGTACAAACCGTAAGGGTGAATGTTCGTCATATACCGACCAATCTTCATAAGGTTGTTTTTCCATATAAGAAGGAAGAAAACCTGGAATATCATCTGTCAGGTCCTGAGTAACCAAATCGACTACAGGAGCCCCGATGCTTGCAACTTTAAAGCGGTTGGTATGCCCAACAATCCAACTGCTCATAAATCCACCATAACTCCAGCCCATCACACCCATCTTTTCCGGATCCGCCCATCCTTTTGAAATAACATAATCAACACCTGCCATCAAATCTTTATAATCGCCACCACCCCAGTCGCGGTGATTGGCTACTCTGAATTTCAATCCATAGCCATTTGATCCTCTCGGATTTGGTCTGAGGAGGAAAATGTCATTTTCTGCAATAGCGGCCAGTGGGTAAACAGCCGATCCTGCAATGAAATTTTCACTGAATACGCCTGCCGGACCACCATGAATATTGAGAATAAAGGGATATTTTTTCCCTGCCTCATAGTTTAGCGGATAGGTTAAAAGTCCTTCAATTTCCATTCCATCAAAGCTCTTCCATTTAATCAGATCAGTTTTCGGAACTGGCCTATCAGCTAGTTCTGGATTAATAGTACTTATTTTTACCGGCGAGAAGCTGCCCGAACTACTAATATAGCCATCCTGAGGAATAGCCGTATTCTGAAGCATAAAACCGAAATGAGTGCCTTTCACATTCAATTCAATGCCGCCCAAAACCCCTTTCATTCCTGGATTCCATTCAATTGCCTGTTTTCCATCGCTGCTCAGCCTGAATATTCTGGAACTGGTATGGAATGGCTCAAGTGTAAAAACTGACTTACCATCGCTGCTCCAGCCAATAAGTTCTGCCGGACCATTAGGGGTATCGGCTAAGGTTTGTATTTTACCATCTTTAACTGAGAAAATTTTCACAGAGGTTGTGCCCCCCCAAATTCCTTTTTCATCCAGATTGTAATAGGCTATGAAATTACCATCAGGACTGAACATGGGTTGATTTTCACCTACAGCGGTATTGGCAATAACCTTAACTTCACCTGAACTGACATTGATCATCGATATATCACAGAGAGTATTATCTTCAACGCCTGCAGAGGCCGCATGAGCATAGGCAATCCATTGATCATCCGGGCTCCAGCCAAAGGAATTAATATGCCTGTTCTCCTTACTCAAAGCTGTAACCTGAGGCATTCCTTCCTTAGATTTTTTATTTAGCGGAAGCAAGTAGAGTCGTCCCTGCTTAAACTTTTCATTCATAAAATACCAGTCGTTCCCGGATTTCTTGTTGCTACCCTCTTCTTCAGTTTCAGCATCCGCACTGGTAAATGCAATATGATTTCCTCTTGAACTCCACTTAAAATCGTTAATTCCGGTTTTCAGGTCAGTTAAGCGTTCTGCTTCACCTCCTCCTAATTTCAGGAGGTATAGGTTGTTTTTCCCATCACGGTTGCTGACGAATGCAATCTGTTTTCCATCCGGACTCCATTTGGGATTTATGTTATTCTTCTCACCGTGTGTAAGCTGAATGGTATTCGTATTATTGTTGTCTGATATAAAAAGATGACTGATAAACTCGCTTTTGCCTTCAATTGTTTTTAGCTCTCTTACTGCATAAATCACTTTTTTTCCATCCGGAGATACCCTTACTGAGCTGATTCCCTTATGTGTAATAGTTTGCTCGGGCGACCAGTTGCTTTTTGTTTGAGCGTTGATGTTGCTAATTCCGAGGATTAGCAGGGTGATTAGGGAAATTCTTTTCATGGAATGATTTCTTAATGGAGTTTTGTTGAATTTTTAATACTAATATAAAGTATTATGGTTAATAAGCCTCAGGGGAATTCTCTCCTTAATAAATCAGATTTATTTACAAATTAATTACATTGCTGTCCGGTTAAATTGAATAATATTCAGTATATCTCTATCTAGGCTTTTCGGATTAATATTTTAGCTAATTTCAAAATAAACAGCCCCGCTCAACCTTGCCTCCCTCCATTGCTGGGGGGCGAATTCGTTATTCACCAGTTTTTGATGTTTTTAAAGGTGTTCATGCTTTTGCCGCTGAAGGGCGGCTCAGGTTTGAAGGCCAATCCCGATGGCTATCGGGACTTCAATCCCTAGGTGCCTTGGTCATCCCGCAAGTGCGGGACTGCTTTTGGGGGATAG
>NZ_JAUYSS010000033.1 GCF_030695525.1 Daejeonella sp. | reverse complement strand
AGAGGGTTTAAAGATATTGCATGGATAATTTAGGATGTAATGAATTGTTTATTTGACAGTGAGGGTAAAGACTTGCGAAATCATTTAGCCGAGCGGAAAGTAGATTCCGTCTTCGCACACCAAAATGGCGACTGACGAATTTAACCGGCATGGCGCCTAGGTAAATTCGCAACCCGATAGCTATCGGGTCTGAAAATCCGACCTGGATAATCACATGTGCGAGCGGAAAGTGATTTCGGCTTCGCAAATGGGAAGAATAATTTGTCAATGAGTTAATTTGTCAATTTGTCGATGGGGGTATTGAGCATTTTGTAACGATTGTCATTCAGAGGAGCCAGCCGAATTTCTCAACCCGATACCTATCGGGTTAGTAAAATTATGAGGCGACGAAGAATCTCATTCCCAGGAGTAGAAAATTTCATACAAATTATTGGAAATTGTCGATGAGGCAATTTGTCAATTGCCAGTCATGTATTCTCCCATTTTCTAATTTGATTGATATATTTGCAGCCATCAATTAGAGATTATATGCTACCTAAACTGTCGCCTGATTTGAAAATAGGAATAATTGGGCTGGGGTATGTAGGTTTGCCTTTAGCGCTTGCTTTTTCAGAGAAATTTGATGCTGTAGGTTATGATCTGGATGCTAACCTTGTGAAAGCTCTCAGGGGCGGGTTGGATCGGACAATGCAGGTTTCAGGCATTGATTTGAAATCCAGTACCCTAAAAATCACCTCCCAGCACTCGGATTTAAAGACTTGTAAAATTTATATAATTACTGTTCCTACTCCTGTTGATGAGCATAAAAGACCCGACCTGAAAGCCCTGTTGCTTGCCTCCCATTCAATCGGTAAAATATTAAAGAAGGGAGATATCGTGATTTATGAATCGACCGTATATCCGGGTTGTACAGAGGAGGATTGTGTTCCGGTGCTTGAAAGAGAAAGTGGATTAAAATACAATCTCGATTTCTTTTGCGCATACTCCCCCGAAAGGGTTAGTCCGGGTGATCCGGTACATACCTTAAAAAATATTATAAAGGTAACCTCAGGTTCAAATCCCGAAACTGCAGATCTTGTTGACAGGCTTTATGCCTCAATAATTGATGCAGGCACACATAAGGCTTCCAGTATTAAAATTGCCGAAGCCTCCAAAGCGATCGAAAATGCGCAAAGGGATGTCAATATTTCATTCGTTAACGAATTGGCATTAATCTTTGATAAGATGGAGATCGATACTGCCGAAGTCCTTGAGGCGGCTGCAACCAAGTGGAATTTCCTGAACTTCAAACCCGGCCTGGTTGGTGGACATTGCATTGGTGTTGATCCATATTATCTGGCGTTTAAGGCCGAATCTTTGGGCTATCATCCAAGAGTAATCCTTTCAGGCAGATATGTGAATGATCAAATGGCTTCCTTTGTTGTGAACAAGTGTGTGAAGCTGATGGTAAAAGGGAATATTCAGACTATAGGTTCCAGGGCATTGGTGATGGGAATAACATTCAAGGAAAATTGCCCGGATATTAGAAACAGCAAGGTTATAGACATTGTGACTGAGTTAATTCAATTTGGGATTGAAGTTGATGTTTATGACCCTTTGGCTGAGAGAGAACAGGTTTTCAGTCATTATAATATAGATATGATCACTGATATTAATAAACAAAAATACCAGCTAATCATTCTTGCAGTTGCTCATAATGAATTTCTTTCAATAGATTTTGGTAAAATAAAAAATCCGGATACGGTACTTTTCGATACCCGGGCTGTACTGAAGAGGGATTGGGTGGATGGGAGACTTTGATTCAATTTGTCAATGAGACAATTTGTCTATTTGAGGATGGAAGGGAATGAGCAAATGAGAGAATGAGCAACCCGATAGCTATCGGGTTAGCAAATGGGTTGAGTACTTCATTTGAAGCTATGGGTCTTGTCTTTATTCATTGCTCTTTGTTCTTTGATCCATTTGATTTGTCTATTTGTCGATGAGAAGGAATGAGCAAATTTGTACCACCTGTCATTCAGAGGAGCCAGCGGATTTTCTCAACCCGATAGCAATCGGGTTAGTAGAATTGTGTGGCGACGAAGAATCTCATCACGATGAGCACCAAATTTAGCTGAAGTAGGTTTATTTGCCGTTTCTTGCGTGCTACTCTTGAAATTTCATGTATAACATTAATGGAGCATTTTTAGGGCCTCACCCTTATTACTGAGCCGTTGATGCCTTGATCATCCTGGCCCTCTCCGGAAGAGAGGGTTTAAAGATATTGCATGGAT
>NZ_JAUYSS010000031.1 GCF_030695525.1 Daejeonella sp. | reverse complement strand
ATACCGCACACAGAATAGAACTTATGGGTGAAAGTCTAAGAAAAAAAAGGTAAAATTGTCAGGCCTTCAGATCATAAGGCCAAAGTCATATTAAAGGGGGTCAGTATCCCCGGTACGGGGTCAGCATCTCCGGAATCTCCAATAATGGCATGAATAAGAAGGATATTAAAGCCACGATCACAAAAATTAAAGATGATTCTACTACCATTTCGACTCCTCGATTTTTAGATGAGGTCCTTATTGAGGCTATTAGGTGTGAGTTACCAGACCAGCCTTGGCAAACTGGTATTCATAAAATGGTCGCTTCTAAATTACAACTATCAAATAAACTTGTATCTGATGCTATTAAACAGTTGATTGTCAGAGGAATTTTTAGGAGACAGGTGGGTGGTAAAGTGATAATGGAAGTATACTAATCAGAGAATACAGATCAGTATAAATCTGTTTAGTCTGCGGTTCTCGTCTTGGGGCGATTTAAGCTCACGCAGGTGGGTGGAATCCATGCCGCTGTACTTCTTGCGCCAATTATAAAGCGTGGCTTTACTGATCCCGTATTCCCGGCACACATCCTGCGCCTAGAGGCCACCTTCATATTGTTTGATTGCGGTGGCGATTTGTGTTTCTGTGAACTGTTGCTTCTTCATTTTTCTGACATTTGAAATTAAACATTTTGTCTAATTACTCAATGTCTTAATATTGGGGAAGCTTACAATGGAGCCTTCCCTTTTTTTAATCCATGCAAAAAGGAAAGCAATTTCTTCTGTATCTATCCATTCTAAAAGTGATAAATCAAAAATAACAGTGTTTGTTTTTTCACTAAGTGAATTAACCCAATAGTCAGCAATTATGCAGTCTAAATGAGTCTGACAAAATTTTGTATCGAAAAGGACTCTTACCGTAGCCATCAAATTTTTAATGATTTCTTAGTTATGCTTAGCAATAGGTTATTAATATTAGTTACAGTCGAATTGTTTGGACTTGGCATGAACAAACAATGCTTGTCAAAAATTGTGGTCCTCTTCATTTTCTCTGTCCCTTCAATGTTAGCACTGTTAACTTAATAGTGTGACCAATAACTAGTAATATGCATGAAAAAACAACCAAAATCATCTCAAATCCCATGTACTTGCACATTCTGTCAACCCTTATAAAAATGCTTATTATCAAGTATTTACCTAATCTTAAAAAATAAAATTAATTATAGCTTGATTTTATATAGCAATATGCAATTCGAATGTCCTTATAATCCAAAAGGAGATAAATTAGACTCTTATTCCATCAGTAAAAATCAAATTTTTTAAAAATACCCTATAATTTTATCAGTATTTTAGCAAAACCTAACCATACTAACCATATGAACTCTAAAATCAAATTCCTCGCATTTTCTGCTTTGATCTGCTTGGCGGCATGCAATCAGAATAAGCCAAAAATTTCGGATGAAGACGGACTTGCTGCTTTCAATGCAGATAGTTTGAAACTGCACGTTGCTGAGCTTTCGCACGATTCACTTCAGGGACGTAAACCATTTACCCCCGGGGAAACAAAAACCATTGCCTACCTGCAAAAACAATTTAAAGCTGCAGGATTGGAGCCTGGAAATGGTGATAGCTATATTCAGGAAGTCCCGATGGTCAATATTCAGACTACAGCGGCTGCGGATATGCAGGTGACCACATCAAAAGGAAGTTTTAAACTCAAAGGCTTTGACGATTATGTGATCTGGACTGACAAGATAACCGATAAGGTAAGCTTCGATAATAATGAGGTTGTATTTGCCGGATATGGTGTTGTCGCACCGGAATATAACTGGGATGATTATGCTGGTTTGGATGTCAAAGGAAAGATCGTCATGGTGATGGTAAATGACCCTGGTTTTGTTGCCGGAGATTCAAGCTTTTTTAAAGGCAAGACTATGACCTATTATGGCCGCTGGACTTATAAATTTGAAGAAGCTGCTCGTCAGGGTGCAAAAGGTTGCCTGATTGTGCATACAACTGAGGGTGCAAGCTATCCCTTTTCTGTCGTTCAGAATAACTGGAATGCATCGAAACTCAGACTGGATGACCGCGAAAAAAGCAATTCGTATACGGATATAAACGGATGGCTTTCGCTTCCGGCTGCAAAGAAATTGGTTGCTGCTGCGGGACAGGATTCGACTAATTTCTTCGCACAGGCCGACAAAAAAGGGTTTAAACCCCTGGCATTGGATCTGAAACTAAGTACCAACGTCGCCGTAAAGACCGTATTTAACAAATCTTACAATGTAATCGGCAAGATAACAGGTACCAAACGTCCTGATGAAGTAATTATTTACACTTCGCACTGGGATCACCTCGGAATTGGCAAACCCGATGAAACCGGCGACTCAATTTATAACGGTGCATTCGATAATGCCAGTGGCACCGCGGGACTAATTGAACTTGCACGTGCATTTAAAAGCATGAAAGTACAGCCTGAACGTACCATTATTTTGCTTGCAGTAACTGCCGAAGAACAGGGCCTTTGGGGTTCGGCATATTATGCGCAGAACCCAATTTATCCAACATCAAAAACTGTAGCAAATATTAATATTGATGGCCTAAATCCTTTTGAAAAAACAAAAGACATCATTATTGTCGGTGAAGGACAATCAGAACTGGAAGAATATCTGAAAGAAGCTGCTGAAAAAGCAGGACGAGTTACTGCATTTGAAAATCATCCTGAAGCAGGATATTACTATCGTTCTGATCATTTTAATTTTGCTAAAGTTGGAGTGCCTGCACTCTACACTTCCAATGGCATAGATGTAATTGGCAAAGAAGCCGGATATGGTGAAAAAAGGGAAAAAGAATACAATGAGAAGCATTATCATCGTCCATCAGATGAATTTGATCCTGCAACATGGACTTTTGAGGGCGGACTGGAAGATTTGAAGTTGTTTTTTCAGGTCGGAAAACGATTAGCTTTTGAAGAAAAAATGCCTCAATGGAAAGATGGTTCAGAATTTAAAGCGATACGGGAGAAAAAATAATTACATAAAGATTGCCTGCTAAATATTAAGTCGCGGCATCCGCCACGACAAATTAGTATTTATTTATTGAGTCAGATTCCGGCCCCCGAGCCGTATTCTAGGTTTGACTTATTTCTAAATTTAATTTAAAATAGATTTTTATTAGGCTGCTCTTTTGTAGTTTTCCACATACATTTCACCTCTTTTAATTAGTGCGAACATCCTTAAGATCAGCTTGAATTTTACATTATTTAATACTAGAGAACAGCTTTTATCCTTTAGCTTTCGTTGGGCATATTCTCTGATTTCGGGATCGTGTATAGCGGCTGTTTTAGCTGCTTGATTTAGCTCCTGTTTAAGTTCCTTGTGTGCCAGATGACTGACTCGCTTTCGGCCCAGCCCCCTTCTTTCCAAATTCTTGAATGCTTATTACCACCTTCGAAACAGGCACAAATTAAGCCCAAATTAAACGCAAACTAAACGCATAATTTTGTGGGTTTTCTTAGGGTTTAGTGTGCGTTTCCTCTGGGTTTAGTATGCGTTCCCTGACAAGCAGATACGAACATTTTCTCAACCTGTCTGCCCGTAGAGATTAGGGCATTTTAAGGCTCTGATCAGAGAGCTTCCCAAATGGGATTTTGAATAAGATTCGATCCTAATCAAACTATATTTAACTTAGCGGCCTTTATGAATAAAGAACTGCTAAGAAAGATTTTTGCGCTCAGCCTTTTAATACTGATTTCCGGAAACGGCTACAGCCAGATGAAGCTGATTAAAAAACTGCTTTCCAATGAGGTTGATACCACCCGCAGGAGTAGTTTCCTGCCTCTGCCTGCAATTGGTTACGCACAGGAGACTGGAGTAGAGATAGGAGGAGCAAGTCTTTATTCATTTTATACTGACCGCAAGGATTCATTAATCCGTACCTCGCGAATTATGGGTATGGTAACCTTTACTACAAAAAAGCAAAGCAACTTCGCGCTAAAATCAGATATCTGGACACCCGGAAACAAGTATCATGTAACCTCAGAAATCCGCTATAGAAATTTCCCATTCAATTTCTATGGAATAGGTAATTCTACCCTTGAACTGAATGTAGACCCGATCACTCAAAAGCTTTTCAAACTCAATGCAGGACTGGAAAAAAAACTGGGGAAAAATATTTATACCGGAATGAGTATGGGTTATGAATCCTACCGTTTTGAAGACAAAATAGTGGGTGGGATTTACAGCACTGATCCGGGTATCCGCGACAAAGATGGGGGACAGGTTTTCTTTATGGGTATTACCCAAATCCTCGACAGCCGTAATACCAATACTTATACGACAAAAGGATCCTTCCTGAAACTAAACTATTCCTATGCACCGGATTTCTTTGGTGGCGATCATTTCAGCGGGAGCCTTCTTAAACTCGATCTGCGTAACTTTCATAGTCTAAGCAAGAAAACAACACTCGGTTTGAATGCTCATTTTCAAACCATTAGCGGCAGTAACACTCCATTTTATCTACTCCCTCAGCTCGGAAGTGATGAAATGATGCGTGCTTATTATGCCGGACGATTCCGTGATCAAAATCTATTAGCCCTTCAAGCTGAACTCAGGCTCAGACTAAATCCACGATTTGGATTAGTGGGTTTTGCCGCTGCAGGTAATGTCCACTCTGGAGGCAATTTCAAATTGATTCAACTCAAGCCCAGTGTTGGCGGCGGATTCAGATACTTCTACGACATCGAACGCGGACTGAGCGTAAGAATGGATTATGCAATCGGCGAACAGAATCCCGGCGAAAAGCGGCAAAGCGGTTTTTATCTTAGTTTGGGTGAAGCGTTCTGATCACTGGTGGGTGCAATGAAAAAGATCCATCCAAACACGTATTATTCGTTTTCATATAACTGCCAAAAGCAATCCTCATTTATTTAAAATCAGAGATTAGCCAATTGATTGTGCTTTCTCTGGCATTAATAATACACTATTTGGCTTATTAACAGAGGATTGTTCATATGTTTTGGCCTCAGTAGTAAATCTCCGTTAACGTTTTTTCCGCCTTGGCTGGTGCGGTAATTACAGGCAAAGCCTAAATACTGCCTTTCGAAGCAGTCCCGAAACTTCGGGACAGCGGCGGCATTTATTCGTTTTTGTCTATTGTTTTTAAGGTACTCATGGTCTCGTCGTTCCTCCTCGGCATGTTTCTTTTCACCTGAAGGAAAAGAAAAGAGATATATTATTGACTAAGAATGTGATTGTAAAATCTCATAATTAGAAATTTCACAGCATACTCCCGCTTTACATTTAACTCCATATTTTTATTATTTTGCATAATTAAAGCCTTCTCAAATTTTAGATCATGCGCAAAATCACAAGCCTCGCCTTATTCATCCCATTGATTTTTATGATCTCCTGTTCAGAAAAAAACAAAACCAGGGATGGGGAGTTGAATAATCTGGCAGAAGAATATGTAAGGCTTGGATTAACTATCGGTCAGTATGATCCTGATTTTGTGGATGCCTATTACGGTCCCGATTCTTTAAATCCAAAAACCGAAAAACTCGCAATATTTCCAAAAGATAGTCTGTTAAATTCAGTCGCCGGACTAAAAAGCAAACTCAAGGAGATCTCTTCAGAACTTAGCGATACAGGCAAAATAAGAGCAGGCTGGATGTCTCATCAACTCACGGCTTTTGACCGAAGGATCCGGATATTTTCGGGTGAGTTCAAAAGTTTTGATGAAGAATCCAAAGATCTTTTCGGGATCTCTGCGCCGGTTTATCCTGAAAGCCATTATGCTGCTCTGTTAGATTCTCTCAACAAGATACTGCCAGGAAATGGAAATGTTCAATCCAGATTTCAAAAATTGGCCAATCAATTCATCATCCCAAAGGATAAACTGGATATTGTTTTCAGAGCAACCATTGCCGAGGCCCGCAAAAAAACAAAAGAACATTATGAGCTTCCTGCAGAAGAATCATTTAGTATTGAATACGTAAATAATAAACCATGGAGTGGCTATAACTGGTATAAAGGCCAGTATATGAGTATAATACAGATAAATACCGATACCCAGATCTTTTTAGAACGTGCGATTGATGTGGGAAGTCATGAAAGTTATCCCGGACATCATGTGTATAATATGCTCCTGGAAAAAAATCTGTACCGCGACAAAGGCTGGGTTGAGATTTCATTATATCCATTATTTAGTGCGCAATCATTCATCGCCGAAGGAAGTGCGAATTATGGAGTCGAGCTGGCTTTCCCCGGCGAGAATAAGATCAAATTTGCTGAGGAAAAATTATTGCCCCTGGCCAGCCTTGATACAACAAATCTAAGCCTGTATTTCAAGGCTTTGGCAATCAGATCACAGCTTAATTATGCAAGAAATGAGGCTGGCAGAGGCTTAGTCAATGGCAAAATGGATGAAAAACAGGCCCTGGACTGGATGATTAAATATTGTCTTTACAATGAAGAAACAGCACTAAAATCAATTTCTTTCATCCGGAAATACCGTAGTTATATCATAAACTATAATTACGGAATGGATCTGGTAAAACAATATGTTGAAGCAAAGGCGGGAGATGGGAACGATGCAAGGAAACAATGGGAAGTCTTCGGACACCTGCTTAGTAATCCCCTATTGCCGGGAGAGCTGTTGATCAAATAAATTAAAAGATATCTTTATAAAGTGAAAAAACTACTCTTAATACTACTACTGCTTCCCCTCTTTGTTTCAGCCCAAAATAAAGGATTTGAAGAAAAAGCGACAAAAATTGACAGTTATGTGAACGGCTTGCTCTCCGACTGGAATATTCCGGGTCTTGCCCTGGTCATAGTTCATAAAGATCAGGTGCTATATGCCAAAGGATATGGCTTCAGGGATCTGGAAAATAAGCTCCCTGCAACTGAAACTACGCTCTTCCCTATTGCCTCAAACACCAAACTATTTACTGCAACATTAGCTGCACAACTTGCTGTTGAGGGCAAATTAAGTCTGGATGAACCCGTAAAACAATATTTACCAAAGATTAATTTCTTTAACCCTGAATTAAACTTCAAAGTAAGCATTCGGGATCTGCTAAGCCACCGAACCGGCCTTCCTGCTTATGATGGCATCTGGGTGAACGCTGCATTCAAAAGAAAAGAATTGCTAAGCAAAATATCCTTTATGAAGCCAGCCCTTGGTTTCAGGGAGGGATACATTTATAATAATAACATGTATACTTTAGCCGGACTTGCAATTGAAGCGGTAAGCGGCAAAAGCTGGGAAGAGAATGTTCAGGAACGCATATTCAAGCCTCTGGAAATGAATTCAAGTGGATTTACAGGGATTGGAACGCGGCCAGAGAATCATTCCCTGTCCTATTTTGAGGCAGAGGGTACAGGTAAACTCACAGCCCGTACTTTTCTTGCACAATCAGAATTACTTGCACCTGCGGGTAATATCTATTCCAGTATGATGGATATGAGTAAATGGCTCATTCTGCAGGTTAATGGTGGAAAATACAAGGGCAAGCAGGTTATTGCGACATCTGCGGTTGAGGAGACCAAGATTCCAAATGCTATTTCCGACAAAAGAGGAAGATACGATGAACTATCCAATGCCATTTATGCGATGGGGCGTTCTCTCCAAACCTATAAAGGCACCAAAATGATCAGCCATACAGGGTCAATTGATGGATTCTATTCAAATTTAAGCTACCTGCCAAAAGATAGTATTGCCTTATTCATCGTTCACAATTCTGTAGCAGCGGGTTCCCTTCGCTCGGTGATGAACCTGCCCCTGATTGACATCCTGCAGAACAGGGAGATAACAGACTGGAGTGAGAGATATAAAAAGGATTATCTTGAAACGCAGGAAAGAAATAAAGAGACCGTGGATGGCATTAATGCTTCGCAAGTTAAAAACACCATCCCATCCCACCTGGCATTGGCCTATACAGGCAGGTTTATTCATCCGGTCTACGGCGAGATACTAATCGGACTTAACAACAATGATTTGCAACTGCAGTACAGAAGTTTAAGTTCAACCCTTTATCACTGGCATTATGATCAGTTTATTACAATGGATGATGGGAAAGGCTTTCCTGATATGCGGATCAGCTTTCTGACAAATGATAAGGGAGAAATAGACCGCATCAGTACCCGCCCTTTCGGAGATCCGCTTACTGAATTTGTAAGGGTGAAATAGAAAATTAAAAACCTTTGTTGCCTGGATAAAATAACTACTTGTATGTAGCGTAATATGCCTTATGGTCTCGTCGTTTCTCCTCGGCATGTTTCTTTTATGCGCGTCCGAAAGGTTTCATCCGGGCGAGCTACCAATCTCATTATTTAGTATCTTCGAAATAAATATGCAGTAGGTTACAGGATTAAAATTATTCCGTGTGATTTCAAATTTACACCGCTCATAGCCGCGGAGGCCTATTTACTTTTTCCTTGATGAAAAAGTAACCAAAAAATCAAGACACAACGAAGCTCCTACTACTAGAGGCCATGGACCCGGCCCGCCGTTTTGTCCTCCCCCCGCTCGGAAAATCCTGCTTCATTTTAAATTAATTTCTCCTGATCGAGATCTAAAGATTACTAAGATTAACTTTAGAGGTTTAGGAATATTCATCCATCAACGGCTGCGTACAGGGCTATGAAAGGCAGTGCTATGGCAATTTTGAATTTACCGCCCTGTCCAATGCCGCAAAAAAAAGTATATGAATGTTATTGCAAGGCGATATGCCTTAAACCCTGCTAATTACCCCAGTGTTTTTATTAGACGCCACGCTAGCAGCCCCCATTAATATGCTCTTTTCCGCCTTGGCTGGTGCGACAACTATTGTCTGGGCCTAAGCAGAAACCTTCAAAGCATCAGGCGCAGCGGCGGCTTTTTGTTTCTTTTCAGCTGAAGGAAAAGAAAAGAGAATGTTTATGAGTTAAGATTTTGATCTTTAATCTTACAATTATAATTTTCTCCGGAAACTAATGATCAAAAACTACTTAACTGCTTTGTAATATGAATTCTATTTGCATAATTTACCAATCGTTATCTAAAAAATAAACCCATAAAAAATAAACCATAATTAATCTCATGAAAAAAATATTAATCATTCTTCTTGTCTGCTCTGTAAGTATCACAGGCTTTAGCCAGACTATCATGAATTCAACGCCTGAAGCTGCAGGTTTCTCGTCTGAGCGTTTGAAGCGCCTTGATAAGGCTATGAATGAATGGGTTGAAAAGGGATATATGAATGGAGCTGCAGCCTTAATTATTCGTGATGGTAAAATCGCTTATTATAAGGCAAATGGTTATAATGATCTCGACACTAAAGCCCCACTACAAAAAGATGGCATTTTCAGAATTGCCTCACAAACCAAGGCGATTACCAGCGTTGCCATCATGATGCTCTTTGATGAAGGAAAGTTATTATTAAGTGATCCTGTTTCCATGTATATTCCATCGTTTAAAAAGCAAAGTGTCCTTGTTAACTTTAACCCTGCAGATACAACTTACACCACTGTTCCTGCAAAAAGGGAAGTTACCATCAAGGATCTTTTGACGCATACTTCAGGTCTAGGCTATGCACAAATTGGTTCAAAGGAAGCGAATGCAATCTATGCAAAGAACAATATCACGGCAGGTTTGGGGGTAAAAGACAGAACTTTACTTCAGGCAATGAGCCGCCTGGGTGAAATACCTTTGATGCATCAGCCCGGCGAAAAATTTACTTATGGACTCAATACCGACGTTTTAGGATGTTTGGTTGAAGTCATATCCGGTGTCAGTCTGGATGAATTTTTCAGAACCCGCATTTTCGAGCCTCTTGGTATGAAAGACACCTATTTCAACCTGCCTCAGGCCAAAGCAAATCGTTTGGTAAATCTTTACACTGAAACTCCTCAGGGGAAATTAGTGAAAGCCACAGGAGGTATGTTAAACAGTCCGGCGACTCCAAGTTATCCATTGGTACCCCATACTTATTACTCAGGTGGTGCCGGTTTAAGTTCCACACTTTATGATTATGGCATTTTCCTTCAAATGCTTTTGAATAACGGCGTTTACAATGGCCAAAGATTATTGGGCAGGAACACGGTGAGGATGATGACTACCAACCAGATCGAAGGTGTACCCTATGCCAGTGGAACGTTCGGGCTGGGATTTGGAGTAGTTACCGAACAAAACAGTGGAAGCGCGCCAGCACAGGTTGGAACATTTAACTGGGGTGGGGCCTTTGCAACTTCCTACTGGGTTGATCCGAAAGAAAAAATGGTTTACCTGTTCTTCCGTCAATTGCAGGCAAGAACACATAATGAGGTAGTAGAAAAATTCAGGGCATTAACCTATCAGGCAATTAACGATTAATTTTGCCTGTACCTCGAATTATTAAATATAAGACATGAAGAAAATACTCACGCTTGCCGGAATAGTTCTAAGCTCCTTAATGGTAAAGGCTCAGCTTACTGCAGACCTTATCATTCGGAATGGAAAAATATATGATGGTACCGGAAACTCCTGGTATTACGGTGATGTTGCTGTAAAAGACGGAAAAATCATCAAAACAGGATACATTACTGATATCCGGGCAAGCAGAACCATCGACGCAAAAGGTTTACTGGTAGCACCAGGATTTATTGATGTTCATGGTCATATTGAGGGGGGGATCATAACAACACCTACGGCGAACAACTACATTTTCGATGGAGTAACCACTGTCATTACCGGTAATTGTGGTGGATCTGCAGATAATATCGGGAGCTTTTTGGAGGAAGTTAACCGGATCCGTACTTCGATCAATGTCGCAAGTCTGATTGGGCATAATACGGTCCGTGCTCAGGTAATGAACCGCGACAATCGCAAACCTACAATGCAGGAGCAAGAAAAAATGGATGCTCTTGTAGATCAGGCAATGAAAGAAGGTGCGGTGGGTCTATCCACCGGATTGATCTATATTCCCGGAACATTTGCAGATACTGAAGAAGTCATCGCATTGGCAAAAGCTGCAGCAAAGAATAATGGAGTTTATGCTTCCCATATCCGCAATGAAGAAAACCGGGCAGTTGAAGCTGTAAATGAGGCGATTAATATCGGCAAAGAGGCCAATATTCCTGTACAGATTTCACACTTCAAAATAGGCGGAAGATCAAACTGGGGGAAATCAGATGTCACCCTCAATTTGGTTAAACAGGCAAGGGAAAATGGCTGGGATGTGACGATCGATCAATATCCATACACAGCAAGCAGCACCAATCTGGGAATTCGTTTACCCGACTGGGCTTTTGCAGGTGGAAATGATTCATTGAAAGTAAGGTTGAATACTACCGCTATCCGTGCTCAGATTAAGAAAGAAATGCTGGCACAACTTGCCAGCTATAAATTTCCGAATTACAGTTATGCCGTGGTAGCCAATTACCCATCGGATACCAGCATGAACGGTAAAAACATTTCGGAGATTAATAAAATGTTGGGCAGAAAAGCTAAGGCCAGATTTGAAGCAGAAACCATTATGGACATGGTTGAAAAGGGTGGTGCTCAAATGGTTTATAACAGCATGAATGAAGTTGATGTGAAAAATATCATGAAATATCCTTTCAGCATGTTCGGAGCAGATGCAGGAGTGCCTGTACCGGGCAGAGGAATGCCGCATCCCCGTGGTTATGGTACTAATGCAAGAGTTTTGGGTAAATATGTCAGGGATGAAAAAGTTATTACAATGGAAGATGCCATCAGAAGGATGACCTCGCTGGCAGCACAAAAATTTGGCCTGAGTGATCGCGGACTACTATTACCCAATTATGCCGCAGATATTGTGATCTTCAGTGAGGCAGAAGTAAATGATATGGCCACCTTCCTGAAACCTCATGCCTATTCCAAAGGGTTTAAATATGTGATTGTAAACGGCGAACTGGTAGTTGAAAATGAGAAACATTTGGGAACAAAAAGTGGGAAGGCGCTTTATGGGCCAGCATTTTTAAAAAATTGAGAATTGAGAATGGAGAGTTGAGAATTATGCGTTTCAGTAAATATTTAGTAAAAGCACCTCAAAATATGCTGTTTGGAAGGTATCACATTTTGTGATACCACCTTATCCAGGGTAATAAAAACTATGACCCAATAGTTATTGGGTGGAGATTTATAGTTATCCATTTGAAATATAATTTCAGATAAAATAGTCGCTAACCTGCTAAAAATGAAGTTTTTAACTGGATGATAAAAAGCAAGCTCCCCCTTTCAGTGTAAAATCAGTTTTTATACTTTCACTGCTTTAAAATCTGCAATATTTTTACCTATAACCATTGGACTGTTCATAAGCTTTGGCCTAAGCACAAAATCTCCGTTAACCTTTTTTCCGCCTTGGCTGGTGCGGCAATTACAGGCAAAGCCTAAATTCTACCTTTCGAAGCAGTCCCGAAACTTCGGGACAGCGGCGGCATTTATTCGTTTTTGTCTATTGTTTTTAAGGTACTCATGGTCTCGTCGTTCCTCCTCGGCATGTTTCTTTTCTGCTGCA
>NZ_JAUYSS010000016.1 GCF_030695525.1 Daejeonella sp. | reverse complement strand
CAGGTGGCTGTTGCACAACTCACAATGGTTGATAACTATAATTTTTAAAGAAAGTTGATTTTGTGGAAATTAGTTCATGCAAGGCAAGAAAAAATATCAGGAAAAGCTCTTCTTAAATTTCCAGCTTTCATCCGCTGTTCCCGAAGACAATTTTTACAGGAGATTAAACCAACTTATAGATTTTACTTTTTTATATAAAGCCACCGCCAAATATTATGGATCGGAAGGTCAGCGAAGTATTGACCCTGTTGTATTTATGAAGTTGATGCTAGTTGGTTATCTTGAAAACTGTAATAGTGATCGTCGCATTATTTCTATTTCTAAAATGCGTTTAGATATCCTATATTTTATTGGCTATGATATCGATGAGGAACTCCCCTGGCATAGTACTTTAAGTAGAACCAGGCAGCTTTATGGTGAAGAAGTGTTTATGGAATTGTTCAAAAATGTCTTAAAGCAGTGTGTAGATAAGGGAATGGTATCCGGTAAAAGACAGGCAATTGATGGGGTTTATGTAAAAGCAAACGCCTCTTTTGACAGTATGGTATCCAGAGAAATCATGAATGATGCAGAGATCTTTGGCAAGGAACTGGCCGAAAATGAGCAAGATGAATCTGCATCGATTGTTAAGTTAGCACCAGCAAAAGAACCTAAACAAAAGCAAAATCCAGCAAATGAAACACATTATAACCGAAATGATCCTGAAGCTAAGATTTCTGTAAAACCAGGAAAGGCAGTTGCATTAAATTATTTAGGACAAGTTAGTGTAGACACCTCTTCTCACACCATCACCCATATCCAGGCTTTTCCTGCAGATCTTCGGGATAGTGATTGCCTTCCGGAGGTCGTTCAGCAGCTTAAAGACAATCTTCAGGGACTAGGTATGACACTAGAGGAAATCGTAGCAGATACAGGTTATAGTAGTGGAAAAGCCCTCCAGTCACTTGAAGACAACAATATTAAAGGGTATATACCAAACCGTGCCTAGTTCATTTATGAAAGGGCGGACTTCCCATACAATAAAGAGGGAGATTATTACCTGTGCAGAAACAACAAACGTTTAACCTATCGTGGAACTTATCAGTTTGGTAAATATTATAATAGAGAATATCGTTTAGACAGGTCAGGATGTAAAAATTGCAGATTTCAAGCAAGCTGTACTGCTTATGGGAAGCACAAAACACGAATTCGAGAAACTATTGATCGACCTTATTATGAGAGAATGCATGTAAGAATGCAATCTTATCAGGCCAAAATAGCAATGAAGCAACGGCAAAGTACTGTTAAACCAGTAATTGGGACATTAGTAAACTTTCTGGGAATGAAACAGGTAAATACCCTTGGAAGGGTACAGGCAAATAAATGCCTGACGATGGCAGCAATAGCCTACAATCTGAAAAAATTATTAAAACACAACATAACAAGGCCCAAAAATGCTATTGAACAAGTCCTAATAAATCAAAAAAGGGTCATTGATAGTCTAAAAATAATCAAAAATGCCTTAGTGGTACTCATAACTTTATTTACCCAAGAGATGATTCAATTAGTCAAATTTAATACAACACTAAATTGGACCTCTGGTTCAAAATAATTGTCTAAGGAAATTGAATCATTGTGCAACAGCCACGCAGGAAAAAAGGACCATGCCGAGGAGGAACGACGAGACCATGAGCACCTTGACAACAATATACAAATACGAATACACCCCGCCGCTGCGTCTGCTGCTTCGAAAGTTAGTATTTGGGCTTGGCTTGTCTCTACCGCACCAACCAAGTCGGAAAAAAGGTTAACGGGGAGATACTACTTAGGCCGAATGACAATTTAATTCTCTCTGACGTTTGTCCCTCTTGTCCATAGAGTTCAGCGCAGCCTCACCACTGTCCATAGAATTTAGCACAGCGTCTCTACGGATTAGTAAATAAAATCCGGTACATACAGGACAGACTCGTTTCTAAATTATTACCCTTTCGCCTACACAGAGCAGATAAAAATAAACTCAAATTTCATATGTTTGAGTCTATGACCCAGCCACCTATCCAAGCAAATCCGGTACGCCGTATTCTTGCAGCGAGCCTCATAGGCACTACCATTGAGTTTTTCGATTTTTACATTTATGCCACTGCTGCGGTGCTGGTCTTTCCAAAATTATTTTTCTCGGCTTCAGATCCTGAAATAGCAACTCTCGAGTCGCTGGCAACTTTTGCTCTGGCTTTTTTTGCAAGGCCATTAGGTGCAGCACTATTCGGACATTTCGGGGACCGTAAGGGACGTAAGGCAACACTTGTTGCCTCACTAATGACTATGGGTCCATCAACTGTGGCCATCGGACTCTTGCCGGGCTACGCTTCCATTGGCATTGCTGCCCCGATCTTACTGGCCGTATTTCGTTTCGGTCAGGGATTAGGCCTGGGCGGTGAATGGGGAGGTGCTGTATTACTTGCGACAGAAAATGCCCCACCTCATAAAAAAGCATGGTACGGAATGTTTCCACAATTAGGTGCACCTATAGGTTTCCTTTTATCGACCGGCTCCTTTTTTATACTGAGCAGAACCATGAATGAAAGCGACTTTTTCAACTATGGTTGGCGGATACCTTTCTTAGCCAGTGCCCTGCTCGTATTTGTGGGTCTGTATGTACGTTTAAAAATTACCGAAACCCCTGATTTCATGAAGATCGTCGAAAATGATCAGCGCTCAAAAATGCCGGTTAAAGATGTTTTTGTAAAACATACCAAAGCCATTACCTTAGGTACACTGGTCACGATTACCACCTTCCTGCTGTTCTATTTAATGACCGTATTTACGCTGAGCTGGGGTACATCGTCGCTGAATTATACAAAAAGTGATTTCCTGATCCTTCAAATGATCTCCATGCTGTTCTTCGGAATAGGTATCCCCCTTTCTGCCTGGCTGGCTGATAAATACGGACGCAATAAAATGCTAATGGCAGCAAGTATCGGAATCATGTTATTCGGACTTTTTTTCGAGTTTATATTCATCGAAGACAACCTAGTTTTGACGGGAATATTCCTGTCGCTGGGTATGTTCCTGATGGGACTTAGCTACGGACCAATAGGCACTGCGCTGGCAGGGATCTTTCCGGCACCTGTTCGTTATACCGGTGCTTCGCTGGCATTTACCCTTGCCGGGATTTTGGGAGCATCCCTCACCCCCTATTTAGCCACTACCCTGGCACAGAATTATGGACTTGCCTATGTGGGCTATTATCTGACCATTGCTGCAGGACTTTCGCTGCTGGCTTTGCTGGGTTCGGTGAAGATGATGAATGAACCCAAAGATGAAAGCTGAACGCAGAAAGCTAAAAGCTAAAAGCCATAAATAGATACCAGTTAATAAGATGGGTACATAAATAGCACCTCCAGTTTGTAGAGATTCTTCGCTTAAACTACAGAAAGAGGAATACTTTGTTTAAATTAGAGATTGTTGAATCTCCAATGCCAAGCTTTTTTTATTTAAAGAGACCTACACAATTTATATATTAGATAAACATATAGCTGCAATATGAAAGTCATCGTAATAGTAGCCTCAATCATATTCTTCTGCTCCGCATGTAAAAACAAAAAGACAGCGAGTAATGACAAGAATACTGATACAATGACAAATCAACAATCTTCTCATCCTGATAATTTGTCAGCAGATACTACACTCAACTCTGGCTTAGTAAAGATGACAAAAGCATCAGACCCGAAAAAAATGGAATTAGAACCTGATACCCTGTCAGCAGTTATAGATAGTATTGTCTTCAGAATAACTACTGATGGGCGCATTTCCTGGGGCTCAAAAATAAAAGATTCTGTCCGTCTAAATACCGATGCATGGATCGGGAATATTTATCTGGCTATCGTTGATCATCAGAATCTTGTTGTTGTCTATGAAGAAAACTTTGCAACTGAAGGCGGTTCAAGTGCAGAAATGTTTGACATGGCAAAAAAGCAACGCATTTGGGAAGCACCAGTCGCAGGCTTTAACCTCGGCCCTGCTTATATCAAAGACGACTTCGTTTATGTTAATACAATTGGAATGGTTGGTAAACTCAAGCTGAAAACAGGGGATTATGTTTACCGATTTGATGATTTGTACAACAGGGAAACAGCTGCATTTAATTCATTTAAATCAATACAGATCAAAGATAGCCTCGCGTATTTTATATCCAAAAACTACAGATCCCGTACCTATGACACAGTAATTGTGAATGAACTTACGCGCAAGACAATCAAAAATTATAAGATGTTAGATGCTGAACCATCGGGAAGATATGGCGCCAAATGAGATGTCATGGTGGCCCACCACCCATGCGCAGAATTAAGGAATAGCCTATGTGAGCTATTATCTGACAATTGCCGCGGGACTTTCGCTGCTGGCTTTGCAGGGTTCGGGGAAGATGGTAAATCAGCATTAAGCTGAAAGCAATTGAACAGGCCATTAAAAGAATACATGAATAGCATTATCAAATAACAACATGAGAAATTTAATTTTTTTTATGCACACTTCACTTGATGGTTTTGTTGCAGGACCTAATGGAGAATTGAATTGGGCAAAATTAGACGATGATATCTTTGACTTTGTTGCTACAATGACAGACAAAGCCGACACAGCACTTTACGGTCGGGTAACTTATCAATTGATGGAAAGTTATTGGCCCACCGCTGCTGATCATCCAAATGCTTCAAAACACGACAAAGAACATGCGGCCTGGTACAAAAAAGTATCCAAACTTGTTTTATCAAGGACAATCAGCGAAAAGGGACTTGAAAATACCATTGTTATTAGCGACAAACTAGTAGACAACATCAATAAAATAAAGAATCAGGAAGGGAAGAATATATTAATCTTTGGAAGTCCGACTGCGTCTCATTCCTTACTAAGTGAAGATCTGATTGACGAGTTTTGGCTATTTGTTAATCCGGTCTTACTGGGACAGGGCATTCCTTTATTTAAGGGTATAAGGGAAACGACTAAGTTGAATCTTATAGAAACGAAATCATTTGCCTGTGGAGTGATTGCACTACACTATGAGAAAGCCAAAAGTTGAAAGCTGAAAGGTAAAAGCTCGTAAAAAGAGAACATTGAAAATATAATTCAATAAAAAATATAGAAAATGACAGAAAAAAAGCTCTCAGAATTAACAGACGAAGAATTATTGCAGGAAGCGAAAAAAATGAAATCAAATTCAATTATGAATGCTGTATTAATTGGATTTCTTGTTGGGATTGTTGTTTACAGTGTTGTGAAAAACACTTTGGGATTGGTGACACTAATCCCTCTGTTCTTAGCATATAAGCTGGTCAATAAGTCGAACTATAATAATCAGGAATTAGATAGTATTTTAAAAGATCGGAAGTTAAAATAGACAAGAGTTCAAGATTCAATTTGCCTAATCAAATTTACTCCTCCTGATAGTTTTATCATTACTACATTTTGGCGCTCCTTCTACAAGACCACTACTCATCAAGAGTTATTAATCCAACGAACAAGAAATTTATTTTATTTGATAATTAATGTATATTTATTGTTTATCAATAAATAATTATTATTTTGCGACATAAAATTAAATTTTTTAAATGATGGAAAAGAAAAACAATTACGTATTTACCTTCCTGAGTATTGTGGCCTGGGTAATTTTCGTTGGCTTGTGCATTGAAGCCGGAGCTTTAATTGTGAATTTTTTATACAGTTTGTTTAAGCCACAAATTATCCAAAACTTATATCAAAAGCTGGACTTAAGTGAACTCTATACAATGAGCAAATGGGCTTATTTCAATATGTACACCTTTATCCTGGCCATTTCGATTTTGAAAGCATACTTATTTTATCTGGTGATAATACTAATCAGCAAACTAGATCTGGCAAGACCATTCAACAGTTTTGTTTCAAAACAAATAACCCAAATAAGCTACTTTACACTTTCCATTGGATTATTAAGCTCCTTAGCTCAACATACAACCAAAAATTTAATGCATCGGGGATTTGAAGTTGATACACTGGACAGGTTTTGGGCAGACAGTGAGGCCTTTATTCTGATGTCAGCGATAATCTATATTATTGCGACCATTATTAAAAGGGGAATTGAAATCCAAAATGAAAACGATTTAACAGTTTAATCTATGCCGATCATTGTAAACCTGGATGTGATGATGGCAAAGAGAAAAATATCTCTGAATGAACTTTCCGAAAAAGTTGATTTGACATTATCCAATCTTTCAATCTTAAAAACCGGAAAGGCAAAGGCAATCCGATTCAGCACTTTAGATGCAATATGCAAAGCCCTGGATTGTCAGCCCGGTGACATTTTGGAATATGATAATAAGGATAAAGGAATATAATATTGATTTTCAGATCAGATTAACCCAATTTAAAATCAGAGGAGTCGGAAGACTCCTCATCATTTGACAATCCGTAGAGGCGCTGCGCTAAACTCTACGGACAGTCTGCGACAGTCTGCTATTTTTCAGCTTTCGGGTTTAAACCCTTTTATGAGTAGAATCTTCATTCATAGCAAATAAATTAATTTTATAATTGCATTTAACACCCTTTATAAATGTGTGGCAGAGTTTCAACTTCAGATCAGGAATTTATTGCAAGGAAGCTGCATCTTAAATATGCTGATCAATTAATTAAACCGGGAAGTATCAACCTGCCTCCAACGCTTGAGCTACCTGTAATTACAGATGAAAAACCGGAAGAACTGCAATATTTTTACTGGAGTTTAATCCCATTTTGGGCTAAGGAGAAACCCAAATTCAGCAGTTTTAATGCACGCCTTGAAAATCTGCAGGAATCGGGAACATGGAAGAATTTATTAGGCAAACGCCACTGTGTGATCATAACTGATGGATTCTATGAATGGAAAAAGTTGAATGAAAAGGGAAATCTTAAACAGCCTTTCCTGATCAGGATGAAAGATCAGCAATTTACCCTTATGGCTGGACTTTGGGATTCCTGGACCGATAAATCTACAGGTGAGATCATAAACAGTTGTACCATCATTACCCGTAGCCCAAACGAGTTCATGAAAAGCATTCATGATCGTATGCCCTGTCTTTTAACTGAGAAATCGGCCAAACTTTGGATCAGCCGGGAAATGCCGCTGGATGAAAGGTTGCAAGTATTGGAAGCCATCCCCGATCAGTTATTGGAAAAAGCTGCAATAAATAGAGTTGGAGATTCAGAGGAGTATGAACAATTGTTTAAATCATAGGAATTCCTGTTCATATTATGGCAATGTTCGCAAATCGGTATGTTCTGTCAGACTAAACAATCCGTAGAGGCGCTGCGCTAAAACTGTACAACAGCTATTAAACTCATCTGATGACTCAAGTCATCCGATGAGTTTAATTGATTATTTGTGAGGATAATAAATTCAGTCTTGGTTTTAATGATGCAATTTGTTGAAGGTGAAATCGATCACGTATACAATCGCAGTAATAATAAACAGCCTATTTTGTTCAATAGGGAGCATTAATGTCCTACTGAAGAGGTTACAGTGGTTAAAGAAAAGATTTCTCAGTGCAATATTGAATGGCTGTTGTATAGTTGTGAATGCTATTCCCAGGAAATATGAATCATAATTACCATTCATAAAATCTGCAGAGTTTAACTCTTTGAAATTGAGCTTCACATCCACCCTGGTTTAAGATTAGTACTCGGAGATGATTTGACTCAAAATACCCTATTAAAGACATTATCCTTGCCCCTTTATCCACCGCCAATTTTAACACCTTATAAATTCAATTTCAAACTGATTTCAAAATTACCATTCGTATAATTACTAAATGCTGATGTAGAGGTTGTGTACATTCCCATAATGGCAAACGACTGGTAAATCATCCCTAAACCAAAACTGGAACTCTTTGAACTGTGATACATGCTGAAAAAGTTGACCTTGTCCAGATAACTAAAATTAGCTCCTGCATCAATAATATTGTCAAAGCCTTTTACACCGCGATAAGCAATCTTTGGCTCCAGATCAAATTCTGACCCCAAAACCATTTTATAGCTAATTGCCGAAAAGAAGGTAGAACGGTCTAAGGTGTTTTGAATCAGGTCTTTTTTGAAAACACTCTTAAGATTTGGAAAGGCTGCCTGTATATTCAATTTATTGCTGCTATAGGCTATACCAAAATCACCGTCGAGATAAGCTTTACGGTTATTGTAATTTCCCAACTCGGTATCGTTTGGGTCTCCGTTCAAATTTTCACTCATAATACGCTCGCTCAAAACACCCATTGAAAGACCGAAGGATAATTTACTACTAGCGTTTTCACTCAGGGGTAAATGATAAGCATAACTCATCAAAGCGCGAGTTCTTTGCAATAATCCTGCTTCCTCATTATACACATTAAGTCCTAAACCTGCTTTTGGGGTCATTGCATATTCAACAGTAACAGACTGAATGGATGGACTGCCCGGAAAGCTTGTTAATTGTTTACTGTAGCCGGCATTCAGGATTAGACCATTGTTGATACCTGCAAAAGAGGGATTAGCAAGGTACTGATTCTGGAAATACACTGATCCCATTGGATTTAACTGCGCAGAAGCCTGATTCACAGTAAATGTAAACAGAGCTAATGTCAATTTATTGATTATATTTCTATATGTTCGTTTCATGTTTATTGCTTTATACTTGTAAATCCGCTTACTGAATTTCGGGTTCAGCTTATCAGTCTTAAAATATTTCCTATCTATTTCCCACAATACTGACAAAGCCTTTGATACGTCCTCCATTTCCAAATTCAAGAATATAGTAATACGTATCATCCTTTAAGGCAGAGCCATTTAATGTTCCAACCCAGTCATTCGTATAGTTTTTCTTCACATAAATTTGTCGGCCTCCACGATCAAAGATCCTTAGTGTATTGTCTGGAAACATATCCAGGTTTTTGATTACAAGTGCATCGTTCTTACCATCACCATTTGGGGTCATAACATTGATTCCTTCCACAGCCTGAAAATCATCTAATACATTCACAGTAAAATTTTGGCTAGATGTACATCCGGATGCATTTGTTGCCGTAACGGTATAGGTAGTAGTAAGTGATGGCCTCACGCTCAGGGCTGCTGTATTTTGTCCGCCGATGATACCCGAAGCTGTTGACCATGTATAACTTGTACCGCCTGTTGCGGTAAGCACCGTTGTTATACCCTTACTTATCTCTGATCCGGAGCTGCTGCTAATGGAAATCATAGGTATGGGATTAACCGTAATGGTAAACGTTCTGCTGAAAGTATCTGTTCCACCGAAGTCTGTTCCACCGTCATCTTTGACCGTAAGAGTTACTGTTGCAGTTCCTGATGCACCCGGATTGACAGAATAACTCAGGATACCTGTGCCATTACTCCCTGAGGTTACAGTCATGGTACGGAACAGACTACTGTTACTGCTGCTTACTGATAAGGTAACTAGCTGGGCAGCTTCAGTGCCGGGTGTAATGCCACTCAAGGAAATGTTTTGTGTCTGAGACGTGAAACAGATCAACTGATTGGCAATAGCAGCTAATGTAGGAGCTAAATTACTAACCGAAACAACTGTTAAAACTCCATTCACATAGGTGATGTCATAATTATTTGATACAGCACCAGAAGGACTGATCGGATAAGTACCCGCTGAAGACAATAATGTTGCTGTTGTACTGAATACTGGTGGTACGCTTAGGTTTGCCTCCGTCTCAGCATTCACAAAACCAGTATAAATACCGGCAAATACAGGATCAGAGGTTCCCATGTTCCGCGTTTTATTTAGTGCTGTAATAGTTAGCGGGGCTTTAGTAATCAGAATATTTCCTGGAGTATAAGTAATGGCATAGTTAGCTGCCACGAATGTGCCCCCTGTAGCAGCACCGGGAATTACCTTACCGGTATATATGCCAGCAGCATCAGTAGCCGTATTGCCATTGCCGGCTCCGGCTGTGTAAGCAATGCTTACTGAACCAACGGTTTCTGAATTCACTAAACCTGTTGCAGTAAAGGCGGCAGAGCCGGTTCCTCTCGTTAAGGTTGTGCCATAGGTTTTGCTGGCGTTCGCAGCGGTAATGCTCAATGTTGCAGGAGTAACAGCGATGTTCCCGGCTGAATAGCTGATCGTATAGTTAGCTGCTGTAAAGGTTCCCCCTGTTGCTGTTGTCGGGGTCACTTTAGCAGTATAGATTCCCACAGCATCAGTAGCCGTATTGCCGTTGCCAGCTCCGGTTGTGTATGCAATGCTTACCGAACCAATGGTTTCTGCGTTCACTAATCCAGTTGCAGCAAAGGAGGTAGAGCCGGCGCCTCCCATTAAGGTTGTGCCATAGGTTTTGCTGGCGTTCACAGCGGTAATGCTCAATGCAGCTGGAGTAACAGCGATGTTCCCGGCTGTATACGTGATCGCATAATTGCTTGCTGTAAATGTGCCGCCAGTTGCAGCTGATGGAATTACTTTAGCAGTATAGGTTCCCACGGCATCAGTAGCCGTATTGCCGGAGCCGGCTCCGGCTGTGTAAGCAATGCTAACAGAACCGATGGTCTCTGAATTCAATAATCCTGTTGCAGTAAAGGCGGCAGAGCCGGCGCCTCCCGTTAAGGTTGTGCCATAGGTTTTGCTGGCGTTCGCAGCGGTAATGCTCAATGTTGAAGGAGTAACAGCGATGTTCCCGGCTGAATAGCTGATCGTATAGTTAGCTGCTGTAAAGGTTCCTCCTGTTGCTGTTGTCGGGGTCACTTTAGCAGTATAGATTCCCACAGCATCAGTAGCCGTATTGCCGTTGCCGGCTCCGGCAGTGTAAACAATGCTTACTGAACCAATTGTTTCTGAATTTTGAAGTCCGACTGCTGTAAATGCTATTGAACCTGCTCCGCCTGCCAAGGTTGTACCATATGTTTTACTAGTATTAGAAGCAGTAATGGTCAGTGGAGCCGGGCTTACGGTACTCGACACCGTGGCAATATTTATTGACGTTGTACGAGTACTGCTGCAAACTATATTTCCTGAATAAGCACCTATGATAAGGTTAGCAGCCAAACGTACATATACTGTGGTTGAAGGAATCGTGCCGGCTGCACCTACAACAATTGCCGTTCCGCTACCAGCATATCCTGATGCTCCACCTGCTGTTTGAGATACTTCATAGCCCACCGGTGGAGTTATGGTAACGCCAGCCTGCATATTTGTTCCTGATACTGTAAAACTTGTGGGACTTGCTGATGCTACTCCGTAAGTGGTGTTTACGGCCGATAAGGCACCCGAAACATTCAGAACTACCGGGTCATTTCTAAGTATGGAAATTGAATTAGCATCATAATTGGTTACAAGCAGATCCGGCTTACTATCGCCATCCATATCAGCAATAGATACATAATTAGGTCCGGCGCCTGTTGGTAAGGCCACTTGTGGTGCATAACTGATAGTACCCGAACTACCTGTATTTTGTAGAATAGAAACGGTACTGTTTGTGTAATTTGAAGTAACAAGGTCGTTTTTCCCATCGCCATCCAGATCTCCAACCGCAACGTTATAGATGCGTTGCCCGATAGCAATATCACTTCTGCCAGCAAATGAAATAGTTCCCACTACACTCATGTTTCTGAAAATAGAGATATTATTGGAAGATAAATTACCAGTTACTAAATCCGATTTTCCATCTCCGTCCAAATCGCCGATGGAAATTGAATAAGGTGTGGTAACTGCGAAATCTTGTCTCGCGTCAAAACTAACATTCCCGACAGTACTTTTATTACGAAATACCACCATACTATTTGCCTCAAAAGCGGAAGCCGCCACATCCGGTTTTCCATCTCCATCCAGATCACCAACGGCTACAGAATAGGGTTTTAAACCAGTATTTAAATCTACCCTTGCTGCAAAGCTGATACTTCCTACCTCCCCGGTATTTAAAACAATTGACACGGTATTGGCATCTTTATTTGCTGTAACCATATCGGCCCTTCCATCCCTGTCAATATCCCTGATCACTACGAAAAACGGACAGGAACCAAGTGCAATATCCACCTTGGCAGCAAAGCTGATATTGCCTGTGGTGCTCGTATTGCGAAATACAGAAACAAGATTACTATTATAACTTGTTACCGCCATATCCGGTTTACCATCCCCATCGATATCGCCAATGGCAACACCCTGAGGAGCTTGCCCTGTTGTTAAAGTGATACCCGCTGCGAAAGAGGGATTGCCCAGACTGCCGTTATTTAGAAAAACAGAAACGGTATTGTCAGCCTGATTGCTTGCAGCCATATCCGGTTTACCATCGCCATCCAGATCGCCCATGGTGACATAGCCGGGGTTAGTACCCGCTGTAAAATTCACTCGCGGAACAAAATCAGTAAGATCGATACTGCTTTTTACAGGAATAAATATTGGTAGAAAAGCTTTCTGACTATATGCGGTTAAGTTTGTTCCGGTATTTAAAACACTGATCACAGAATTGGTAGCCCCTGCGGGCACTGTTACCGTTAAAGTGGTAGCATTTGCCATTGTAACTGTTGCTTTGGTTGCACCAAAAAATACTATGTTATTGGCAGGGGTCGTATTAAAGTTTGTACCACTAATCGTTACCGCATCACCTGGTTTGGCCTGTAGAGGACTAAAAGAGGTTATTGTGGGTGGCGGTGGCAAGACGGTAACCGTAACGGAACCTGCATTGCCACTGTATGCGGTATTGCCGCCATCTATGCCAGCCATTGCGCTCATATATAAAGCAGAAAAACCTACTTCTGTATTGTTAACATAAGAAGTACCTCCTGGAGCAGAAGTGCCTGGTGCCGCCCCATTACCCCCAATATAACCGCCACCGCCACCGCCGCCGCCTGGAGTTGATGGAATCCTGTTCGCTACCCCACCACCGCCACCGGCCCCAAAACCACTAGCGCCATTTGAACCATTCACGGCCGATCCTGCTGATGCAGCTACATAATTGGCAATAATGCCCGGAGATCCACCGTTGGTATTGTTCCCTGAACCACCACCAAATCCTGCGCCTACCCCTCCTCCACCGCCGCCACCAGCAACATCTCCCGTTCCGCCAGCAGCAGTTTGTGTACCATTATAATTAGTTATACTACCTCCAAGGCCGATTTCAGTAAAGCCTCCACCACCACCTCCACCGGCTACTACCAAAAGATGAAAATTACCGAGACGGTTTACGATGACTGCGGATCCTCCTCCACCTCCTCCAACCGGAGCATGATCATATTGTCCAGCAGCTCCTGGTACGACATAAACAGTATCATCTTTTAATAAATAAAAATCAGCAGTAATGGTTGCGCCTGTTCCGCCCCAGTTTCCATTTGCTGATACGGCACTGGGGTCTCTTACATCGCCATTTAATTTACCACTTCCAGCCCCACCCTTCACTGAAAATTGATATCGACCATCAGCATTTACGACGAAGTTCTGTTCACTTGTGTAGGTTTGCCCCTGAACGGTATTTGCTATTAGAAATAAACACACCAATAGCAGGCAATAAGCAATACTAGGTTTAATAAGTCTTTTTGAGAATGAAGCTTGCGAATTTCTTTCCATGCTGCTTTAAATTTGATTGATGCGTTTTTCGAAGTACCACCACACCATTGCCATCGCTGTTAAAGCGACAATAACAATAATGATGAACCATTTATAGTTTTTTAACTGATTCATTGAGCAAAAATCAAAACTTAGGCCTGCTTTTACTAGGAATGTGGGCGGACAAAAAACGGACAATTAAGAAAGAGAGAGGCATTAGGGGCGTGACAGTGTAAAATATGAGGAGATTTAAGAGCCGGGGGGAGCGAAATTAAAACAGCCTAAGCCTTAATACCTAAGCCAAATGCCTAGTACCTAATACCTAAAAACTAATACCTAAACCCAAGTCAAATTCCTAGGTTAAACTATAAATGAAGTCTTCCAATTTGGCTCCGGTTTCCAGATTCAGACGTTGCTTTAACCTGCGTTTGCTTCTGCCTACACTCTCCTTGCCAATGCCCAAAGTATTGGCGATTTGATTGCTTGTAAGTTTCAGACACAAAAGTGTAGCTAAGCGCTCTTCGGCTGGATTTATCGCTGGAAGTATTTGTTGTAATGATGGTAAAAAATCCGGATAGGCCTTAGAAAATTCTAATCTGAATTTTTCCCATTCTGTATCTGTAACCAGCGTATATTGTAAAAGGCTTTCGTTTAACTGCTTGTTATCAAATGCCAGTTGCTTTTGAAGTTTAAATATTAGGTTTTCCTTCTCAATAATATTCTCTTTAAAAGTTACTATTTGGCTTCTTGCTTGCTCGGCCTTCTGCTCAGCGAGCTTTCTCTCCCTTTTCAAGGTTTCAGCAACATGTTTTTGCCTGAGCATTTTTCTGTTGTAAAAAAGCAAGGCAATAACGGTTAGGAGAACAATAGTCACCAGGATGAGATTTCTGATTAAACGCTGGTTCGAAATGGTCGTTTCTGCTTCATTTAAGCTCGCCTGCATGTTATCAAATGCGATTCGGGCATTCATTGCTGACAATTTACCCTTATTCACCCTTTCGATTAATTTGTCCCTGTGTTGCTGGTATAAGGCATAATAGGCGAAAGCGCTATCCGTTTGCTTGATTGCGCGGAAAACATCAGCTAATCCTTTACTCGCAATAAACTTTTCGCTTAGCATGTCTTCCTTTGTGGCATATCGATAGCTATTTCTAAATTTATTTAATGCGGTACCATACTCCTTATTTTTAAAATAGACACCGCCCAAACTACTTTCGGCCACGGCGACATTATTAAATGAGTTTAGACGCAAACTGCTTGCTAAATACTCATTAAGCAATGGAATAGCCTTGACAGCTTGATTTTGACGGGCTAAAACCCTTCCCATATTACCTTTAGCAATGGCCAGCCATAGGTCTTGATAGTTAGTATCCGGGTCTGGTATTTTAGTTAGAGTATGTAAGATCTGTTGATAGAAATGCTTTGAGCTATCGAGTTTACCCAACTTAAAGTAAGATGCACCAACGATATCTGTTTGCAGAATCTGCAAGTGTGGGTCAAATGCCTTCCTTTTTTCACTATTTAAGGACAAACATTTAAGTCCGTAATTGATACTTTGTCTGTAATCCTCATTAGTATATAGACCGAAACTTATATTAAAATAACGGTTAGCAACGAACTCAAAATGGGATAAACCAACCTTTTTCTGCAATTCTACTGCCTTTAAATTATATAGTACATAATTGCTGTTTTTTCTATTCAGCTCGGCATATTGGGCATATAGTTCAGCAGTTAACTGATTATCTTTTAATTGGCTGGCCAATTTTATACACTTCAATAGTTTAAGACGGTCTTTGGAAAAATCTGCTTCAGTCCAGATACCCAGTTCAATTTTCCCAAAGACATCATACATCACTGTTCTAATCCACAACCTGTCATTTGGGCGATCTTTTAAATAGGCGTACATCTCATTGACTATCTGGCGATATTCAAGCACATCCTGCTTTTCTTTTAACAGGCTATAGGTCTGTTCCGCTTTATGGGTTTGAGAGGTGTCGGAGGTTTTCCAGGCATTGATATATGGAGCAATCAGGCGACTTTGAGCATTAGCAGTAAAACTCCAGTATAAAAGAAATAATGATAGAGCAGGCAATATTTTCATTTATCCGGAAAGACTAAATAACAAAAGTTTTAAAGCAAAAAGGGCTTAAAAGGCAAATGTATCAAATCTTTTGACTATGAGGTTGCTCGTACAAATTTACCTTCTGGCAATTTAGCATAGTTAAATACCTCTACCTTTGTATTAATCTAAAAATAGGAATCCTAAGACTCACTCACTGTTCACTTGTTAAAAATCTAAATATTTCTGACAGAATAACGTATTCAACTATTTTAATTGATGCTTAAATTTTAACAGGAGGATTAAGGCTTAGTTAACTATAGAATTGAAACGCTCTGATTCGTAAGATTTAATTGGTATAATTCATGGAATGAGGAGTCTTGAGAACCTCCTCATTTGACAATCCGTAGAGCCCCGCTGCACTTAAACTGTACAATAGCGAATTATTGTTGTACAGTTTTCAATCGATTACCAAAATTGATGTTTTACCTCTACTGATTTATTACACACCATGGCATTTATTCATTTCTAATCATTGAATAATTGTTAATTTAGTTTCCGAATCCAGATTAAATGACAAGGCCTAATATTAATTCCTAAACAAGAAATAAAACCTTATGGCAAAGAAACAAGCGGAAATTGCAACAGGAGCTGCAGATTCCTTCCAAATGACTGAAATCATGGAGGCAAACCCTCATTTCACCCGGCGTCAAATGCTCGGGATAACGGGTATGGCAGGTTTAACGGCTCTGACTGGCCTCTCAAATACTACTTTTGGAAAAACAGCCCAGGCAAGGCCGCGCATCGCCGTTCTGGCCAGCTATTGGGCCTACACGAGATCGCATGCCGACTGGATCGTAAATAAACTGATTGATGGTTATTGGTGGGATGGCGCCTATACTCCGTCGAGGGTAGATGTTGTATCAATTTATATGCACCAGCATGACGAAAGCTTACTGGGTCAGAAAGTTGCCAAAGCGAAAGGAATACCGGTCTTTAAAACAGTAGCAGAAGCCCTGACACTTGGAGGCAAAGAACTTGCAGTAGATGGGGTTGTCATCGTTGCAGAACATGGGGAATATGCAACCGACCTCAGGGGACACTGGCTCCTGCCGCGCTGGTGGATCTACCAACAGGTTGTGCGGGTTTTTGAACAAAGCAAACGCTCGGTGCCGGTCTTTAATGACAAGCACCTCTCCTACAATTGGGATGAGGCAAAGTGGATGTTTGACAAATCCCGCGAGCTGAACTTTCCTTTAACAGGAGGTTCCTCAATACCGGTCTATTACCGCAAACCTGAGATCGAAATCGATATCGATACTCCTATAAAGAATTCAATCGTGATTGGAGGTGCGGGAGATGAAGGTGGCATTTTCCATGCTATTGATGTGCTTCAGTGCTTTGTTGAGCGCCGAAAGGGCGGTGAATCGGGTGTAAAGTCAATACAATCTATTCGCGGGCCAGAAGCCTGGAAATGGGTTGAACAAAATCCATGGGCCGGCAAATTGCTTGATGCTGTTGCAAAAAGATTTGAATTTAAGTCAGGTTTTTTCCAGGAAAGCCCACAAACAAATATATGTGTCATCGACTATAATGACGGAACAAAAGCGGCCGTAATTGGTGGAAGGGGTGTGGGCTGGACTTATGCAGGTGAAATCGCAGGAAAAAATGATCCGACGATCATCTCCATGCTGGGCTGGGCCGGACCATACGACCAATATCATGCTTCTAACGCTCAACCGCATTGGATCACAGAGATGATGGTCACTAAAAAGGAACCCTTCAATGCCGAGCGACTCTTATTGTCGACCGGTATTACAAACTTCTATATGGAATCAAACTGGGAAGGCAGCAAGTACTCTCCAGTCGGACGCCGACTCGAAACAACGGCACTGAACATTAAATACCGCTCTACCAGAGGTGCACAGTTCAGCAAAGGGGAAAGACCGCCGGCAAGGCCGTATATTCGGGGGTTTGATCAGTAGTAGATTGAGGTAAGAGGTCTGAAGTCTGAGTTAGGCAGCTTCAGATTTCCGGCTTCGGACATCTGACTTCAGACATCAGACTTCAGAATTCCGACATCAGAATTCCGACATCAGACTTCCGACATCAGACTTCCGACCTCCTACACATGGAGCCGGAACCAATACGGACACAAGAAGCAAAGAGTAAAGACACAAAATGAAATTAAAACTATGGAGGCAGATTCATTCCCAATTAATGAAATTATAGAGTCAAACCCAATTTTTAGCAGACGTGAAATGCTGGGAATAGGTGGTATCGCAGGTTTAGCCGCTTTATCGGGCATATCGAGTGATGCTATTGGACAGAGTCAGGAGAAAAAACCCCGGATTGCCGTTTTGGCAACGTTTTGGGGAGCTACAAGATCACATGCCGATTGGCTGGTAAACAAGCTGATCGACGGTTATTGGTGGCAGGGTGCTTATCATCCTTCCCGTATTGAAGTTGTATCGTTATACCTGCACCAGCATGATACAAGCCTGCTCGGACAGAAAGTCGCAAAAGCAAAAGGTTTTCCGGTCTTTAAATCGGTAGCTGAAGCTTTGACCCTTGGGGGTAAGGAACTTGCTGTGGATGGCGTGGTGATTGTTGGAGAACATGGCAATTATACCACCGATCTCAGGGGACGATGGATGCTGCCACGCTGGTGGTTATACAATCAGGTTATCAGCGTTTTCGAGCAAAGCAAACGCTCGGTGCCGGTCTTTAACGATAAGCATTTCTCCTACAACTGGGATGATGCGAAGTGGATGTTTGACAAATCACGTGAGTTGGGCTTTCCATTGACCGGGGGCTCCCTGCTTCCTGTCTACTATAGAAAACCCGAGATAGAACTGGAAAACGACACCCCAATAAAGCACTCGATCGTGGTTGGAGCTGCACCGGATGAGGGAGCTATTTTTCATTGCATAGAATTGCTTCATGCATTTGTTGAGAGGCGAAAGGGCGGTGAGACAGGCGTGAAGTCGATTCAATCCATTCGCGGACCTGAATCATGGAAGTGGGTGGAACGCAACAGCTGGGCAGCTAATCTACTGGAAGCGGTAGCCAAAAGACTGGAATTAAACCCGGAGAGCTATCGGGCAAATCCAAGAACCAATATTTGTGTAATTGAATACAATGATGGAACGATGGCAGCGATCATTGGTGTTCCCTTATCCGGATGGACTTACGCCGGCGAGATTGAAGGCAGGGAAGAACCAGCAATCGTTTCTTTACTCGGGTTCCCCGGACCATTCGACCAGTATCATGCCTCAAACGCCCAACCGCATTGGATCGTTGAGATGATGCTTACCAAAAAAGAACCATTTAATGCAGAGCGCTTACTTTTAACTACTGGAATTACAAACCATTATATGGAATCAAACTGGGAAGGCAGCAAGTTCAATCCGGTCGGACGCCGTATTGAAACCCCTTTCCTGAATATGACTTATCGTACCACAAGGGGTGCGCAATTTAATAAAGGTGAACGCCCACCGGCAAGGCCGTATATTAGGGGATTTGACCAATAAGAGACAGGAGGTCTGTGGTAAGAGGTCTGAAGTAGGAAACTTCCGACATCAGTCTTCCGACATCAGACCCCAGACCTCCGTCTTCAGACCTCAAATTTAAAATTAACAGCCTTTGTTTTGATAACAGGCAACAGACAACTGAATACATGAAAAGAAGAGACCTGATAAAGACATTAACACTACTTCCATTAGCTGGAAGTTTTCCAATAGATTCGATTTTTGCCACTCCGGTATCAGGAAATAATACGCCTTTGAATCTGCCATCTGCGATGCAGAATAAACCTATGCCTGATCTGCATCGCAAAGCATTTGTAATGGACGGGCATACACATGTGATGACCCGGGAGCTGTTGATGGGCACGGATATCGGGCAGCGATATACCGATGGGACTGTCGATCTCCCAAGAGCAAGGGAAGGTGGTGTGGATGCGATGTTCTTTTCAGTATATACTCCAGAGCACTATTATCCGGGAAGGTTTGAGACAAAAAACACTTTCCGGGTGGTAAATCTGGCATTAGACCAGATTAAAAAGAATCATTCGCAGATCGAACTGGCACTTAATGCTTCTGATATTCAGCGCATTAACAGAAAGGGTAAAATGGCGGCTTTTCTTGACCTGGAAGGTCCCTGGGATATGGATGGGGATATAAACCTGCTCCGTGCCTTGCATCGCTTAGGATTAAGATCAATACAACTTCCTGCACATAATACGACCAATGCTTTTATCGATACCTGTAATGATGTCAGTCGCTGGGGTGGTATTAACGATCTGGGTAGAAGGATCATACGGGAAATGAATGATCTTGGGATGGTGATCAACATCGCCCATGCCTCGAATGATGCCATTCTGCAATCGGTTCAGGAAAGCAGACATCCTTTAACCTACAGTCACGGTGGATTTTACGGAATCGTTCCACATCCTCGCTGTATTACCGATGAAGCCGCAAAAGCGCTTGCAGCAAAAGGCGGAGTGATTGGTATTCACTTTGGCAGCCTTTTTAACAATCCTGTTTACTGGAAATGGCAGCAAGGGCAGAAAAAATCGAACGAGACAAAGCCGGGCACTGTACAGGCCGCACCCTTAAAGACCATTGAGGAAGTAGATAAGGAAGTACTTAAGGAGGTTCCATTGAGTTTCAGAGGAACCATTCCTGAGGAGTACTGGATGCATGTTGATCAGTTGGCAAAAGTGATCGACTATGGTGTACAATTAGTTGGCGAAGACCACATGGCTCTGGGATCTGATCTGGATGGCGGACCAGAACTACCTCGCGAAATCAAAGATATCAGTGATTATCCCCAGATGACCATGGCGATGCAGAGGCTGGGATATAGTGATACCAGGATAAAAAAGATTCTGGGCTTGAACTGGCTGAGGGTGATTAGGGAGGTGACGGGAACCCGATAGCTATCGGGTTAGCAAATGAGTAAATTAGCAAATGAGCAAATTAGCAAATGGAAAAATCTGCTAATTTGTCGATTTGTAAATGTTAGGAAATAATCAGATTCCGGTCTCCGAACCGGAATCTCCTTTTTCTTAAAAATCGATTTGTCATCCTGGCGAAAGCCAGGACCTTCTGCTTGTAATACCAATTGTCATTATTCAAAAAGGATTATGTTTATGTTAGCGACTTTATAAAATATGGTTAACCAGGAGCAAAAAATTAAAAAACTCATCAAGCTTAATGATGAGCTGGAAAACTATTTCAGAAATACCATTATTCCGCAATTATTCGTAGACCGCGACTTGATTTTAAGGAAGTTTACTCCTCCGGCTATGAAGCAGTTTTCATTAAAAATTGGTGACGTAGGAAAAAATATCGATGATATTAAAGATAATTTTCGCTTCCCTTCAATAGTTGAAAATATTGAACAGGTTATAGGCAGTAATGAGATCCTTGAAAAAGAAATCCAAACAACAGATTTGCGCTGGTATCAAATGAACATTATACCCTATGTTATCAAAAATAAAAAGACTGATGGGGTTATTATAACGTTTGTAGAAATAACAGCACGCATAAAAGATCTCTTTGATCAGGAGCGGCAGATTGCTGCTCATGAAAGCTTGCTCGACACAATATCTCACGATATTAAAGGACCACTTACCAGTTTGTTATTGACTATCAATCAACTTAAAAAAGTTTCAACAGATAAGTCTAAAGCATTTTTACTGTACTTCCGGATTTTAGAAAGTTCCATTAAAAAAATGCAGGCAATTATCCTTGAGATGACTGATGCAGGCGAATTGAAAGGTAAATACAAGGTGGAGGAAGAGCTTTTAGATTTCGAAAATATCCTTGAAGACGTGCGTATTACCCTTGCAGGAACTATCATTGAGTCAGGCGCGAAAATTACCAGCAATATTGAAGTATCCCAGATATTGTATTCACGAAGAAAACTAAGAAGCATAGTTTATAATATGGTTAACAATGCCATTAAGTTCCATTCGCCTAACAAAAGCCCTGAAATATTGATAAGCACTAAAAGGGAAAAAAAGTATATCGTAATCAGTATCAAGGATAATGGTATTGGCATTGATAAAGCAAAACATAAGGAGGTTTTTTCAAAATTTAGACGTGTAGGAAATACAGTTGAAGGTACTGGTATCGGCTTGTACTTAGTTAATGAAATTGTGAGCAATTCGGGAGGCAAAATCCTGTTGAAAAGTTCTTTAGGTAAAGGGGCTGAGTTTAGGATTTATCTGCCTGTGTAAATTAGCAAATGAGCAAATTAGCAAATGAGCAAATTAGTAAATGAGCAAATTAGTAAATCACTATTGTCCGGTTAAAATAAAATTTCAGATAAAATAGACATTTACATCCTACAAAGTATGTCTTTTTTGTCCAATACAAAGCAAGCCCCCATTTCAGTATAATATTAATTTTATACTTTAACTGACTTAAAACCTGCAGTATTTTTACCTATACTGACAGGACTGTTCATAAGCTTTGGCCTAAGCACAAAATCTCCGTTAACGTTTTTTTCCGCCTCAGCTGGTACGGTAGGCAAAGGCCAAGCCTAAGCACTAACTTTAATCGCATCAGGTGCAGCGGCGGCATTTATTCGTTTTTGTCTATTATTTTTTAAGGTACTCATGTTCTCGTCGTACCTCCTCGGCATGTTTCTTTTCTGCCCGTCCGAACGGGTTCATCCGGGCGGGCTGCAGGAAAAGAGAATAATTATAGGACATAAATAAGTTCGCTATTTCCACAATTTCAATTTTTCCCGGACACTACTGATTAGTAAATAAGCAAATTAAAGCTCGTACAATTTTACTTCCCTGTTGTATTGATTATCTGATAAATATCATTCCTCCTATCCTGTAAGTTTCTCACTGCTCCAAAACTATGAAGCTCTTTTAGCAGATCCACGTCTACATCCGCGATCAGCGTCATCTCTGCATTTGGAGTAGCCTCAGCTTTTATTCCATTACTTGGGAAAGAAAAATCGGAGGGGGTAAAAACAGCTGATTGGGCATATTGGATATCCATGTTATGTACTTTAGGCAGATTGCCTACACTTCCAGCAATGGCAACATAACATTCATTCTCGATAGCACGTGCCTGTGCGCAGCTCCGTACCCGGGTGTATCCATTTTGTGTATCAGTCATAAATGGAACAAATAAGATCTGCACGCCCTGATCGGCTAACAAACGGGGAAGTTCCGGAAACTCAACATCATAGCAAATCAGAACTCCGATTTTACCGCAGTCGGTATCATATGCAGTCAGCGTATCGCCTCCTGCCATACCCCATGCACTCTTTTCGGCCGGGGTGAGGTGTATCTTTTGGTACATCTCATACGAACCATCCCGGCGGCAAAGAAATCCTACATTCTTCAATACACCATCCTGCAGGTAAGGCATGCTGCCGGTAATAATATTAATGTTATAGCTGATGGCGTATTCCATAAACTTGTCGCGCAAGGGAATGGTACTCTTAGCTATCTCCCTCATGGCTTCTGCCCCGCTTAAATGATTATAGGCGGTCATCAAAGGCGCATTAAACAGCTCCGGGAACATGATAAAGTCACTCTGGTAATCGCTCACCACATCCACAAAAAACTCGATCTGTTCGCACAAAGATTCGAGATTCGGGAAAGGCCTCATCTGCCATTGTACAAGGCCTAAGCGGACAACTGATTTTTTGGTGTTGATATGAACTGCCTCTTCCTGATAATAAATATTATTCCATTCGAGTAAGGAGGCGTATTCGAGTGATTCAGTATCTCCGGGCAAATAACCTTTTAAGATTTTCAGGACGTGAAAATCATTGGCGAGCTGAAAGGACAAGGTGGGGTCATGTATTTCTTTGCCCTTAACTTTTTCCAAGTATTCTTTAGGATTTAGCGTACCGGCGTAATTTTTATAATTAGGAATTCGTCCGCCAGCAATAATGGCCCGTAGATTATGACGTTCGCAGAGTTCTTTTCGTGCGTCGTAAAGTCTTCTACCTATACGCATACCCCGGAAATCCGGTTGCACAAAAAAGTCGATTCCATAAAGCACATTACCTTTGGGATTATGGGTAGAAAAAGTATGGTTTCCGGTAATTTGGGTGTAAGTATGATTATCCCCAAACTGATCATAGTCTACTATTAAAGAAAGGGCACAACCCGCTATTGTACCGTTTACCAGGATACAGATCTGGCCTTCAGGAAATAGTTCAACAAGTTTATTAATATGTGATTCGCCCCAGAAAGACGCTCCCTCCCATTCTGAATACGCTTCGATCATAGAGGTTTTTAAGCCAAGGTAATCATCCTTAGTGAGGGTTCGTAACTCGATCTTTAGGTCTTCGTTTTTTATTTCTTTGTCCATTTTATTAACATTAATTATGCCCTGATTATGATGGGCAGGCTGGGTACCTTTTTAACAAAAAAGCATCCGCCTAAGGCGGATGCTTCACAATAAATTTATAACAGTTATTAAGCTATTCTTACATTCACTGCATTTGGACCTTTACGGCCTTCTTCCATGTCGAAGGTAACATTATTGCTTTCGCTAATGTTGTCAATCAGACCTGAAACATGAACAAATACTTCTGCTCCACCATCGCTAGGCGTGATAAATCCAAAACCTTTAGTTTCATTAAAAAATTTTACTGTTCCTTGTTGCATTATATTATTATTTGATAAGGTATAAAGGTATGGAAAAAAAATGAGATATTTTTAAGCAAATGGGTTTAGGCTCACGGACTTAGAAGGAAAGTTAAAATACTCCTTACTTCGGATTTCCGGATCTATCAGGAATTCTTTAAAACCCCGGCCCTTTTTCAATCTTAAATTCGTGTTCGTAAATTGCTTGTAAGGACACGTACCTGTTTTTCAAGCAAGCCAAAGATTAATCCTCCCAATATGAACAGAGAGGCCAAAACCTTCCATGATTGTATTTCTTCACCCAAATATATTGCCGAACTCATGAATCCTACCACAGGAACCAAAAGCGTAAAGGGTACAACCACTGAGGTAGAATAGGACTTCATCAGAAAACCCCATGCACCATATCCTATATGGGTGGAGAAGTAAACAATATAACACACAGAGGCAATCGCAGGCCACGACATGTTTTGCAGAGAACTCTGAATGACAAGCGGCCCTTCAAAAAAGTATGAGACAAGAACCATCACCGGGAAGGCTGCCAGATTGCCCCAGACTACCAGTGCAAGCGGCGATTCGGAATGGATCTTCTTGGTGAACATATTCCCTGCAGCCCATGAAAAGGCAGCAAGCAACATCAGTATCAGACCTATAAAGGTGCTTCCACCATTAACATGGTATCCCACAATCCCAATACCGATGAATGATATCAGGGAACCCGCAATTTTAAAAATGCTTGGCCGGTCCTGAAAAAATAAGAAAGCAAGACCCATTGAAAAGAATACCTGAATCTGGAGAACGAGCGAAGCAAGTCCCGGAGATATCCCAAGATGGATTCCTGTAAAAATGAACCCGAACTGCAGGGCAAAATTAAAAAGACCATAATATACAATCAACTTCCATGAACCTTTCGGCCTTGGCATGAAAAACACCCAAGGCAATGCTGAGAGACCAAACCTAAGCGCACTTAACAGAAATGGGGGAAAACTCTTTAGTCCGATATAAACCGCAACGAAATTGACACCCCAAATCAGCACGATGGTAAATACCAGAAGAAGATGTTTTGGAGGCAAATTTATGGTGTTCATTATTCTACTAAAATATAAGCATGATGAGTCTCCTTATTAAATCATCCGTATTCTGATCCGAAACCTGTTTCCTTTACCAATAGACTGACTAGATTACTCATATACCATAAAGCAGTCCGGTACTTTTTAAGTCTGTAAGATTCGAGTGGGGCAGGCCTCTTTACAAGGAGCGACAAATGTAGCCATCTTTACGAATCTGTATTGAAATTTTTGAAATAATCTACCGAATGGTTCTATTGATCAGGTGTGGGGTATCAGGTGTCAGGTATCAGCTTTGAGCTTTGGGCTTTGGGCTTTGGGCTTTGGACTGCAAAGAAAGGGCATTCCAGAGCTAATTCAATTTGGGCAAAGAAAAACAAACTGTAGTCCCCTTACCTAATGTACTTTCAATCCATAATTCGCCACGATGATTTGTAATCAGCTCTTTTGAAAAAATCAATCCGAGTCCACTGCCTTTTTCGTTGGCGGTACCGCGCATTGTCGTTCGCCTGTTCATATCGAAAAGTGATCTCAATGCATCATCGCTCATGCCAACACCTTCGTCCCTGACTAAAAAAGTCAATTTATCCTCAGCTTCGGTTGCAGAGAAAATAATAGTTTGGTTACTATGACTAAATTTAACAGCATTGGCTGTTAGATTTCTTATAACGAATGAAATCTGCTCCAAATCGGCTATAATGCCGGTTGCCGGCGAGATATTGTTTCTAAAAACTATGTTTTTCTTCAGAGCCGCCTGATTGAAAAATAGTTTTATTTTTTCAACCACCTGATGGAGATCTATCTGTTCAGGTTTAATCTTACTTTCAGAATTATCAGCATAGTAATTTTGTGTTGCCCATGCTAAAATATTATCCAGCGTTTCCAGCGAAAGGTCTACGCTTTTCTGCAAATCAGCAGTTAAGCTTTTCTTTTCGTTTTCTGTCAATTCATTGTTCGCCATAAGTTCCAATATCCCTTTTGCATCTACAAAGGGGGTACGCATATCATGCCCAATGACAGTAAGCATCCTGTTCTTAAACATGATCGAATTCTCCAGGGCTATTTTTTGGTCCTGTATAATTTTTTCGGATCGTTTAGCATTATTAAAGACTACGATATAAATAAAAGAAATGGCGATTAAGGGAATTACGGTGTTTATAAGATAAAATACAGGTGCCGCTTTGGGTAAGGGAAAGTAGGGAAGATAAAATTGCTGATGTAAATTAATAAATCCAGCAACTACAAGTATGATAAGCATACTAATTATTTTATACCTGGTACTTTTACCGAAAATTGCCAAACAGATGAGGGCAATGATCAAATAATTTTGATTGCCAAGATTGGTTCCAAATGCTAAACATGAATAAATAATCCAGATGGTTGTGCTTATCGGCAAAAAATACCGTACAAGATTTCTAGCTTTAAAATAGCAAAGTACCAACGAAAAAGTCATAATTCCCGCGAGTGCAATCAGGGATATGGCATAAGGTACCGAGTCTCTTCCAAAAAATGCACTGATAAGCGCCAGAACACCGCTAGCGGCACTAATAGTACTCATTATTTTAACAAAGGAATTATCCGCAAATCCGGCTTCGTCTTTCCTTAAAAAATAATCGTTTGACATCTGGCTAAAATTTTTCCGAATATAATACTTAAAAAAATAAAGCAGGAAAGGAAGAATATGATCTCGGCTATAAGTTCCATGATTTTGAGTAATAAGTTTTAAGTAACGGCGGCATTACGCCGCCGCTTTGAATTAAACCAGCAGTTTTTCCAGCAGGGTTTTATTGCCGGGAAGATCAGTGGCTGTGAAAATGATCCGGCTTCCCGGAAGCTCAGTGTTTACCGCAGTTACGGTATAGACCCAGTCGAGTTGATTATCCGCCTGTACGGCAGCGCCTTGCTCAAGCGTAGATCCGTCAGGCTTTTTAATCTCTACCCCAACGGATTCCACACGGAAGTCATCAATCACGCTGACTGCGATCTCATCGCCGATAGTGCCTGTGTAGCTTGCCAGATCCATGTTCTCGTAAAACTCAGGGGATTTTTGATAATCGGTAAAAGCCACGTTGAAGGCCGATTGCCCGATCTTTGCCTCCAGCTGATATTCTGCTTTCAGTACAGGATCGTTCATCACACCTGAAGCATAGGCCGAGGCCCGTGTGAACCTTGCCCTATTTTCGAGGGAAATTGCCTTCACAGGCTTGCTTGTTGGTCGTGGCCTGTTTGCCACGATGGTTTTATTCGCCTTTTGACGAAAAACCAGAAGATCACCCACCAGCCCGCTCAGGCCGTGGGTAATTACATTGAATTTTGATTTTGCCATTGTTTTAAAATTTAAAATTTGAATAATGAGCGCCCTTTTTGTACCGGTATGTGGTGCTTAGGTCAAACATAGAGCAGGATTTGTTGGGTACATTATTCTGACCGCATTTGAACAGATCTGACTGCATTTGACCGTTTGCATCCCAATAAGTTGGTGGCAGGGATAAAAGAATGGATGGTTTTTTGGGGGAATTACGGAGGTTAAGGCAGGGTTAAGGCAGGGCTAAGGCAGGGTTAAGTCTGTACCTTAATACGACCCTTTCAGGCAAGGGATATTGAGCTAAAAATGATGATCTATTTTCTTTTCAGTATCTTCTTAACAACAAATATCAAATATTAAATATTGTTTCGTACGCCTCTTGCCGGCGGAGGGGGCACTTACTTTTCCCTGCAGCTGGAAAAGTAAGCAAAAGAGCCGCGCCTTCCTGATATTTGTTGTAAATCCACGCTTTATCCTGTGGGTGCAATCCAAGCCGTGTGTAAGTCAATGCAAGAGATGAATGAATCTGCAACACTTCTCCGGATTGCTTAAAGGTTGTGATGGGATGAATGGACACTACAAAGGATAAAACGCGCCTTTCCTGCCAAATCTCAGGATGGCGATCTCTGCAACCTGCAATGACAGAAAATCTATGAAAGTTTGTTACCCATCGTACCTACCGTAAATCCGGGGTCATTAATGATTAAGCTTGCTGACTAAAATTGTTCGCTTGTTCGTTTGCTCCCCCGGCCTTAGGCCGGTATCTCTCGTTAAGGTCCGATAGGTACGTTTCTTAAGCCCACGCAGTAAATCTCCGTTCACCTTTTTTTCCGCCTTGGCTGGTGCGGGAGAGACAAACCAGGCCAAATCACTGACTTCCGAAGCATCAGGCGCAGCGGTGGGGTTTTTGCCTACTTTTTGACCTACAGCAAAAAGTAGGTGCCATTCCCGCGGCATGAGCGGGACAAATGTCGATTTATTGATCAATAATCAATGATTAAAATAAACCATCTATAAACATGCGACTACCAGGGTCATGGCAATATATTAAACATAACAGCTAATAAAGATAGGGTTACAAGGTAGCATCAGAGGGTGATAAAATCATGGTGAGTGATAAATATTGCAGCTTTGCCATAGTCTATTAGTAGTAGAAATACCTTGCAGCTCAATAGAACAGATAGCTACTATTTCATGAAGCGATGCCTGATTTTTAATATATCCTGCTTTAAGTAATAGTAGCGGCGGCCAAAACAAAAGGGTTTGAGGGTGCCATCCTTGCGGCGGCGGCGCAGGGTACTGGTACTTATTTTGAGTTTAATTTTCAGATCTGAATCATCCCACCAGTCAGATATATCTTCATCAGGTAATAAGGGGAGTTCCACATGGGAAATCGTTTCAGCAGCCGGAATTCCTGACTCATATTTGTCAAGAAGGAGCTGGAGCTTTAAGAGAAGCTCGCGGATTTCGGATAGGTTAATCTTGTCGGCCACCTTTGTTAGTTTAACAAAACAAAGTTGAGGCTAGATTCTGCGAATGAAGAAGAAAGCCTGCCCGATTTATGCGCATCGCAAAAGCAGAGCAAGCCCAATGCCATTTCGTGTTTTATTTGTCGCAGCCAGTCCTTATATTTACTATAGCTCTCAGTTTGTTAAATATTCAGCCGTCTACCAATGGAGAAATTTAACCTCGCAAATGCGCTCCTGCATTACCGTATGCTTGAGGGGCTGACCCAAAAACAAATGGGAGAGAAATTAAACATGTCGCGTTCGGCATACGACAGGCTGGAGAAGGGCGTAAGAATACCAGGCTATGACGAGGTAGTAAGGCTTATCAGAATACTTGAACTCCGGATTGATGAAGATGAAACCATCCCCACTACGAGAAATCCCCTGCCAGAATCGATAGTTAATCTAAAACATGACCTTCTTTACAATACCATCGGCTTGTACGATGCGCTTAGCCGAGTAAAAGCATTTGCGAAAAATATCAACTGCAGAAATTTATTAGAATGGTCACATAGCGAACTGGTAGGTTACCTTGAAAATCCCGGTTTTGCCGACTACCGTATCTACCCGCATGAATACTTAGTGAATTTTGAAAGCGGAAATGAAAAATTCATAGAATTTCCGGTACCTTTCGAATTGCTGGATCCGGAAGATGAAAAAGGCCGACTGATTTTTCTATGTGAACCGGTATCCGGCTTTTACGAGAATTTTCTACTCAACGATGGATCTGCATCCGACCCGGCTAACCATATGAGTCCTTTAATTCGCAACTTTCTCAGAGAAGCTTTTGACCCGGATATAAGAATAATTGGTGTAAGCCGAAAAAAAACGGGTAGAACGATCAGAAAAGTCATCCTTTCGGTATACGAGATTATGCTCAATTTTATATTAAACCTGGAACGACGGTTCGGGCCCTCGCCCAGCCTTGAAGGTCTCCGATTATATTCAGAAGAAATCGACCTGATATTTTCTGAAGCCTTGGCGCGAACGGGTAAGGCAGCGCATCTCGACCTACAGATTAAATTCGTTCCCTATGACCGTGAGAATAATTCGGATATACTGATGGACTTTTTATATGAACATGTCTCCGACGAGCATTTTGACGAGATCTGGGATTTACTGGAAGAAGAAGGAAAAAAAGGAAAGATACCAGAATCATTTGGTTACCGGATTACAAATATGATCAAACGGATGGCTGAGATCTATCCCAAACTCGGCCCTGAGGGCAGCAGGCTTAAGGATGCTATCAGGGGATATTTGGGTTTTGATAAGAGGGGATGAGGAGATTCCAGCGGAAATCGGTTGTGACCTAAAGAGCCTAAACCGAATTATGTAAGTAGCTATGAATAAACGACTTATAAAGAAAATTAGTCTTCAGTTACTCAATTAAGTAATAACTATTTTTTGACTATTTATATGTACCGACTTTTAACTTTTCAGGTATATGTTTTTATCTAATTCCATTTTGTCTCCATTATTCTGTAAATCCTTGTTTTAGCTGCTGCAGCAATAGCACGTTGTCTTCTACAGTGTTTGTACCGACCCCTTATTAGTTGGACAATATTTGTGAATTAGTTGTGTAATATTCGTTCGAAGTTAGCTGAATTTGTTCAATCATATATTCAGTTTGCTCGTTATTTTTGGTTTCATTTAGTGGCGCTTTTGGTTGCTCACTGAACTGCCTCTGTTTCGCTTCGGTGATATGAATGTTTTGCTCCCATTTTTCTTTTGGGATCATTCCGATCATGCGGTGATTTCTGCGGTTGTCATACCAGGATCTGTGCGCTGCCAGGATATGCTTTGCATGGTAAAAGCTATCGAACTCGTAGCGGTCCACTACCTCTCGCTGAACGATGCTGTGAAAGGCCTCGATGTAGGAGTTTTCTTCCGGTGTAGCTACATGAGTGAACTCCTGATTAGCTTCTGCGGCTCGTAGATACTGCTTGACACTATTGGCGATAAACTGTGATCCGTTATCATTCCTGATGGTGACTCCTTTGATACCGTATAGCTGCTGTATTCTTCTGAAAGCGTTAATTACATCCATCTGGCGAATACTTTTCTGGAAGATCTGATCTACCGTTCTGCGGGAGAATACATCCAGTATGGTTAGCAGATAGTAATTGCGCCTATCAGCATGTACATAGATGTATTTAATGTCCAGACAAAGGTATTCCATCGGATAGGTCGCAGCGATCTTACGATGCTGAACAAACCTGCGTTTACCACTAGTCCTGAGAAATAAAATCTTAAGTAAAGTCCTAAATAAGTATTTAACACGAGGTACGTTGGACAGCTTGATGAAAAAATATAGTAAACCAACCAACGGGCGTAAATAGCTTATTTAATACGGCCCAGACAATTCCCGGGTTAGTCAAATGAGTCAGCTAATGAGTCAAATGAAACCCAAATATTCCTAAATTAACAGAATTATAAACCCGGCTGCTTCAATGAAGTTTTTGAAAATCCCCGTACAAAATTGGTTAAAAAACTAGCTTAGAATACTCAAAAAGGCATAAAATAACAAAACCCCAGATCACTCTGAGGTTTCAATTTTTGTGCGCCCACCTGGGCTCGAACCAGGGACCAAAAGATTATGAGTCTTCTACTCTAACCAACTGAGCTATGGGCGCTCATATCCCGCAAGTGCGGGAATGATTTGAGGTTGCAATTTTACGGAAATGCTTTGGGATTCTAAAATAGAATTTAGGAAATATTGGATTTTGATCACTATTCGTAATATATAAGGGATTTTATCAGTAGAATTCTGGATACAGAAATGAAATTTACTGCGATTACTGTTGCCTTAACCATCATCAATTTTAACTGTAAACATCCTTATTATTTCAATTAGCGAGACAAAATTGAGACAAATTGAGACAATATGAAATTAAAATAAGCTCTAATGAGAGCTTAAATCAACGAAGCTTTATATCAATTACTATCGAAGGAAAGAGGTACAAAGAATACACTGGAAATCGAATAAACCTGAACATAGGTTTACCTTTCTAATAAGAATTGCCCTCAGGTGCATTAGGGATTTGAACACAAAATTTACTGCCCTTCCCTAATTCACTTTCCACCCAGATAGAGCCCCCATTCTTTTCAATAAAATCTTTGCAAAGAAGTAGACCAAGACCTGTACCCTGCTCATTATCAGTACCCCGGGTAGTAAAGGTCTCTTGTTCAAATAATTTTTTCTGATCGGATTCAGAAATTCCAACTCCGGTATCTGTAACACAAAGAATTGTATTATTTCCCTCAGTTCTGGTTGATAGCCTAATACTTCCGCCACGCTTTGAGAATTTCACAGCATTCGATATGAGATTTCTGACAAGCAACTGAATCATGTCCTTATCCGCATATACCTTTGAACTCAATTGAATCTTGTTTTCAATTAAGATATCTTTCTCCTGAATTGTGTTCTCAAAAAGATGAAGTATATTAACGCTTACTTCTTTCAAATTAAAATAAACAGGTTTTACCACCTCTCCCTGGAGCTGACTTTTTGACCAGAATAAAAGATTCTCAAGTAAGCCAGTGGTATACCCTATGTTCCTTGATAATTGGGGAACAAATGATTTGAACTCTTCCTCCGTGATCATGCCCTCATTAAGCATTTTGATAATGTCATTTAAATTAATCAGCGGGCCCCTCAGATCATGTGCAATAATCGAGAAAAGCCGGTCTTTCAGCTTGTTCATGCCTAAAAGCTGCTCAGATTGCAAGCGTACCTTATTTTCAATTGCTACTCGTTCTGTAATATCCCTGATCAAAATGATCAATCCACTGTATGCATTCTGATTCTCAAACAAGGGAGTAAGACTGGCTTCCAGAAAAAGCTCTGAGTTCATTAGTTTAAATTGTAATTGTCCTGCTCTCCGGGCCTTAATCAATCCAAAGAGCTCAGTTTGCTCTGGAAGGATTAAATCGAGTCTTTTACCAATGACCTTTTTCTCTTCTAAGGAGAGAATTTTTCTGATTTCCTGATTCAAATCAACCACCCGGTCCTGATTATCTGTGACGATCAAACCTTCATTCATTGCTTCAATTACTTTCTCACGTGCAATTGGGATGATATCCAATAATCTGAAGCGAACAAGGCCGATACTAAGAAACAGCATCGTAATAATAAATGCAAAAGGCGTACTATCAATATGTCCCATTGGCCGGAAACCAAACAAGTAGAGTACATTTGCAACCCATGGAATGAAAACTGCAATGAGGATGGTTAGATTCTGCTTTCGAAAAACCTGATCAGATTTCCTGTATTTGTTAACAAGCAAAATTACTCCCCAAACTAAAAGTGTATAGAAATAAATAGTATGAACAAAGTACCATGGCCCGGTTTCAAGACTTAATAAAGGAAAAGGTCCAGAATTATCAATGCTTACACTTTTATAATGGAGAAGGTGATGCTTATTAGTCCACACCATTAGTAGCGTGATTAAAGGCAGCAGCATGAAAGCATAAAAATATCTTGGGTTCAGCCACTTATCTTTGCCGGTAAACTTTAAAAGAAACAACAACCAGAATGCCGGAATGAATGCTATTCCAAGATATTCTATATTGATCCAGAATAACATCTGCTCAAGACTGGTACTTGAAAGTTCTAATCCATAACTTAGTGCCCAGATTGCAATGCCTAACATCATAAATCCAAACCAGCGGACAACTATCTCATATCTGCGAAATATCCTGACACACATATAGAGTGTGATGAGGCCACAGATAATCAGAATAATTGAATAAATGTTTGGAACAAATGTCATTTAGCAGATCAGATCGGGCAAGAAAAAAACATAAAAAAACCTTCGCTTTAAAAGGTTAAAATTATAATATACTTCACTAAATATATGAATAAGATTAGAAATATAATTTTCGATTATGGTAATGTAATTTTCACAATAGACTTCAATAAGGCGCAACACAGTTTCACCGAGCTAGGAGTTAAAAACATAGAACATTTCTTCTCTCACAAAGGTCATGATTCACTGTTTGATCAGTTTGAACAAGGTTATATATCCTCTTCAGAATTCAGAGATGGCATACGTAAAGTTACCGGGATCCAAAGTTTGAACGACGATGAAATTGATAAGGCATGGAATTCTTTGCTGATTGGGGTGCCTGAGCCAAATCATGATCTTCTGTTGAAAGTAAAAGAAAAGTACAGAACCTTCCTGCTCAGCAATAATAATGAGATCCATTATAACTGGATCATGGATTACCTGCAGAGAGAACATCAGTTAGAATCTAACGCAATTTTCTTTGAAAAGGATTATTATTCACATTTAATGAAAATGCGGAAACCCAATCGGGAGATCTTTGAATTCGTATTGCGTGAAAACAATCTCAATCCTGATGAAACCCTTTTTATAGACGACAGTCCGCAACACTTGAAAACAGCTGATATGCTGGGACTGAACACCCACCTGCTCACAGCAGATGAGACATTGGAAAGCTATTTGTATGATTCCGGAATATTAAGCAAATAAAGGTTTTGATCCAGGAACCAAGAGCCAAGACAGATTGCGGTTAATTGGAGATTATCGTCATTTGTATTGATACTTTATTTGATCAAGGAACAAAGAGTAAGGAGCAAAGGCAGATTGGAGTCAACTTAAGATTAGCATCTTTAGTCTTGGTTCTTGATACTTGATACTTGGTTCTATTTCTTTGATCAAGGAACCAAGAACCAGGAGCCAAGACAGATTGGAGATGATTTGAAATCAGCATTTTTTGTCTTGATTCAAATTGTCAACTGTCAATTGTCAACCACTAGTGTCCGGGGAAATTGAAATCATAAGATTAAAAATCAAATCTCATAATTTTCTCTCTACTTTTCCTGCAGCAGAAAAGTAGCAAAATGCCGCCGCTGCACCTGATGCTATTAAAGTTAATGCTTTGGCTTGGCCTATGCTGCCCGCACCAGCTGAGGCGGAAA
>NZ_JAUYSS010000008.1 GCF_030695525.1 Daejeonella sp. | reverse complement strand
ACCCATAATACTGTTTTCATCAGTGAGGTCATCTTTTGTTTTAAGGGATGAATAATTTACTCCCCCTTTAATGCCCAGTGTAAATTTGGGTAATTGTGCCATTGCTGTCATGCCTGCGACCATAAAAAGTGATGCGGCGAGTATTAGCTTTTTCATATTCATAGCTTTTTTTAATTCGTAATTCGTAATTTTTAATTCGTAATTCTGTTATATGTACGAATTTGCTTGAAAATTGTCTTGATAAACTTTATTTTTGTCAAAAATTAGGCCATGGCAGAGATCAGTATCAGTAATTCAGATTGGGATCGTTTGAAATTAAAAGTAAAACGTAAATATAACAATCTTAGCGAAGATGATTTATCTTATCAGCAGGGTCAGGAAGATGAGCTAATTGCCAGGCTGATGAGCAGATTGAAACGCAATCGTGAATATGTCGTATTTACCCTGAAAAAGGGGATGTTACATCTCGATACCAATCGATTATAATATTATCCATTAATAGCTTATCAAAAAAACAGTTACATTTAAAATCTAAACCAAATATTCTTCTGGTGAAATTCCGATTTAGTTTCAAGATATACAATTTCATAATATCTAAAATCTATATCAAATGAAAAAATTCGTACTGTTTTTATGCGTTTCTTTTGCAACTTTCACACTAAGTGCGCAAACTCATTCACACATCCCCATTCCAGGCGTAGATGTAGTTGTGGAAAAGGTACCACCAGGAAATGACGTTGGCCGCAGCACGACCGACAAAAACGGAATGATATTCTTACGCAACCTGGAACAGGGCTATTACGAAGTGCGTGACAGAAAAAACTCTGTACGGGCCGGAATTCATCATCGGGGCGGAGCCGTTCGCTGGCAGTTGCTAAAAGTCAGGGATGCGCGGAAGCCGACTTGGGTTCTGGTTGATATCAACACAACAAAGACTCCGGTTGATGAGTAGAATCTACCACGACATTGATGTGAATGTTTCGAGTATTATTTAAATATGTAATCTTCATCAAAAAGTGTACTGATTTAGACAAAAATTAAGAAAAGTGTTTTTCGTTAAATTTTCACCCCTTAAATAAAAAAGGTAGGATTTTTGTATCTTTAATTATCATAATTCTAAGTATGAAGAATCCTGTCAATTCCGGTTCCGCAAGGTCAAAATTTAAAAGGGCATTATTACCTGGAGTAGTAATCATTTCAATTTTTTCATTTTCTTTCGTAGAAGATCTTTTTCAGGTGTCCAAGAATCTGGACATATTTGCTGCTGTTTATAAACAATTGAGCATTAATTATGTGGATGATGTCAATTCGTCTGAGATGATGAAAAATGGCATCGATGCCATGCTGGAAGAACTGGATCCTTATACAGAGTATATTCCAGAATCAGATATTGAAGACTATAAATTAAAATATGTCAGTACCCAATATGGGGGGATCGGCGCTACGATTTCGAACAGGGCAGGAAAAGTTATAGTAGCAGAGCCATACGCGGGATTTCCGGCAGAAAAAGCTGATATCCGCGCCGGAGATGAATTTCTTGAAATAAATGGTGTTTCCCTGAAAGGAAAGACCAACGAGCAGGTAAGTTCTATGCTTAAGGGTTCAAAAGGTACTGCCGTTAAGCTCCTTATTCAGCGCCCCGGAATGCCAAAGTCTATGGAATTGAATCTGATCCGGGAAGAAATCAGACAGAATAATGTGCCGTATTATGGCATGCTTCCAAATAATGTTGGTTATATCAAACTCGATAAATTTCTTGAAAATTCAGCTCAGGAGGTAAAAGATGCCTTAGCAGAGCTCAAGAAAAATAATATCAACGGGCTGGTTCTGGATCTTCGCTACAACGGTGGTGGTATCCTGCAGGAAGCCGTTAAAATTGTAAATCTCTTTGTCGATAAAGGAGTTACAGTGGTAATTCAAAAGGGAAGGAATCGGGAAAAATCAATCACTTACAATACTTTCAGTACACCGCTTGAACCTAATTTGCCTCTTGTTGTGCTGTTAAATAATCGTTCAGCATCAGCATCAGAGATTGTTGCCGGATCATTACAGGATCTCGACAGAGCTGTTGTTATTGGACAACGTAGTTTTGGTAAGGGCCTGGTACAGCAAACATTTAACCTGCCATACAATAGCCTTGTAAAAGTAACTGTTGCCAAATATTATACCCCATCAGGCCGATGCATTCAGGCTCTTGATTATACCCACCGGGATACGGATGGTATAGTTGTGAAGGTTGCTGATTCCCTCATTACCGAGTATAAGACTAAATCGGGAAGATCAGTGTACGATGGTAGCGGGATATTTCCGGACGTTTTTGTAAAACCCCTAAGGTATAGCCTCATCACCCAAACTCTGGCCTCAAGGTATCATATCTTTGATTTTGCAACACAATACCGTATCCTGAAAACCAGTATTACGGATGCCAAAAACTTCAGGTTAAGTGATGCTGAATACAATGATTTTATCGCTTTTCTTTCTAAGCGAGACTATAATTATGATACCAGAGTAGAAAAATTATTAAATGAATTAAAGGATGAGGCAGAGAAAGAGAACAAAATTGGAGACCTGAAACCTGAATTCGAAGCGCTCAAAGCAAAAGTATCTCACAGTAAGAAGAATGATTTGCTGCAGTTTAAGGATGAGATCAGAAAGGTGCTTGAGAGCGAAATTGTATCAAGATATTATTTTGAAAAAGGCAGGCTCGAACAAAATTTCAAGTATGATAATGAGCTGAGCGAAGCTCAGAAGGTTTTATCTGATAAATCAGTTCTGGCTTCTATCCTCAATGGTGAAGGAACCTATAAATCTATAGGAAAGCCGGGAGAGGATTACTCTGCTAACGTAAAGTAGTTATCTTTTACCAGTTACCAGTTACCAGTTACCAGTTACCTGTTACCTGTTATCAGTTACCGGTTGCCAGATAACAGACAAGTGATAACAGACAACTGAAATACTACTGCTTGAAAGTCAGTCCCATATTATAAAGCATAAAGGCCCATTTATCAGCCTGCTCTTCAATAATTTTAGCTGTTGGTTTTCCAGCTCCATGCCCTGCGTTGGTTTCTATTCGGATTAATGCCGGACTTTCTCCTTTGTGATACTCCTGTAATCTTGCTGCGAATTTAAAGGAATGTGCCGGAACAACACGGTCATCATGATCTGCTGTTGTGATCAATGTGGCAGGATAGGAGATGCCGGGTTTTAAAGCATGATAAGGAGAGTATTTTAAAAGGTATTCAAACATTTCCTTTGAATCCTCTGCTGTTCCATAATCGTATGCCCATCCTGCCCCGGCAGTAAATTTATTATACCTTAGCATATCCAGTACTCCTACAGCCGGAAGGGCAACTTTAAAAAGTTCAGGACGCTGGCTCATCATTGCACCTACAAGGAGCCCGCCGTTTGATCCACCGGAAACTGCCAGAAAATCTTTTGAAGTATACTTATTACTGATCAGGTATTCAGCAGCCGCTATGAAATCGTCAAACACATTCTGTTTGTTCATTTTAGTGCCGGCAATATGCCATTTTTCTCCATATTCCCCCCCGCCCCGAAGGTTAGGGACAGCATAAATCCCGCCCTGTTCAAGTAATATTATATTCGAAGTGCTGAATGCAGGTGTCAGACTGACACTGAATCCTCCATAGCCGTAAAGTACAGTTGGATTCTTCCCATTTAGTTCAATTCCCTTTTTATGAGTGATAATCATGGGGATTTTAGTTCCATCCTTTGAAGTATAGAAAACTTGTTTTGATATGAAATTTGAGGGGTCAAATTTCACTCCTGATTTTTTGTATTCAATAGACTGCCCGTTTGCGATAATGTATTTGAAGATTGTTGGTGGATAGATATATGATGTGAAGGTATAATACAACTCTTTCTCGGTTTTTTTCGCAGTAAATCCGCTTGCTGATCCAACACCAGGGAGAGTAACTGTACGTTCAAGATTACCATCCATGTCATATTGCATAAGCAGTGAAGTAGCATCTTTCAGGTAATTGGCAAATAGTTTTCCTCCAGCAGTACTGATACTAAGTACATTATCGGTTTCAGGTATCAGATCTTTCCAATTTCCAGGACCAGGATTGGATGCATCAACAGTGACCACTTTATAATTTGGCGCATTCAGATTGGTGAAAATATATAGCTTGCTGCCCTGATTGTCGATAATATTATGATCGCCTTTAAAATCGTTTACAACATTAACGATCGGGCTTCCGGCTTGTGAAAGGTCCTGAAAATATAATTCATTTCCCGTGGTTGATTCAGCAGCAGTAATAACCAGAAATCGCTCATCTTCTGTCAGGCTTGCACCGATGTATCTCCGGGGCTTTTGTTCCCCACCAAAGATGAGTTTATCTTCTTTTTGCGGACTGCCAGTACTATGAAAGTATAATTTATGGATCTGAGTTAAACCTGAAAGCTGGCTTCCTTCTTTAGGTTTGTCATAACTGCTGTAATAGAAACCTTCATTCCCTTTCCAGGCAAGACCTGAAAATTTGACATCAATCAGGGTATCTCCGATTATTGTATGGTCATTAGTGTTGAGAATAATTACTTTTCTCCAGTCTGAACCCCCTTCCGAAATCTGGTAGGCCGCCATACTTCCATCTTTAGTGAATTCTATTCCGGCGAGCGAAGTAGAAGCATCTTTGGAGAATGTGTTTGGATCCAGAAATACTTCTGGCTTAGCCCTGCCCTTCTGTCTGTAAAGAACATACTGGTTTTGAAGTCCATCGTTTTTATAGAAATAAGTATAGTCACCCTCTTTAAAAGGGGCGGTAAATTTTTCATAATTCCAGAGTGTTTCAAGGCGGGTTTTTATTGTTGGTCTGAAAGGAATCCGGTTCAGATAATTCTGTGTAACCAAATTTTCTGCATTTACCCATGCTTTGGTTTCTGCCGAACGATCGTCTTCGAGCCATCTATAGGGATCTTTTATGGTGTTTCCAAAATAGGTATCTGCAATTTCGATTTTATTAGTTTTAGGATAGGACATTTTTTTGTTATTGGGGCTTGTATGCTGTGCAATTCCACAAAGGGGATCAATCAGCAGTGCGGCTGCTATGATAAAATGTTGAACAGACTTCATGATAATTGGTTAATTTGAACTCAAAAATACGAGATGCTGAGTAATATATGGTCAATTACCTGTCATTACTGTCCGGTTAAATTGAGTAATAGGCAGAATATCGCCCCTCAATTGTTTTCGACCAAATCAATGAAAGCAGAATTTCAGAGCATAAAAATTATGTACTTTTGAAATCATGTCAGCAAGCAAAATATATTTCGCGTCCGACTTTCATTTTGGAGTTCCCGATCATTCTTTGAGTCGTGAACGTGAAGATCTTGTCGTTAGCTGGCTGGAAGAGATCCGGACAGAAGCTGCTGAGATCTATCTGATTGGTGATATTTTTGATTTCTGGTTTGAATATGCAGCAGTGATTCCTAAAGGATTTATCCGTTTTCAGGGGAAACTAGCTGAACTCGCTGATTCAGGGATTAAGATTACCTTATTTAAGGGTAATCATGATATGTGGATGTTCGATTATTTTGTCAAAGAACTGGGGATTCAGATTATTTCTGATGAACTCGTTCTGGAACGAAACGGGATGAAATTTTATTTGCATCATGGTGACGGACTTGGTCCGGGTGATACTAAATACAAAATCCTCAAAAAGATTTTCAGAAGTGGGTTTTGTCAGTGGCTTTTTGCACGTATTCACCCAAATCTGGGAGTCGGAATTGCGCGAAAGTGGTCTATGCAAAGCCGGCTTCAGAATAATAAGAAGGAAGAGTTTACTGATATCGATAAGGAGTGGCTTGTTTCTTATTCCAAAGAGTTATTGCTTAAGGAGCAATATGATTTCCTGATATTTGGGCACAGGCATTTACCGCTGGATATTCAACTTGGGAATAGTCGTTATATCAACCTGGGTGAATGGATCAACTTCAATTCTTATGCAGTGTTTGATGGTGAGAGTTTGGAGCTTCGCTACTTTAAAAAACGCGAAGACTAAAATCTTGAAGCAAATCGCTTAATATCCTTCTGCTAAATTTCTAAAAAAGCCGTATTTTTGTATTCTTATTGAAAAAGGATTTTTGATTGGGCTTTCAATAAGTTTTTCAAAGGACAGGATGTTACAAAAACTAGAATACATAAAAGAGCGCTGGCAGGAAGTTGAGCGTGAGCTTAGCAATCCGGCAACGATGGGCGATATGAAGCGCTTTGCTCAGCTCAATAAGGAGTATAAAGATCTGACAAAGATTGTTGATGAGTATAAGATTTACAGCAATGTGATCAGCAATATCGAGTCGAATAAGGAGCTTCTTTCGAATGAGAAGGATGATGAGATGCGTGAAATGGCTAAGATGGAGCTTGATGAGCTCATTCCTCAACAGGAGCAGCTTGAAGAGAAGATTCGTGTGATGCTTATCCCTAAAGATCCTGAAGACAGTAAGAACGCTATTGTCGAGATACGTGGAGGAACAGGAGGCGATGAGGCTGCTCTTTTCGCCGGAGACTTATATCGTATGTACACCCGCTATTGTGAGCGTAAGGGCTGGCGTATGGAGGTTGTAGATGTAACAGAGGGGACAGCAGGTGGTTATAAGGAAGTTGTTTTCAATGTAAGTGGTGAAGATGCCTACGGGCAATTGAAATATGAATCAGGTGTTCATCGTGTGCAGCGTGTCCCTGACACCGAAACCGCGGGTCGTGTACACACTTCAGCGGCTTCGGTGGTAGTTTTGCCTGAAGCGGATGAGTTTGATGTGCAAATCAGCATGAATGATGTACGTAAGGATTTATTCTGTTCTTCCGGGCCGGGTGGGCAATCGGTAAATACAACTTATTCTGCGGTTCGCTTAACGCACATTCCAACCGGAATTGTTGCACAGTGTCAGGATCAGAAATCGCAGTTAAAGAACTTTGATAAGGCATTTGCGGTTTTAAGGAGCAGGGTATACGAGCTGGAGCATGCAAAGATGCTGGAAGAAACCTCTAAGAAACGTAAAACAATGGTTGCAACCGGCGACCGTTCGGCTAAGATCCGTACCTATAATTACCCACAGGGAAGGGTTACAGAGCATCGGATTGGCTTAACAATTTATAATCTTCCGAATGTGATGAATGGAGATATTCAGGAAATAATTGATCAGTTACAGCTGGCAGAGAATGCTGAAAAGATGAAAGAGGGCTCAGTTGCCTGATGATTTTCTGCTTAAAAAAAGCTTACAATCACTTCGTTTTTATTGTTATTACTTGAATATTAGCAGTTTAGCCAGCAATTGAAAATTAAGCTTTTTATTATTTGCACTATATAGGTTATTGCCGTATATTTGCCTCACTTTTAAGAAAAACGGTTTCCGCGAATCTAAAAAGGATGATTCCGTAGCTCAGCTGGTAGAGCATTACACTTTTAATGTAGTGGTCCTGGGTTCGAATCCCAGCGGGATCACAAAGTACGTGCGTAGCACGAGTAAAGCAATTTCTCTGGGATGAGAAGTTTACCCTGATGAAAATCAGGGAATCCCAGCGGGATCACAAAGTAATGTGCCTAGCACAAAAATAATTGTATCTTTCCTGTGCTGACAGGAAATAGCCCTGAAAGCAAGGTATAATGAAAGATAAAACGGACCGGTAGTTCAGCTGGTTAGAATGCCGCCCTGTCACGGCGGAGGTCGCGGGTTCGAGTCCCGTCCGGTCCGCAAATAAGCCCCCCAAACGTAAAGTTATGGGGGTTTTTTGTTTTTCTGCAGTCGGGAATCCCTCAATTTACACAATGAACAACCCCAATGCCTAAAATTCCAGCACGATTTCGTCCAAAATATATCCGTCAGGATTTCATAACAATTTGCTGTTATTGATTTAACATTCATGTAATAAGTGTTTTACACATTTGTGTAGAAAATCTGAAAGAATTGAATCTAATCCACTCATTCCTGTCTGATCTTATTTTTAACATCCTTTTTATTCGCTTTTCTAAAATCGCTTCCATTTTTAGACATTAGAATGAAGAAAGGTAAAAGACAGATAGACATTATTGTGATTTCGGATGTACACCTCGGTACATATGGCTGCAGGGCTAAGGAACTTTTACATTACCTGAAATCAGTTAAGCCTAAAATTGTTGTTCTGAATGGTGATATTATTGATATCTGGCAGTTCAGCAAGAGCTATTGGCCTAAATCACACATGAAAGTGATCAAGCACCTGATGAATTGGTTAAGTAAGGGTGTGAAAGTCTATTATGTAACCGGGAATCATGATGAGATGCTGAGGAAGTTTGAAGGCTTTAAAATGGGATCATTTCAGATCGTAAATAAACTTGTTCTCGACCTGGATAACAACGAAAAGGCCTGGATCTTTCATGGTGATGTTTTTGATGTAACCATGCAGCATTCTAAATGGCTGGCGAAACTTGGTGCCGTTGGCTATGATTCTTTAATTGTGATTAATAGTTGTGCGAACTGGGTTTCAGAGAGAGTATTTAATAAGGGAAAACTTTCATTTTCAAAAAAGCTGAAAAACAGTGTGAAAGGTGCGGTTAAGTTTATCAATTGTTTTGAAGAAACAGCAGCAGATATTGGAATATGTAATAAATACCACTATGTGGTTTGCGGCCATATTCATCATCCTGAAATGCGTATGATCGAACAGGAGAACGGAAAAATTATGTATTTGAATTCAGGCGACTGGATTGAAAATCTTACAGCACTTGAGTATCATAATGGAAACTGGACCTTATTTCGTTTTGATGATTCTGAAAGAGTTGCCATGCTAAATTTGCCGGAAGAGGACACAGATGATATGAACATCAGACAATTGTTCAATCAAATGCTCACTGAGTTCAAGCTAAAATCATCATGAAAATTCTTTATGCAATTCAAGGCACTGGAAACGGACATGTGACCCGCGCAAGAGAGATTGTGCCATTGCTTAAGAAGGATCATGACACTGACATTCTGATTAGTGGGATCCAGGCAGATGTTGAACTGCCATTTGAAGTTCAATATCGTTTTCATGGCCTAAGTTTCATTTTTGGGAAGAAGGGCAATGTTGATATTGTTGAAACCTATAGAAAATCGCGTTTGAAGCGTTTGATGAGGGATATAAACTCACTTCCTGTTGATGGATATGATCTGGTAATCAGCGATTTTGAACCTGTTTCATCCTGGGCCTGTTATTTTGCTGCGAAACCATGTATTTCAGTCAGCCATCAGGCAGCTGTATTAAACAAAAATGCCCCCAAATCTCGAAATTTTGATCCGATAGGGAAAGCGATCCTGCGCTCCTATGCACCTTCCAGCAGCCAGTATGGTTTTCATTTTAAATCATATGATATTAATATATTTACTCCGGTTATTCGGTCTGAGGTTAGGATAAAGGAGTCAGTGAACTTAGGACACTATACTGTTTACCTGCCAGCTTATGATGATGCAAGAATCATAAAGATTCTGTCTTTGATTGAGGATGTTGAATGGCAGGTGTTTTCCAAACATAATAAACTGTCAATCCGAAAGGGAAATGTTTGGATAAGACCAATAAACAATGATGAGTTTATCGACAGTATGTCGAAGGCAACAGGTGTTTTTTGTGGTGCAGGATTTGAAACTCCTGCCGAGGCTATGTTTCTAAAAAAGAAACTGATGGTAATACCCATGAAGGGGCAGTACGAACAGCAATGCAATGCCGCCGCTTTAGAAGAAATGGGAGTCCCGGTAATTAATAGTTTAAAAAAAAAGCATTTGCAAAAAATTAAGGATTGGGTTTTATCTGGAGAAATAATACCTGTAAATTACCCGGATATAACTGAGAATGTTTTGATGGATATTATTGCTATTGAAGCAAAGGCAAGGATTGACAAAATGACATTGATGGGCAAGCAATCTGACTTTCAAATATCTGAGAAAACTAATTTCCTGAAAAAACTAAATAAGATAGCAACAGGTAAGTTCTGATGGTTAAAAGGGCAGATTTTGACAAAGATTTTGTTTGGGGTGTTGCCGCTTCTGCTTTTCAAACAGAGGGTGCAGCTGAAGCTGATGGGAAGGGATTATCTATTTGGGATGAATTTTCACGCAAAAAAGGCAAAATCTATAAGGGTCATTCGGCCGGTATTAGCTGCGATTTTTACAATCAATATACCCCTGATTTAGCCTTGATGAAATCAATGCATATCAATAATTTCCGGTTTTCATTTTCTTGGTCCAGAATTTTTCCAAACGGAGCAGGCAAGGTGAATGAAAAAGGGGTAGACTTTTACGACCGCGTAATTGACCTATGTTTGGAATTAGGGATTAAACCCTGGGTAACCTTATATCACTGGGATCTTCCATTAGCCCTGCAACAGAAAATGGGATGGGTGAACAGGGATATCGTCGACTATTTTTCCGACTATGTTGTATTTTGCATCAAACACTTTGGAGATCGGGTTAAGCACTGGATGATCTTAAATGAACCTATGGTTTATACCGGTGCAGGTTATTTTTTAGGTATTCACGCACCCGGAAAAAGGGGAGTGGATAATTTTATTCCAGCTATACACCATTCTGCTTTATCGCAGGCAAGGGGTATCAGGATTGCACAGAGCCTGCGAAATGATCTTGAGGTCGGAACAACCTTTTCCTGTTCTGCCATACATCCTCATACAGCAAGCGTAAAGGATCTGAATGCTGCCAAAAGGGTTAATGCTTTAGTTAATAGACTATTTGTAGAACCTTTAAATGGAATGGGCTACCCGATGCAGGATTTGCCGTTTTTAAGAAAGATTGAAAAGTACATGCAACAGGGTGATGAAATTGCCTTACATGCAGAACCAGATTTCATAGGCATTCAAAATTATACAAGGGAGGTTGTAAAACATTCCTATTTCACACCATATATAAATTCATCCCTGGTTAATGCAAAAAACAGGGTGGACGAAGTAACCGAAATGGACTGGGAGATCTATCCGCAGGCCATGCATGAGATGCTTCATCAATTTTCAAAATACAATTTCAAAAAGTTATATGTAACAGAAAATGGTGCTGCTTTCCCTGATACTGTCGAGAATGGAAATGTGAATGACCCCAAAAGAATAAGTTATCTGCAAGCTAACATTGCTGAAATTTTGAAAGCAAAAAAAGAGGGTGTAAATGTGGAAGGATATTTTGTATGGAGTTTTACAGATAATTTTGAATGGGCAGAGGGATATCGCCCCCGGTTCGGTTTAGTACATGTAGATTATGAAACCCAGAAGCGAATTGTAAAAGCATCCGGACATTGGTATAGTAATTTCTTGGCCGATTTGTAATAATGTGTTTGTATTCGCATATTGAATCTACCATTCAGACAAAAGCAATTCTAATTTAAGATCTTAAATTTTTTAAAAAGCTTTTTCCCCGGGTACAAATTGCTTAGTTTTTCTCGATCTACTTTTCATGTTAGTTCCTGATTAATTAATAGTTAACGGGAGTTCGAAATAAAATCTTGCCGAAGTACTGTTTAAATTGAATGATTTTCAAATTTTTTTTGAAAGCAAGGTCTGTTTCTCTTCGGTCCTTAATTGCGCGCGGAACAGCAGCTATTTCAACTGGCACATGGTCCTTTTGCGGGGCTACCCGTCCCAATGAAAAACAGCATCGGGTAATATAAACCTTGCCGGAGGAGGTAGCTTCCGGTTATTGATAACTTTATATAGAACGGGATTTCCTGCCGGAACTACTCCCGGAGGAAAGGGCTGAACTAGCCTCTAACACACAGGTATTGCTTTCCAAAATCATATTATTGTAGCGCCAGAGCCTTTATCTGAATAATTACAGGTATATCTTTTAACCTTCTTTAAATCGAACTCATTTAATTAGGTTTTTAATTTCATATTATTTTATCTACTTTAATTTAATGTTTTGAAATCAACCCTAATATTAAACCTTTAAAAATTAAATTGTTATGAGTCAAACTATTAATGCAAACCGCCTGTTTCTTGCGAGCTGTTTTGCACTGATTACTACGGCCTTTTCGTTTAGTATTCGGGCGGGAATCTTAAACCAGCTTGGAACTGAACTGAATTTAGATCCGGTACAATTAGGGCACATTAATCAAATGTGGTTTCTGGGCTTCCCGATATCCATGATTCTGGGAGGTATTTTTTACTCCAGTATTGGCCCAAAATTGATTATGCAAATTGCACTATTAGCCCATGCAATTGGTATAATTTTAACAATTTATGCAACCGGGTATGACACATTATTAATTTCTACACTTTTAATTGGATTAGGTAATGGCTGTACTGAAGCAGCTTGTAATCCGATGATCGCTGATTCTTATTCCGGCTTGAATTTCAGCAAAAAAATGAATCGTTTTCATATGTGGTTCCCGGGAGGGATAGTTTTAGGAGCATTGATTTCTAAATTCATGACGGATGCTAATATGAGCTGGCAATCTCAGATTTGGGTAATTCTGATCCCAACCATCATTTATGCGGTTTTATTCTTTGGTCAGAATTTCCCAAAACCCAGAATCAGCGAAAATTCAACTTTGGATAATTTTAAAGCAATGTTAAATCCATTGTACCTCTTTATGGCTGCATGTATGGCATTAACCGCAATATCTGAATTTGGTCCTCAGCAATGGGTTGGGCCTATCCTGGCAAAGGCAGGGGCAAGCCCCATGCTAATTTTAGCGCTTGTAACCGGTTTAATGGCAGTAGGGAGATATTTTGCAGGATCATTGATCAAACAATTAAATACGGTTGGGGTCTTATTAGGTTCTGCTGTTTTTGGTGTAATCGGTATTTATATGATGAGTACGATGGATGGTCCAATGCTTTACGTAGCTGCCGTATTTTATGCTCTTGGAATATGTTACTTCTGGCCAAATATGATCGGCTTTATTGCAGAAAATATGCCTCAGACCGGTGCCCTTGGACTTTCAATAATGGGTGGTATCGGAATGTTTTCTTCCTCCATGTTTCAACCCATCATCGGAGGATGGATTCAGAATAATAAAATTGTTGCAGTATCTCAAGGCCTGGCCGGAGATGCAGCAGATTTAGCTGCGGGTCAGGCAACATTATCCAACATGATGATTTTCCCGGCAATTTTGATTGTCGCATTTCTTGGTCTTTATTTCTATATGAAGAAACAAAAAGACCTGAATCCCGTAGTGTGATCTTATTGAAGAGGGGGCATTGCCCCCTCTTTTGTTTTAAGCACTTTCTTTGAATGGTTTGAATATGGTACCTAAACCATTTCTGCATCATAAATAACAACCTTATTCCATAGACTGCTGTAATTCTTTACGAAATCCAGGTGTATTGGATCAGTTTGATAGCTGGCCTCTGCGGCAATATCATCAAAGAATAATAGCAATGATACGCCCCAACTGGTATCAATTATGTCTCTTTTTTCAGTCCCGGCTACAATGCCTACATGTATTTGGCGGACGGTCTTAATTTTTTTAAGGGTATTTACCCCCTCAATTAGTTTTTGGCGGTCTTCCGGATTTTTAAGCCAGAAATATACCTGATGTGCAATTTTTCCCTTCTTTGTTTTCATAGATAATGTTTCGGCCATTGTTGTACTTCCCGCGGTAAGAATTACCGCCGTGCTAATGAATTTTCTTCTGCTGGATTTGTTGTTCATAATAGAAGTTTAGAAATATTTATAAAAAATTAGTATTTTTTCTTTGTTTTAATTTATTTTTTAATGGCACTGGTATCCATTTCCCAATCATCTGTTCTGAATAAATTAACAGGTAATCCTTCCTTGTTAAACAAATTAGGAATTGCTGTGTTATTAAAGGCAAACCGAACTGCCGCGGGGTGCTTTATATTTTTATTGTAAACGATAATAGAACTGCCCTCAATTCTTGCCTGCGCAGGTACAAAGATTTTATCCTCTGCCGCAATTTCAAAACTAGTGATCTGATCACCTTTGGAGAGCAAGCCATTTGATGCATTTGCAAATTGAACTATAATTTTATCCTTATCAACAATATGGCTACTATAAACCGGGCTTTCACAGCTAATGTCGCTGTAAGCATAGGTTTTGTTCAGGGCCATATCCGATAAGCGTTTCGCAACTTCTTTCTTTGGAGTAGGATGTATGTTCGTGGTGTCGGGAATTAAATCAGTTATGACTACCATACCTGTATTTGGGTGTTTTGCAGCCCTGGTTTGGGTTTCCCGGAGCAATGCACCAACATTTTTAAAACCGTAGGTGTACGGTGCGATCTGTACATAAAAGAATGGGAAATTTTTATTCCACTGCTGACGCCACGCATCAATCATTCCTGTGAATAATTTCTCATAGGCATAATAAGTTCTGACATTACTTTCGCCCTGATACCAGATTGCACCTGCAATGGAGTAATTTGTTAATGGAAAGATCATCGCATTATAAGCTAATGCAGTTTGATGAGGCCATCCGGGTTGCGATTTCAATTCAGCAGCACCCTTTTTAATAATATTGTTATTATTAACTACATATTCCGGGGTCCAGGTTTCGGCGGGAGTACCTCCCCAATTTGAATTTATTAAACCTACAGGGATATTCATTTTCTCATTCAGGTTTTTACCGAAAAAATAACCAATTGCGCTGAATTTTATCATTTCCTCAGGCGAACAAACCACCCATTTTCCATCCAGATTATCCTGAGGAAATGCAGAAGTCGATTTACTTACATAAAACAATCTGATTTTATTATTCCGGGCATTTGGGGCTTCCTCCAGGCTTTGTGGTAATTTTTGTGTGCCCGACCATTCCATATTGCTTTGCCCACCACAGACCCATACTTCTCCAATTAAGACATCTTCAAGTTCTATGGTATTATTTCCCTGGAGTGTAATGGAATAAGGTCCGCCTGCTTCAGGGGTTTTGATTTCCGTTAACCATTTGGCATCATTGCTGGCCTGAGTTTGGTAAGCAGTATTATCCCAGCTTGTTTTAATCGTTATTTTTTCACCCGGTGCAGCCCATCCCCATAGTTTTACACTTGATTTTTGTTGCAAAACCATATGAGATCCGATAATATTTGGTAATCGGATATTTGCCAGAAGAGATAGCGAAGTAAAACAAATCAATACCAATAATTGAATTCGTTTTGTCATAAATGAGGTATGAATCATAGCGTTTGATTTTTCTGGAATCTTGTTTTGTAATTAAATATAATCGTTTTCGCCGATTGTAAAATTTGATTTTGTACTTTAAGACTAATTTGTGATTGTGTTATACAAAATTGGTCGAATATGAAGATTGAATTAGGTAAGTTCATAATATTATTGTTTTTGTTTGGTATTACTCCGCCAGCGGTTTTTTCACAGAAAATTAAGCATGTCATATTAATTGGCTCTGATGGATTTGGGGCTTATGCCTTTGAAAATGCAAAGGTGCCTAACCTCAGGGCCATGATGAGGGAAGGTTCATGGAGCTTAGAGGCGAGAACTGTGCTGCCTTCTTCAAGTGCTGCAAACTGGGCATCGATGGTGATGGGTGCGGGGCCTGAGCTACATGGTTATACTACCTGGGGCAGTAAAAAGCCTGATATGCCTGCCAGGGTGCTGGATGAGTATGGAATGTTCCCCAGTTTATATGCACTCTTGCGTAAAGAAAAACCAGACAGTGAGATTGGTGTAATCTATGAATGGGATGGCATAGGCTTTCTCTTTCCCAAAGCAGCAGTCAATCATGACCAGAATGCAGATGGAGATATAGCCATTGCCAATGCTGCATCAAAGTATATTAAAGAAAAAAAGCCCAATTTTCTATTTGTTCATCTCCATGATGTCGATAGTGTCGGACATAAGGTTGGACATGGTACCCCTGAATATTATGCAGCTATTGAACGAACCGATACCCATATTGGAACTATTTTAAAAAGTATAAAAGAGGCGGGAATAGAAAAAAACACGGTGGTACTGTTTACTGCAGATCATGGAGGAGTGAATAAAGGGCACGGCCTGATCTCTATGCTTGAAATGCAGATTCCATGGATCATCAGAGGCCCCGGGATTCAAAGAAATAATAAATTATCAGAAAGCATTATGACATTCGATACTGCGGCAACTATTGCCAATCTTTTGAAACTGAAGACACCACAGGTTTGGATCGGAAGGCCTGTTAAAGGGGTTTTGAATAAATAGCTCATTGTTTTAATAAAATAACAGAGAGTAAAAAGCTGAGCTAAGACCCTGTAAAAATATTCGATTCAAATTTGATTAATTGAAATATTCATATATTAGGTTTACAAATGTTTGAAAGGATTGAATTATCACGCTAAATCGGATAGCGAATTACTAGCCTTACTGAGGTTAGGAAATGAGGAGGCTTTTTCAGAGATCTATAACAGATACTGGAAGAGGTTGCTTTCAATTGCCTATAATATTAGCAAGGATAAATCTGTTTCTCAGGAGATTGTGCAGGATATTTTTATCGGGATATGGTCCAGAAGATTAGATCTTGATATTGCATGTCTGAATAGTTATCTCGCCAGTTCCGTTAGATTGTCCATGTTTAAGTTTATCTATAGACAAAAGAGAAGATTGGAGATTGAATCTTCTAATTGCCTGGAAGAGTCCTCTACGCTGAGTGAAGAACTGATTGATGCCAGATTTACACAAGATTACATCAACAAGCTTATTGAAAAGCTTCCTGAAAAGTGCAAACTGGTTTTCAGGTTCAGTAGAAATGCCGGCCTTAGTATTTCAGAGATCTCAATGGAATTAGGAATTTCTGAAAAAACGGTTGAAGGTCATTTAACAAAAGGATTAAAGGCTCTGAGACTCAGCCTGAAGAATTCACTTAACCTATTCTAGGTTTATCAATATCAGTTCCTCAAAATATTTTTGATATGAGCAAGGGTATACAGGTACATTGTGGTACTCTATAATTAATATGCCTAAATTTTAAGCTATGCACAAGGAGGAAATCCAGGAACTAGTCGAAAAATACCTGCATGATAATGCCTCCAAAGAGGAAGAGGAAAGATTACTGCAATGGTATTGGAGAGAAAGTAGTCTTGAAGCTGAATGGGAATTAAATAATAGCCAATCAGAAAATGAATTGAAGTCGATGATTTATGCCAAAATAATTAAGCATGATGAAATTGAAAGTGACAAGCTTTTTAAATTTAAAAGCAATTTTAGCAAATTAGGTGTTCCTCTAATGTTTCTGGCAATCTTCATTTTGGGTTCTTATTTTTATACAAAAGAGAATCAAAAGGGAAGTACCGATAAAATTCAGGTTAATGTGAAAGCGAATGATATTCTGCCCGGGGGAAGCAAAGCAATTCTCACATTGGCGGATGGAAGGAAGATCGAACTGGATGAATCCGAAAATGGGATATTGGTTAATCAGGGAGGGATAAAAGTGCAGAAGAATTCGGATGGTATCATTGAATATACATTTTCAAAACAAGAAAAAAATAAGAATATCGGTTCGGATGAAGCAGATCCTGTTTACAATACCATTGAGACTCCAGTTGGGGGTAAATATCAATTGAATCTTGCCGACGGCAGTAAAGTCTGGTTGAATTCTTCATCTTCTATACGATTCCCAATCTTTTTCTCTGAAAATAATCGCGAGGTTGAATTAAAAGGTGAAGCTTATTTTGAAGTATCAAAAGATTATAATAGAAAGTTTTCAGTCCGTTCCGGAATTCAAACTGTGGAGGTACTTGGAACTCAATTTAACATCAATGCTTACTCCGATGAGAAGTCAATTAAAACAACCTTATTTGAGGGTGAGATCCGAGTAATTGATTTAAAAACTAATGATTCCAAGCTTCTAAAGCCAGGTGAGCAATCAAATGTTGATCAGAGTATTCAGGTCAGGAGAATTGATACCCAGACTGAAATAGCTTGGAAAGAGGGTTATTTCCATTTTAAAAAGGCAGATATAGAGACTGTTATGCGACAGCTTGGACGGTGGTATGGCGTAACAGCAAGATATGAGGGTAATTTACCGGAACACCACTTTTCAGGCGCTATTTCAAATAGTTTGACTCTTTTGGAAGTATTAGAGATTCTTGAAAAAAGTGATATCCATTTTAGTTTAGAAGGAAAGGAGGTTGTTGTTATGCCTTAATTTCTTACCTAAAATAAGGCTAAACAAAAAACCAGAAGCGTTGGCCCGCTCCTGGTCAAAGTTTGGACTTCAAATAATTTAATTGCTTCAATTTCTGATCACCAAACCAATCAAATTTATGAATTTATTTTCTAAAAATGAAGGCTATGTGGGTTTTAACCATAGTTTAGACTCAAAGCCAGAGATAAAGAGTGGAATTCAATTCTTAACATATGCTAGTTCACAATGGGTTATTTTCAATAAAATACTCCGTGTTATGAAACTGACATTCATACTTCTTGTTGTTTTAATCTTAAACGCAAGTGCCGAAGGATTTTCTCAAAAGATTACCTACAGCGGTGAAAATGTCTCCCTTGAAACTGTATTTACGGTAATAAAAAAGCAAACTGGTTATGGCTTCTTTTTTCAGGAGGAATTATTCGCTTTAGCGAAGCCGGTTACAATTAATGCTTCAAATGAAGATCTTTCAAAGGTTTTGATCAATGTTTTTAAGGATCAGCCTCTTGATTTTAGTATTAAGAATAAAACAATACTGGTTTCTAAAAAGACTATTCCTATCACTGACCTGAGACAATTACAGAATTTTTCTGCTGCTCCCGAAGAAGTTAATTTGCAAAAGGATATAGTTGTCAGGGGTCTTGTTTCTGATTCCAGAGGCGAGACACTTCCTGGTGTAAGTATCAAGCTCAAGGGTACAAATATCGGTGCAACCACAGATCTGGATGGAAAATTTTCGATCACCATTCCAGATGGAAGTGGTGTTCTCGTGTTTTCTTTTATTGGTTTTACAACACAGGAAGTTGCTGTAAATCAACGGACATCAATAAATGTAAAACTCGAAACAGCCAATACTGCCCTGAATGAGGTTGTTGTTACTGCATTAGGTATTAAAAGACAATCGAAAAGTTTAGGTTATGCAACAACTAATGTCTCTGCAGAAGAGCTGACTGTTAACCGGACAACCAATTTCATGAATGCACTTCAGGGAAAAGTTGCCGGAGTAAATATTACGCCTATGGGATCTGGCCCTGCCGGAACAAGTAAAATCAGAATCAGGGGGCAGTCTTCATTTGGTGGTAATAATTCACCATTGATTGTAGTAAATGGTGTCCCGATAGATAATACCAATTATGCTGCAAGAGGAGATGTATCCCAAAGAGGAAGTAACCGTACTTCGGATGGAGGTGATGGTTTAGGGAGTATCAATCCTGATGATATAGAAAGCATGACGGTTTTGAAAGGTGCAGCTGCTTCAGCATTATATGGTTCAAGAGCTAAGGATGGTGTAATTATGATTACAACAAAAAATAAAGGATCTGATGGGGTTACACTAACTTATAATTCAAATTATACAACTGATGATCCTTTGGATTATACCGACTATCAGAGCGAATATGGTCAGGGAGAGAATGGGGTAAGACCAACAACCGCTTTTCCTACTTCGGGTGTTTGGAGCTTTGGAGAGAAGTTTCAACCGGGCATGACGCATACCCTTTTTAATAATATAATAGTACCTTATGAGTACCAAGGTAGTGTTATCGACAAATATTATAGAACAGGAAGTAATCTGTCAAATACAATCAGCTTAGCCTCTGGTGGTGCAAATGGTGGATTAAACCTCTCGGTTTCAAACCTTAAAAACAACACAATCCTACCAAATTCAGGTTATGACCGGAATACAATAAACTTAGGATTTACTCAAAATTTAGGTAAAAAATTAACAGTAACAGGTAATATAAACTACTCTAAGGAGTATCGTAAGAATCCGCCTAACATTGCCGAGCAGGATTTTAGCCCGGTTACTATATTCACCCTGGCTACTTCTATGCCTTTATCCATATTGGAACAATATGCTGAAGATGCTAATGGGAATGAAAATGTATGGTCCAGATTTACCAACAGGACGAATCCATATTTTGCGCTGAAACGTTTTGATAACATTAATAATGACCGTGTTTTCGGCAATGTTACTGCAAAATACAATATCAATGATTGGTTATTCGTACAAGGTAGAATTGGACAGGATTTCTATTCCAGGGAACAGGATTACAATCTGCCAACAGGTACCCAAAGACAGGCAGCCGCTCCGGCAGGTTTCGTGAATGGACAGTTCGTCCAGGACGCCCGTTCAGTCAGGGAGTTGAACGCTGATTTCTTAGTTGGTGCAAATAAAACCTTTGGCGATTTTGGTGCAAGTCTGAATGTTGGTGGAAATCAAATGAATCGGAAGATTAGCCGGCATAATGTTTTTGTGCAGGACTTTTATACACGGGATCTCTATACAATTGGCAATAGTCGCCAGAGAGATGCAATTTATGATTATTCAGAGCGCGAGGTAAATTCATTTTATGGTTCGGCTGAACTTTCTTACAAGGACTTTTTGTTCCTAAATGGTACATTACGTAACGATTGGTTTTCAACCCTTTCGCCGGCTAACAGGAGTATCTTATATCCATCAGTCACAGGTAGTTTTGTATTCTCCCAAGCACTTGGTTCATCTTTGCCCAAATGGTTAAACTTTGGTAAAATCAGGGCCGCTTACGCCGAGGTAGGTAGTGATACTGATATTAGCCCGTATGCCAATAATTTATTTTATGGAATAGGTGCACAGCAGTTTCCTTCTCCAAGCGGTGCAGCTCAACCTTTAGGAAGCATAAGCGGATCTACAGTTCCCAATGCAGATCTGCGCCCAATGAGGGTTTCTGAAAAGGAATTTGGTTTGGAATTGAAAGTATTGGACAATCTGATAGGTTTAGATTTCACGTATTACAATAAGCTATCATCAGATCAGATATTAAGAGCACAAACTTCCAATGCAGGTGGTTATTTAAACCAGTTGATCAATGTTGGACAAAGCAGGAATCAGGGGGTGGAAATGTTGCTTACTGTTAATCCAATCAGGACTCAAAGTGTTTACTGGAATCTTGCTTTCAATACTTCCTACAATAAAACAGAAGTATTGAATCTGGGAAGTGGTGTTAGTGATAATATGATCACTGTGGGTACTGCTGATTTTACCGGAGAGCTTCGCCAGGTAGTTGGTCAGGCGATGGGACAGTTATTTGGCTTTGGGTATTTAAGAGATGCACAAGGCAGACAAGTATTTGATGCCGGAAATGGTCGCCCGCTCCGTACTCCAACTCAAATTTCCTTTGGATCGGCAATACCGGTTTGGGTTGGTGGCCTCTCCAATAGTTTATCAGTAAAAGGCGTGGAGATGTCTTTCCTTGTCGACTTCAAATTAGGGCATAAACTAATTTCGGGAACCAATCATAATGCATGGCGCCATGGCTTACACAAAGCAACTTTAGTTGGACGTGCGGATAACTTAGTTCTTGGTGAAGGTGTTAATCCGAATGGCCAGGTAAATGCAACCAAATCAGGTCTTCAGGCATATTATGAAACAGTACGTTCCCAAAATATTGCAGAACAATTTGTCTATAATGCCGGACTCTGGCAATTGCGTCAAATTACGCTTGGCTATGATTTTACACGTTTTATACCTTCCAGACTTTCATTTATCAAGGGATTGCGTTTGAATGGTGTTGCTAACAATGTTTGGGCAATAAAGAAATGGGTTGATAACATTCACCCTGAACAATCCGGTTTGCCATCCGACAATTTGGTTGGATTGGAAGCAACCGGGCTGCCTATTACGAGAAGTATAGGATTCAATCTGAACGTTAAGTTCTAATAAATCCAAACATTCAACACGAGAATATTTTAGATAAATTGAATACTAAAAAATATTAAGATGAAAAATAAACTAAGAATTTCAGCTATTTTTCTGGTCCTTTTCGGACTGCTGAGCTGTGATAAAGGTTTTGATGAAATGAACGTCAACCCCATTGCCTTAACCTCAGTAGAGCCTTCTTATCAATTAAATTCAGCCATAATTAATACTGCACCCGGATATGGAAATCTGAGTTATGAGACTACAATAGTAAAGCAAATGATCACACCTTTTAGTGGTCAGGGTTCAGCAGCTAACTTTAATCAGGATAACCGTGGTGTTGCTGCAGGAAATTGGAATAATCTTTATCAAACTAATGTTAAAGAATTAACTGATGTAATTGCAAAAACCAAAGATCTCCCGGCTCGTTCCAACCTGTATAATATGGCCCGAATATGGAAAGCATACACATTTATGCTTTTGACTGATACCTATGGAGATGTTCCTTACAATCAGGCTGGTAAAAATTACCTGGAGGGTATTTCAACTCCGGCCTATGATTCTCAGGAATCAATTTATACATCTATTTTAACTGAGCTGGAAACTGCCTCCGCAGGATTGGATGCTGCCAAAACAAGGGTTACAACCGATGTATTATACGATGGAGATATAACTAAATGGAAAAGATTTGGATACTCTTTACTGCTACGTGCCGGTATGCGTTTATCAAAAATAAATCCCACCAAAGCCGCAGAAGCTGTAGGAAAGGCAGTTACCGGTGGTCTGATGCAATCAAACGCCGACAACGCGATCATCAGACATAATGCATCTTTTGCAAACCCGGTTGGTTCACAATTAAACGGAGGGCAGTCTGCATTCTTTTATCTTGCCGAAGATTTTGTAACTCATCTTAAAAATGCGAATGATCCACGTTTAGCAGCAATTGCTGTGCGTTATGTCGGTGCTGCAAGTGGCGCCCAGCAGGTTGAATCAAGGGCTAACAGAACCCCGGCTGTTCAGATTGGGGCGCCTCTGGGTTATGATAATACCACCATTACCACAGCAGTCAAAGCAAGCAATTTGGCAAGTTTATGGGATTACAGTCAGCTCGACCGTACCCGGATGGCCGGATTGAATGCTCCCAGCTTCCTGGTTACATACGCACAAACCCAATTGTTATTGGCTGAAGCATCGTTCAGGAATTGGACAACAGGTACTATGGGAACTTTTTATAGCAATGGAATTCGCGCTCATATGCAGCAATTTGCAAGTTATGGAGCAAGTTCAGCCATTACAGATGCAGCAATTAACACATTTGTGTCTGCAAATCCAATTGCAGCCGGAAAGGAGTTGGAACAAATTAACACGCAATATTGGGTGGCAAATTTTCTGATTGGACCAGAAGCATGGGCTAATTTCAGAAGAAGTGGTTTCCCAAATCTGACACCGAATCCTTATCCCGGTAAGGATCTTAAGACAGAACCATTTATCCGGAGATTGACTTATACTGACGCTGAACTGAATGTAAATAAAACGAATGTACAGGCAGCAATTGCAAGGCAGGGTGCTGATATTATGGATACCCGCATCTGGTGGGATAAAAAGTAGTTATATTTCATTTACTTACCAGAGAACAACGACACTAAATTTTAAATACAAACAGCACTGTCAGATTTAACATGAAAAACTTAAAACAGAGATTATTAAACGGGGAAACCCTGAATGGTTGTTGGTTAAATCTAGGCAGTGCTGTCACTGCCGAAATAGTTGGGCTATCCGGTTTTGATTGGGTTTTGATTGATCTGGAACATGGTGCAGGCTCTGAAAGTACTACACTATCACAGATACAGGCTTTGGAACATACTTCTGCCGGAGTGATAGTTCGTGCCGAAAGTACTGAGCCACAACGAATTCACCGGGTTCTGGATATGGGTGCTGAAGGGGTGATGTGCCCAAAGGTTCGGAATGCTGAAGAGGCTTTGAAGGTTGTTAAGGGTCTGCATTATCCACCTTTTGGAAACAGAGGGGTTGCAAAAATGGTTCGGGCTACCCAATTCGGATTGAATTTTAATGACTATTACCAGAAGTCCAAAGATCAGATTCTTGGGGTGGTACAAATTGAAACCAGGGAAGTATTAAATCATCTGGATGAAGTAGCAGCCATTGAAGGAGTGGATGTCCTATTTATCGGGCCCGCAGATCTGACTATGGAATTAGGCATTTTCGGACAATTTGATCATCCAGATTTTCTGGATGCAGTTCAAAGAATAATTGGAGCCGCAAAAAAGGCTAATAAAGCCGTAGGAATACTTTTCTTCAATCCCGATGATTATCAAAAATACCATAAAATGGGAATCCGATTCCTGGCTTGTGGTGCCGACGCAACTTTCGTAGCTGACGGTGCACGTAATATGGCCAATAAACTAGCAGATTTTAGAAAACCACAAATTTAATCCGATTAATCTTATGTATTTATCCGATCCATTCTTATTGTTATTTATTGGTGTAGTCATCGTTGTCGGTGGGATTATTGGCTTCAAGCTTCATCCATTCCTAGCCTTATTATTCGCAGCATTTATTGTTTCAATGCTTACCCCTCCTGACTTTCTTCAAAATTATGCTGTATCAAAAGGGATGTCTGCGGATGCGGCATTGTCTTTTTCGAAAAGAAATGTTGGAGAACGGATTGCTACAGAGTTTGGAAACACCTGTGCTAAAATCGGAATTTTGATTGCCATGGCTGCCATTATTGGCAAATGTTTACTGGAAAGCGGAGCCGCCGAGAGAATAATCAGGTCTATCCTGTATTTAACGGGCATGGATAAAGCTCCTGTCGCATTTTTGGTGAGTAGCTTTTTTATAGGTATTCCGGTATTTTTTGATACTGTTATTTTCTTAATGATGCCATTAGTTAAATCTATGGCATTAAGGATTAAAAACAGTTACCTTTTACTTGTGATGTGTGTTATGGCGGGAGCTGCTATGGCTAATTCTTTGGTTCCTCCGGCACCCGGCCCACTTTTTTTGATTGGTGAAATGAATATTCCAATTGGTTTGATGATGGTTGCGGGTACAATTGTAGGTCTTTTTACCATTACCGCTGGATATTTTTTCTCGGTATGGTCGAATAAGAGAGGCCCAATTGAAATGCGGGATTCAGCAGATGCCAAACTGGAAGATATCCGGGCTGCTTCAATCATTGACACTAAGCATCTTCCAGGTTTAGGAATTTCCTTATTACCGATCCTGATTCCTCTGGTCTTTATTTGTATAGATACAATTGTAAATGCATTTAAACCTGCTGATATCAGTAGCCTTTCACCAATGTCCCAGACTTTAATTAGTATCGTTGGATTCTTTGGAAATAAGAACACTGCCCTGGTAATTGGCGGAATTGCGGCTTTATTGATTCTGGCCAGTCGTAAAAAGGATTCGAAAGAGGGAATTTCATCTCAAATCCAGGCTGCTTTAAATAGTGGCGGGGGGATTATACTGATTACTGCTGCAGGTGGTGCATTTGGAGGCATGTTGCAGCAAACCGGTATTAGTTCTGAAATTGCAGATATGACCAAAGGTTATCAAATGGCATTAATCCCTCTGGCTTTCATGATTGCCGCTATTGTTCGTACTGCACAAGGATCAGCCACTGTTGCGCTGATTACTGCATCTGGAATTTTATCCGGGATGGCTTTGAATTCTGATTTGGCATTTCATCCTGTGTATTTAGGATTAGCAATCGGTTGTGGATCTAAGATAGTTCCATGGATGAATGATTCCGGATTCTGGATTATTTGTAAATTGAGTAACCTGACAGAAAAAGAAGCACTTAAGACCATTTCGCCTTTGTTAGTCGTTATGGGTTTTACAGGTCTTATCGTCATTATGATAGGGGCAAAATTATTTCCACTGGTTTAAGAATTTTAAATTGTAATTAATAGGTAATGGAAAAAATAGGATTTATCGGTTTGGGTATCATGGGAAAACCGATGGTATTGAATTTATTAAAAGCCGGTTTTGAGGTTAATGTTTTGAGTAAAAGCAGTTCTTCCGGGACTGTTCAGTCTGCCGGGGCAAAGGTATGTGAAAGTATTGCAGATCTTTCTGCAAATTCAGATGTCATTATCACGATGTTACCTGATTCACCAGAAGTAAAACAGGTTGTTTCAGAAATTCTTCCGGGAATCAAAAAGGGCTCTCTTTTTATAGACATGTCTACCATTTCGCCGGGTGTGAGCATCGAAATTTATAATAGTCTCAAGGAAAAGGGAGTTTCCGCGTTGGATGCCCCTGTTTCTGGTGGACAGGTAGGTGCCGAAGCTGGTACTTTATCGATTATGGCAGGAGGAACTGAGGAATCTTTTAACAGAGCCCTTTCGGTTTTGCAGGCAATGGGCAAAAATATTGTGCTTATTGGAGATGCCGGTGCTGGTCAGGTGACGAAGGCATGTAATCAAATGATTGTTGGGATTACGATACAGGCAGTGGCGGAGGCCTTTTCAATGGCCAAAAAAGCAGGGGTTAATCTCGAGAAAATGAGAGAAGTGCTTTTAGGAGGATTTGCACAAAGCCGCATTTTAGACTTACACGGCAAACGCATGATAGACGGGAATTTTGTTCCCGGATTTAAAGTAAAATTACATAAGAAAGATATGGGAATAGCCCTGCAAACCGGAGCTAATCATCAGGTTTCTTTAAAAGCCACTGAATTAGTAGCCGGATTAATGGAGCAGCTGCTTAATGAGGGTCATGGGGAGTTGGATCATAGTTCCCTTTTTCTGCTACAAGAAAAAAAGTAAATCATTTTGTTTAACCGAACTTAATAAAATTAAAATTATGCAACGTAGAAATTTTGTTAAAACAATTGCTGCCGGATCCATAGGTGCATCCGTTTTGTCTCCAATCGAGTCAATGGCAGAAGTAAAACCAAAACCGAGAAAGGTATTGATGAAAGTTGGATGCCAGTCTGGTGGAACTACCGAAGAGAACCTCCAATTGAAAGGGCGCTGCGGGGTTTATAATATTGATGGGGGAGCTCCTAAAGTTATTCCTGGAGTGGGATGGGATCTCGAAGATTCACTCCGGAAAAGAGAGGCTTGTGAAAAGTATGGAATAAGCCTGGATGCCTACCACTGGCCATTGACTTCTGCCGGTATTGACAAAGTGATTTTCCCTAACGTAATGCTTGGTAAAAGTCCGGAAAGAGACCGCGAAATCGAAATGCTCAATCAAATGATCATGGTTTCAGGGAAAACAGGAATTAAAGTAATTAATTATAATACTACCATCCTGCCAGTACTTAGAACCGGAAGAACAATTGATCCGAAACGGGGCAATGCAGAATACAGTACCTGGGATCTGCCTGAAGCATTGAGAAGGAATGACCCAAAAACCATTGCCGGGGATGTAAGCATCGATGATATGTTTGAACGGATCACCTATTTATTAGACAGAACTCTGCCGGTTGCTAAAGAATATAATGTAAAACTGGCTAACCATATTGCTGATCCACCTGCTCCTGTTGGCTACAGGGGAATCACCCGTTGGAACAGTCCGGATGTATTTGAAGGAATTAAGCGCTTCGCTCAACTTTATGACAGCAAATATCATGGCTTTAACTTCTGTATCGGTTCTATTGCTGAAGGTTTAAAGGATCCCAAAAATGATATCATTCCAATCATCAGATGGGCCGGAGAACGGAATCAGATATTTAACATTCACCTGAGAAACATCAAAGGTGGATGGGGAAATTTCCAGGAGGTTTATCCTGATAATGGGGACATGAATTTCCTTCAGGTTGTTAGGGAATTGCGTGAAGTAGGTTTTGATGGTATGGTTATGCCTGATCACGTACCTTATCACAAAGATCCTGTTGCCAGCTGGCAGTCCTTTGCATTCTGTTATGGATATATTAAGGGCTTAATTCAGGCTGTAACTGAGGAGGCCGAAGCGGCGAGCTAATATTATCTAACACAACAATATGCTCAGACAAAGAGGTCCAAGAATAAAGGATATCGTTATCACACCCATAGCGATTGTTGACCCGCCATTATTAAATGCGGCAGGTCTGCATGCCCCCTATGCCCTGAGAATTATATTGGAAATTATTACCGATGATCAGATTTCAGGTATCAGCGAGATACCCGGAACCTCTGACATTGAGCAGGCACTTTATGAAGCAAAAGAGCTTCTGATCGGACAAGACGTATTCCAGCTGAATCAGATCAGGGCGGTATTGTCTGAACGATTTGGTTCCGAATCTCCTCTGGCAAGAGGGGAAGCACCATGGGATCAAAGGAAATTGGTACATATTTTCAGTTCAGTTGAAGTTGCCTGTATGGATATTATGGGCAAAGTGCTGGGACGGCCGATAGTTGATTTGCTTGGAGGTAAAATGCGGGAAAGTGTACCCTTTTCCGCATACCTCTTTTATAAATACGAAGGTGCAGGAGGAGAATATGGGTTCAATCTAGACCCAACTGCAATTGGATGGGAGGCAGCCAAACAAAAACAGGCTATAAATCCTGAAGAAATCGTATTTCAGGCCAAAGCGATGTGCAAGGAGTTTGGTTTTAAATCCATCAAACTAAAAGGAGGTGTATTTGAACCCAGAATTGAAGTGGATACAATACTGGCACTTTATAAAGAATTTGGTCCATCTGTTCCCTTGCGTTTTGATCCCAATGCCATTTGGGCTCTGAATACAGCGATTCAATATGGAAAAGAACTTGAAGGGGTATTGGAATACCTGGAGGATCCTGTTCGTGGACAAGAAAATATGGCTGCTGTCCGTAAGGTTTTAAAAACCCCGCTCGCAACCAATATGTGTACAACCTCATTCGAGGAGATACCTGCCAGTATAAAAATTGGTTCGGAGGATATAATTTTGAGTGATCATCACTTTTGGGGCGGTTTGAAGGCATCGATGACCCTTTCGGGAATTTGCGAAACCTTTGGCCGGGATTTATCCATGCATTCTAATAGCCATTTAGGTATTTCATTAGCTGCCATGGTACATTTGGGCGCTGCACTTCCCAAGATGCCCTATGCTCTGGATACACACTATCCATGGCAATCGGATGAAGTTATACTGGGTGGCCGGATTAAATTCACCGATGGTTCGGTTCAGGTTCCGGATGAGCCGGGCTTAGGCGTTGAACTGGATAAAATTGCACTGGCAAGATTGCATCAAAACTATATTAATTGTGGCCTCAAAAAGAGAAATGATGAGATTGAAATGCAGAAGAAAGTCCCGGGTTGGAAATTTCAAGCCACCAGATGGTGAATTAATATAGTCAGCGTTTAATCACAATGTCAGGTAAAAATAAAATTTATAATTAATAATAAAATTAGTCAGCCTTTGCGGCGGAAGGGCAATCCTTTTCCCTGCTGCCCGTCCGAATGGGTTCATCCTAGCGGACTGCCAATGTAATTATTTAGTATCTTAAATATCTAATATACAGTATGTTATATCTATTCAGGGTTATAATTATTCCGTGTGATTTCAAATTTATACCGCTCATAGCCGCGGAGGCCTATTTACTTTTTCCTTGATGAAAAAGTAACCAATGCCGAACCGCCCTTGCGGTGAGACCACGAAGACCTATAAAAAACAATAATAAAAACTGAGTAAAATCAAGACAAAACGAAGCTCCCACTACTAGAGGCCATACACCCGGCCCGCCGTTTTGTCCTCCCCCCGCTCGGAAAATCTTGGTTCATTTTAAATGAATTTCTCATTATCGAGATTTAAAGGTTACTAAGATTAACGTTAAAAGTTTAGGAATGTTCATCCATCAACGGCTGCGTACAGGGCTGTGAAAGTCAGTGCGATGGCAATTTTGAATTGCCCGCCCTGTCCAATGCCGCAAAAAAAGTATATGAATGTCATTGCAAGGCGATACGCCTAGGATCCTGATAATTAATCTCAATATTTTTTTTAAACGCCACGCTAGCAGCCCCCATTAATAAGCTTTCTTCCGCATTGGCTGGTGCGGCAACTACTAGCCGGGCCTAGGCAGAAACCTTCAAAGCATCAGACGCAGCGGCGGCATTTTAATCCTTTCCTGCTGCAGGAAAAGGACTAGGCCCCGCGGCCATGAGCGGAAAATATTTCCCATAAATTGAATTGTTCATTAAAACCCAAAAAGGAATAAACTAATTCGTGACTTGCTATTTTGGATTTAGTATGAAATCAACTCTTAAATAATGACAGTGGTCGGAATGCAGGAATCTCCCGAAGGAAAGCTTGAGCACAACAGAAAAACAAAAAAAAGCGATAAAAGAGAATAATTATGAGTTAGTAATAAGATCATTATTCCTATTATCTCAATTTTTACCTGACACTACTAACTTGAATTAAATTAATTCATTCCTGAATATTTTTTCAAATTCCCCTCATCCAATAAATTTTTAAACTTAAATTGAAATGAATTTCCAGGTAATGGAGTTTATTAATATTTGAGTTCGGAAAAGTATGCGTAGTGATACCTTGATCTTTCAAAAAATAAGCACAAAATCTGGTTTGTGGCTTATTTTATTCCTGTTTATTAGTTCAGCCTGCCAGACAACAAATCAGAAACCCACTAACTGGAGCACATATAAATCAGACTCAAAAAGCAGCAGTTACTCAGCCTTAAAGCAAGTCAATAAAGCGAATGTTAATCAATTGGAACTTGCATGGACCTTTCGTTTTAAGGATGCATTGCCGGGTGCGCGAACATCCAGAATCCAGGCAAATCCTGTAATAGTTGAAGGGATCATGTATATTCCATCCAGCAGGAACAGAATTTATGCAATCAATGCGATAACAGGTGAACAAATATGGTCATTTGACCCTTTTTTTGGAGCTCAGGGTGGAGGTGTTAGCCGCGGTGTAACTTATTGGGAGGATGGAAAGGATAAAAGAATCCTGTTTACAGCTGGGAGTAATCTTTTTGCATTGGATGCGCTGAGCGGGAAATTAATTTCCGATTTTGGAAAGGACGGCAGAGTGAATCTGAACACAGGTATGCGTGGTGATCCTGATAAAATATCCGTTGTTCCTTCCTCACCAGGGATTGTTTATAAAGATCTGTATATCCTTGGCACTGCAGTTTCAGAGTTATATGGAGCAGAACCGGGCTATCAAAGGGCTTATAATATCAGAACAGGAAAACTGGTATGGACTTTCCATACAATCCCTCATCCGGGTGAGTTTGGTTATGAAACCTGGCCAAAAGAAGCCTGGAAATATGCCGGTGGCGTAAATAACTGGGCTGGAATGAGTCTCGATGAGAAAAGGGGAATGGTATTTCTTGCATTGGGATCACCTTCGTACGATTTCTACGGTGGAGACCGAAAGGGCCAGAATTTATTTGGTAACAGTGTGGTGGCCCTTGATGCTCAAACCGGTAAATATATCTGGCATTATCAAACCATCCATCATGACCTGTGGGACTATGACCTGCCGGCACCTCCCAATCTGGTTAGTGTTGTGCATGATGGAAAAAGAATTGATGCAGTAGCCCAAACATCCAAAATAGGTTTCCTTTATCTGCTTAACCGGGATACGGGTGAACCATTATTTCCAATTGAGGAGCGCCCTGTACCTGCTTCGGATGTGCCTGGTGAAGAGGCATGGCCTACTCAGCCATTTCCATTAAAACCAAAGCCTTATGCCCGCCAGCATATTTCATTGGATGATCTTAGCAATTTTTCAAAGGAGTCAAATGATGAACTATTGAAAAGATTTAAGTCCATAAGATATGAAGGACTTTTCACTCCACCTTCTATAAAGGGCAATGTCAATCTTCCCGGAACAAGTGGTGGCTCAAGTTGGGGAGGGGGTGCTTTTGACCCTGCAAGTGGGATAATTTATGTCAGGGCTACAAACACCCCCGGAGTGAGTCTCATGAAAAAAATGGAACCTGAAAATGACTCAGGCACACCATTTAGTCAGGGGAAAGCACTTTATGCTACTTATTGCCAGGCTTGTCATGGTGCAGATAAGAAGGGGGATACTGATTATCCATCATTAATTGGCCTTCAGGGCAGAATGAATGAGGAAGAAGTGCTGGGTAAAATCAGAGTTGGATCCGGTAAGATGCCCTCATTTGCCAGTATCATTGCCGGTAAAGAAGAAGCGATTATTTCCTTTTTGTTTGATATAGATACAAGGCCTGCCAGGGAGATCAATTTTTTGAAAGAAATAGCAAAAAGTGAATCAGCAAATAAGGATGCGGATAAATTCAAACTGGAAGCTCCCGTCAGGTACCTGGATATTTTATCCAATGGTAAGTTCCGTGATTCGGAAGGGCGTTTTGGAATTAAACCCCCATGGGCAACCTTAAATGCAATTAACCTCAACACAGGTGACTATGTATGGTCAATTCCTTTAGGCAATTATCCTCATTTACAGCAAAAAGGTGAACCGGAAACGGGTTCCGAAGGGAATACCGGTCCAATTGTAACTGCAGGTGGATTGCTGTTTATCGGAGCCAATATGGGCGGTTCTGATTTCAGGTTCAGGGCATATGATAAAGATTCCGGAAAATTAATATGGGATACCCCAATCCCGGGCAGTACAACTTCGAATGCATCAACCTATAAGAGTGGTAGGAAGCAATACATTGCTGTATCGGTTGCAGGTGATGCTGAGAATCCCGGAGGATATGTCATGGTTTTTGCATTACCTGATAGCCAATAATTTGAATATAATTTGTTAACATTTGAATTCAAGGATTTAATTTGACTGAAATTTCTCTTAATTTAAAAGAAATTTATACCTAATGCTATGAAAAAGATTCTCCGTGAACAGGCTAAAAAGTTTGCTTTCAATTACCAGGATACCCCATTAATTCATATTAAACCGGGCGAAGAATTTGAAATCGAAACCTGGGATGCAGGAATTGGGTTTTTTAAAAGTTCAGCAGACAAGGCTATTCCTGCCAATCGACCGGGGTTCGACCGTACACCACCTTTAGTAAACCCAATTGCAGGTCCGATTTTTATTGAAGGGCTCGACCGTGGTGATACACTTGTTGTTAATATTCTTCAGATTGAGGTTGAAAAGACTTCCTGGATTGCTGTGGGGCCAAATCGTGGGCCATTGGGCGAATCTTCCCGCTGGAATGAAATTTCTGGTGAATATAGCACGATGGTTTTTGAACATAGTCCGGGTCCAAGCGGGACTACAGTTGATGGAACACTCCATTTTAATGATAAGATCTCCTGGCCAATTACCCCGTTTATCGGTACTTTGGGTGTAGCCCCCGACAGGGATGTGGCAAACAGCCTGGATGGGCAAGGTGACTGGGGTGGAAACCTGGATATTCGTGATTTCAAACCCGGGAATAAAATTTTCCTTCCGGTATACCATCCCGGTGGGCTTTTTTATCTGGGCGATGTACACGCTAGTCAGGGAGATACCGAATTCACCGGAACTGCAGCAGAAACCCAGGCAACTGTCAGGCTTTCATTTGAGGTGATTAAGGGAAAGCGTTCTCCCGGAATCCGAATAGAAACTCCGGATTCCATTATTGCGATTCATGCTTTCAGACCGCTTGAGGATGCAGTCCATCAGGCAACGGTTTATATGATGGATTGGTTGGTTAGTACTTATGGTTTTACCCAGGTTGAGGCATATTGTTTTGTGAGTACATGCCCTGATTTCAGAATTAATGTTTATCAGATGTGTAAAATTGGCAAGCTTAATTATGTTGCCGGTGCTGAGGTTCCCAAGAAGTATCTAAAAGAGATTTAACAGAAACAAAGAAGGCGCAATAAATTGCGCCCTCAACCCTAAACTAATTATTCTTAAAAGTGGAACTGTACACCGATTTGTGGAGCGAAGAAATTTGTTCCGAATGAGAAATCTTCTCTTCCTGCACCAATTACATCATTATCATTGGCATCTTTTACTTTGTAGCTATTGTACGAAATGCCTTTTAAAGCAAACTCAATTCCAAGCTTTTTAGTTGGAAAGTAAGCGAATCCCGGAGATAAAGCAACACCTATAGATGTTGATGTTCCTGCCTTAGCACCCGCATCACCATTTGCATCAACAGCTTTTACATTACCGAAAGCCATTGGAACAGATGCCTGTCCGAAAAATTTAAACTGATCACTTAATCCGGCATAATAGCGTCCAAACGGACTTACAATTACTGCATTGTTGATTCCTGTAGGACTTGCAACAGCAGTCTTTGAAAAGCTATACCCAATGCCGGTACCTATTGCGAAATCATCAGAAACAAAGTAACCCAGATTTGGCACAATGTTAAGGTTCTCTGTTGATTTTGCATTTACCGCATCAGTTTTTGAAGTTTCATATGAAGCAGTCCCACCTAAAATGTACTTACCTTTTTCTGTTTGTGCATAGCTTGCTAATGAAAGACTGCTTAATGCAACAATTGATAGAATTAATTTTTTCATTTTCTTTAGAATTTTAGTTTTTATAATTACTTGTCTTTCGACTATAATACAAAATTAGTCTAAAAGTTTCATTTGCCAAGTTCTTGCTAATTTATAATTCAGCTTCTCATTTGCAAGTCACTGATTATCAATCGAGAGGATTTTATTGATATTTATATCTTGACAATCAGATGATTTTTAGAGTGTAAGGCAGACAGCCGGCTATAGTATTCAGTTAATAAATTAGACTAAAAGTTAAAAATAGTTTATGAAATGTCCTTTTTAATTGATATTAAGATCGAGAGCAAGGATTATGGTGAACAAAGTTCAGTTGATTGAAGTCCATGATTACACCGGTGGTTTTGTAAAGACTTCTTATTTAAGGAGTTTCATAAAAATTTTTATAGCCCCATATTTTTAATTGATTAGCTTTTAGACTATATTTAAACAATGGTCGATATGTTTTTGTGATAAATGTTGAAAGACGAATTAATCATACGAGATATACTGGAGGGCGCAAAACGTCTGTTTTCACATCATGGATTAAAAAAAACCACGATGGAGGATATTGCCGAGGCAGCCGGTAAGGGTAAAAGCACGCTCTATTATTATTTCCCTGGCAAAAATGAGATTTTTGAGGCGGTTGTCGATGATGAAATGAAGAGTCATATACAGAAAGTTAGAAAAGCCATAAATAGTGCTACAACAGCTAAGGAGAAGTTGAAAGCATTTCTCGGGACCAATCTTTCTTCAATTATTGGTTATCAGAATCTTAGCAAGATTGTCAAAGAGGAAATCTTTGATGGTATGAAGAAACTTCATGAGCTCAAGCAAAGGTATGATCAGACTCAGGTTGATATGATGAAGGAAATTATTATTGGTGGCGTGCAATCCGGTGAATTCAGGGAATTGTCGCCAGAAATGATAGAAAAGTGTTCTTTTGCTTCTATTGCAGCTTTCAGAGGATTGAGCTTACCTCTCAGCGTTACTCTATGCGACTTCAAGTCGGAAGAATATTTTGATGTACTTGTTGATATACTTGTAGATGGTATCGGGAACCGAAATGGAGGATCCCGATAAATAATCCAATTTAATTTCCCGGCTCAATATTTGAGATTCCTTATTAATAAATATCAGTTTTTTGCGATAAACACATCTTATATGTTGTTCATAAGCCTGAAAATCCGCATTTCACTATGATTAACTTGAAAAATATCCAGACAGAGGTAGATACATGCTTTCTGTATAAGATCCTCGCAGAAAACGAAAAGGATCCTAATGTGGCCAGCGTTTTCAATGAAATGAGTGAAATTGAGTACAGTCATGCACTGGCCTTTCTGAAGAAACACAAGCTGGATAGTTCTCATTTACCCCCGCCTTCAGGCCGGGCAAAGGTTTTGAGTTTTATAGGTAAAGTATTCGGGTATGATTATATACTTGGGGTATTGCTGGATACCGAAAAGAGCATTTCATCTTCAATTGTCAAGGTTAAAGGGAAAAGTAATGCAGCCCCTTCAATATCCGATACCTCGCATGTAACAATTCTTAAAAATATCTTAAATAATTATCAGGATATTTCCGGTTCAAATCTCGCCAGGTTCGAAAAGAGGCATAGGTCTGTAGGTGGCAATGCGCTCAGGGCAGCAGTTCTTGGAGGGAATGACGGACTGGTTTCAAATTTCAGTCTGGTGATGGGTATCGCTGGTGCAACAAGCGGTCAAAGTGAGGTCTTGTTAACAGGTATTGCCGGACTGATGGCGGGTGCACTTTCAATGGCCCTGGGGGAATGGATTTCGGTAAAAAGTTCTCAGGAACTCTATGAAAATCAAATGCAGCTGGAGATGGAAGAACTGGAAGCAAATCCTGAGGGTGAAGAAAAAGAACTGGCTTTGATTTATATTTCAAAAGGAATTCCGGAACCGCAGGCAAGGTCTATGGCCAAGGCCATCATCTCTGATAAGGACCGGGCTCATGAAATGCTGGTACAGGAAGAGTTAGGCATTAATGCAGAAGATTTGCAGGGTTCAGCCATGGAGGCCGCAATTACTTCCTTCATTTTATTTGCTATTGGTGCGATCATTCCAGTCATTCCTTTTTTCTTTCTTAGCGGACTCAATGCTGTATTGCTTAGTGCCGGTTTAAGTGCACTGGGTCTGTTCCTAATTGGTTCGGCTATTACTTTATTTACAGGAAAAAGTATCTGGTTTTCAGGATTCAGACAAGTATTTTTTGGCCTTGCTGCAGCTGCAATAACCTATGGAATTGGTACAATCATTGGTGTATCTCTTGGCTAAGCTGGATTTTGCTTCTGATTATGATCAATTCAGCCTGCGTATTTAATTTTACTGTTATTGCTAAATGTAACTTTTGTAACCATAAATCGGGTTTGCTATTGAGACCTTTGTGTTCAAATAAAAAGACATTATGGAAATTTTAGGTTATATATTGGCAGTACTCGTTGGGGTTTCACTAGGCTTGATTGGAAGCGGTGGTTCTATACTTACAGTACCGATTCTGGTTTATGTAATGGGCGTTAATCCTATATTGGCTACAGCCTATTCTTTGTTTATAGTCGGTTCAACCGCTTTTATCGGAGGTATTCAAAGTGCAATTCAGAAAAGAGCAGATTTTAAAACTGTTCTGATCTTTGGAATTCCATCCATTATAGCAGTTTATCTGACCAGGATGTGGCTCCTTCCTTTAATTCCATCTGAGCTCTTCACAATCGGATCATTGGTTATTACCAAATCCATCGGTATTATGGTTCTGTTCGCCATTGTCATGATTCTGGCTTCTGTAAGTATGATCAGGCCTTGTATTGATTGTGATAAAGAAGACGATGCACCCTTGAAATATAATTATCCTATGATATTGCTTGAGGGAACTTTGGTAGGTTTACTTACCGGTTTGGTAGGTGCTGGTGGTGGATTTTTGATCATTCCGGCATTGGTACTTCTGGCTCATATGCCAATGAAACTTGCAGTGGGAACTTCACTGTTTATCATTGCTGCAAAATCATTGATTGGTTTTATTGGAGATCTTCAGGGCGGCCAGATGATTGACTGGAAGCTGCTTGGAACATTTACAGGGTTGGCGGTAATAGGGATATTCATTGGTATATATCTGGCTAAGAAAATCAGCGGAGAAAAACTAAAAAAATCTTTTGGTTGGTTCGTGCTGGTTATGGGTATTTACATTTTTGTGAAAGAATTATTCTTCCCATCAGCAGGAGGAGGTCATTAGGATATTTAAAAATTCAGCTTAGATGAACAAAGACCTTAATCTTGACGAAAATTTCTGGAATGAACGTTATTGTTTAAATGACACTGGTTGGGATTTGGGTCAGGTTTCTCCCCCTTTAAAAGCCTACATAGATCAGTTAACTAATAAAAATTTAAAGATTCTCATTCCGGGATGCGGCAACTCGTATGAGGCAGAATACCTATTGGAGAAGGGTTTTAAGAACATCACTATCCTTGATATTGCACCTGATCTGGTAAAAAGATTAAAATCTAAATTTCAATTAAATCAGAATATCAAAATAGTTTTGGGAGATTTCTTTACTCACAAAGCTGAGTATGATCTGATATTAGAGCACACCTTTTTTTGTGCCCTCGACCCAAAACTTCGTAAAAATTATGTTGAGACCATGAAAGGCCTTCTTACTGAAGGGGGAAAACTTGCCGGAGTTTTTTTAATAAGGAGTTTGAAATGCAGGGCCCTCCATTTGGAGGAAGAGATACTGAGTATCTGACATTATTTCGGGATGCCTTTAATTTCAAAACTTTTGAGTCATGCTATAATTCTTTCTCCAAACGTGCTTGTTCAGAGTTGTTTGTAATTCTGGAGAATAAATTAATCTAATCAAATTTGGTTGATTGTAACCAATGTTACCAACTGTTTTTAGATTAGTCCCGACCTTTGTATAAGAAATTCAAAGAAGATAGAAACTAACTAATTAATTAAATTAAAAAATAGAACATATGTTTTTTCAACACATTTATGACAAGAGCCTTGCGCAGGCAAGTTATTTCATCGGCTGTCAGAAAGCCGGAATAGCTGCAGTTATTGATCCAAAGCGTGATGTGGATACTTACCTGGAAATTGCCCAGGCAAATAACATGAAGATCACTCATGTCTTCGAAACGCATATCCATGCTGATTTTCTTTCAGGTTCACGTGAGCTGGCCAAATTGACCGGGGCTGATATGTACCTTTCGGATGAAGGTGGTGAAGGTTGGGAGTATGAGTTTGATCATATCGGTTTAAAAGATGGGCAGATTGTAAAGATGGGTAATCTGATATTCGAGGTGATGCATACTCCTGGGCATACTCCTGAAAGTATCAGTTTTCTTTTAACGGATACTCCTGCTTCAAAGGAACCTGTGATGTTATTTACCGGAGATTTTGTATTTGTAGGCGATATCGGCCGTCCTGATTTGCTTGAAAAAGCTGCAGGTATGGTAGGTACAATGAATGCCGGAGCCATAGAAATGTACAAGTCGATCAGTAAGTTCTCAGCATTGCCTGATTATATTCAGGTATGGCCGGGTCATGGTGCAGGATCAGCTTGTGGAAAAGCTTTGGGAGCTGTTCCAAGTACAACTGTTGGGTATGAAAAGGTAAGAAACTGGGCATTTCAATATGATAATGATGAGCAGGGATTCGTTCAGTACCTATTAGAAGATCAGCCTGAGCCTCCAAAGTATTTTGCAATGATGAAGAAACTTAATAAAGTTGATCGTCCATTATTGACAGAAGTACCTGCTTTGAAAAAACTATCATCCTCAGAATTGAAAGAAGCGATGAATCAAGGTATGAAAGTTCTGGATGCCAGGGATAAAGTTGATTTTGCTGCAGGATTTATTCCGGGAAGTATGAATATTCAGGGCAACAACTCTTTTGCTACCTGGGCAGGTTGGTTCCTGAAGTATGATGAGCAATTTATTATTCTGGCTGATGAATCAAATCTGGATGATCTGACCAGAAAACTGATGCGTATTGGCCTGGACAATATCTACGGATATGTTCCATCAACTTCAGTATGGACAGAGTCTGGCGGGAAACTTGAAAAAGCAAATGTGATCTCGATTGAAGAAGCTAAAAAGCTGATGAAGGAGGATGTACAGATTGTAGATCTAAGGGGTGCTACCGAATTTAATTCGGGTCATATTGCAAATGCTGACAATGTATTTGTGGGAACATTACCACAGAATCTGGATAAGATAAGTAAAGATAAAAAGGTAGTGATTCACTGTCAGAGTGGAGACAGAGCCGCAATTGGCTACTCAATTCTCGTCAAAAATGGCTTTACTAATATCGCCAATTATTCAGGTGGTATTAATGAGTGGGTGAATAGAGGGGAACCATTAGTTTCATAATCGGGGGTTCTTTAAGGTGAGTGTTAGAATTCGCCGGATTCATTTCCGGCGAATTTTTTATTTGCAACAAATGTTACCGTTATGACTGCTAATATTCACGATTTTTGTAGTATCAAAATTAACAAAATGAATGTAGAGCAAATTTACACCGGATGTTTGGCACAAGGTGCGTATTACATCACCAGCAATGGCGAAGCTGCCATTATAGATCCACTGCGTGAGGTGGAACCTTATCTTAGCAGACTTAGCAAGGATGGGGTTAAACTAAAATACATTTTTGAAACTCATTTTCATGCCGATTTTGTCAGTGGCCACGTTGATCTGAGCCGCAAAACCGGAGCTCCGATTGTTTATGGTCCTAACGCAACCTGCGAATTTGAATGTATTTCTGCAAGCGACGGACAGGAATTTAAAATAGGTGATATTACGATCAAAGTTTTGCATACTCCGGGGCATACGATGGAAAGCACAACTTTTCTGTTGAAAGATGAGACTGGAAAAGATCATTGTATTTTCAGCGGTGATACACTGTTTCTGGGTGATGTAGGTCGTCCGGATCTTGCACAGAAGGCAGCACATATGACACAGGATGAACTTGCAGGTTTACTTTACGATAGTCTGAATAACAAAATAATGCCTTTGGCAGATGATGTGATAGTCTACCCTGCCCATGGTGCCGGTAGTGCCTGCGGCAAAAATATGATGAAAGAAACCGTAGATACTTTGGGTAACCAAAAGAAGGTCAATTACGCATTGAATCAGCCGGATAAAGAATCTTTTGTGAAAGCTGTTACGGAGGGTCTGCTTCCACCTCCGGCTTATTTTGGTCTGAACGTTGCCATGAATAAGAAAGGATACGAAAGCTTTGATACCGTTTTGAATAATGGCATGAGAGCACTGAGCTCTGATGAGTTTGAGGCAGCAGCCGAAAATACGGATGCTTTAATCCTTGATACCAGGGATAATACAATTTTTTACAAAGGATTTATCCCGCAATCAGTAAATATTGGCCTTGGTGGCGATTTTGCACCATGGGTTGGAGCACTGATTGTCGATGTAAAACAAGCAATTTTATTGGTTACTGATGAAGGAAATGAGGAAGAAGCAGTGACCCGTTTGAGCCGTGTAGGTTTTGATAATATTCTTGGACATTTAAAAGGCGGATTCAAAGCCTGGTTAGATTCAGGTAAGGAAGCTGATGTAGTTGATCGTATTACTGCTGAACAGTTTGAAAATGAATTCCGACCTGGTAAGGATATGGTACTTGATATACGCAGAGAAAGCGAATATGCTGCAGAACATATTGAAAATGCCTACAACAGGCCTTTAGCTTATATAAATGATTGGATTAAGGACGTAAATCCTAAGCAGCATTTCTTTTTACATTGTGCAGGTGGTTACCGCAGTATGATGGCGGCATCAATACTTCAGGCAAGAGGTTACAGAAACTTCACAGAAATAGCCGGTGGATTTGGAGCAATCACCAATACCAATATTCCAAGAACAGATTTCGTTTGCCAGACTAAGGTGATGCCTGCCTGATCTGTTGTATAAATTCTAAAATTTTTAAAGGGAGGTGTTTTTAAATACCTCCTTTTTGTTAATAATACATCTGAGTTTTTGAATTTATCCTTAAATTGAATTATGCAGGGTTTACATAAAAACAGGTATCAATTTGCTTTACTGGTGTTAGTGAATGCATTTGTTGGTGCAATGATTGGCCTGGAAAGATCAATCATGCCCAATTTCGGGAAACTGGAATTCGGTATCAATGCCAACACTGCCTTAATGTCTTTCATTGTTGCATTCGGTATCAGTAAATCCCTGAGTAATTATGCTGTAGCACAGCTTTCCAAAAAGCTAAGCCGTAAAACTATCCTGATCATTGGCTGGATTGCCGCACTTCCGGTACCATTTTTATTAATGTATGCTCCAGACTGGAACTGGGTTATCGCTGCTAATATTTTATTAGGGATAAACCAGGGTCTGGCCTGGAGTGCAACTGTAATTATGAAAATTGATCTTGTCGGATCAAAGAACCGCGGTCTGGCGATGGGGATCAATGAATTTGCAGGTTATCTCTCGGTAGGCCTTGCTGCCTGGCTGGCAAGTTCAATTGCACTGGATTATGGCTATGCATTTTTCCCATTTATCCCCGGAGTTATATTTTCAATAGCAGGATTATTAACCACAATTTTCCTTGTTAAGGATACTACCCATTTCGTAAATGCAGAAAGTCTGACTAGTAAAGTACCGCTGCTGGAGAATGTTTGGAAGGAAACAAGCTGGAAACATCAAAATTTGGGTTCAGTAACATTAAATGGTTTAGTAAATAATCTTAATGACGGGGTTGTCTGGGGTTTATTGCCAGTGCTGCTCATGCAAAAAGGTTTTGGAATAGGCCAGATTGGAATTATTGCAGGAATTTATCCTGCAGTATGGGGGATTTCGCAATTATTTACCGGAAAACTTGGGGACAGTCATTGTAAAAAACAGATTATCACTTCAGGTATGTTTTTGCAGGCTCTTGCCATCATCATCATGGCACTGGCAACTTCCTTACCCTTTTTAATTTTCGCATCGGTTTTGCTTGGATTCGGTACGGCACTGGTCTATCCTAACTTTCTATCGGTTGTAGCCGAAGGGACCCATCCATCACAGCGCGCCGAAAGCCTGAGTATCTTCAGATTATGGAGGGATAGTGGTTATGTTTTTGGTGCCATTTTAAGTGGGATATTAGCAGATGCCTTTGGAATTGTCAATGCCCTTTTCATTGTGGCGGTTATAACAGCTACAGCAGGAACGATAGCGAACCGGCGGATGTGCTGCACAAATAAGTTATTCTGGAAGAGTGATTATTGTGTGCCGGTTTATTAATTAAAGAGATATGAAACCGAATGAAATTTTAAACAGGGATCTTATCCTTCGTGAAAATCTGGCGATTGAAAGGACTGATATGGCCATTGACAGAACCCTTTTGGCTTTTGTGAGAACTTCCTTATATTTTGCTATCGCAGGTATGACGCTCAATAGCCTGCTAAATCTTAGCTACGGATGGTATCTGGAAATCGCTTTCTGGATAATCGCTTTGCTGATATTTTTTATCGGACTATACAGGTTTTATCATCAAAAACGAAAACTCAGAGATAGTCGAAAGCATATTGGGAATTATATCCCGGAAGACAAAAGCTAAATCTGAAATTTCATTTGTAACCTTTGTTACCCAAATCGCCGCAAGCAGTCCTTACTTTTGTTATATAATTTAGCATAACAACATATTCACATGAAAGAGATAATTTTTAGTAACTGGAACATCATCAGATTTCTACGTTTGGGAATTGGACTGGTGATCCTGGTTCAGGCCGTGATGGCTGCGGATATATTGTTTGGTCTGATAGGTTTACTTTTTACAGGAATGGCCGTTTTTAATGCCTCTTGTTGCGGTGCAGGTGCCTGTGCTGCTCCACCTGTAAAGAAGGATAATGGATCACAAGACATTAGCTATGAAGAAGTTAAATAAACAGCTATGACATTCAACGAATTAATACAATCAGACAAGCCGGTGCTTGTTGATTTTTTTGCAGAGTGGTGCGGACCATGTAAGGTTATGGCACCAATCTTGAAAGATGTAAAACAGGAAATAGGGGATGCCGTAAGCATCCTGAAAGTTGACGTCGATAAAAATCCCCAGGCAGCTGCTGCATATCAGGTACAGGGAGTTCCAACTTTGATATTATTTAAGCAGGGAAAGGTTTTATGGCGACAAAGTGGAGTCGTTCAGAAGAACGGATTAGTTGGAGTGATTAAAAAATTTACAGTTTAAAATAAGATAATGGGTATATTTAGTTGGCTATTTGGAAGATCTGCAAAGCAGGATCTTACCGGAATAATAAATGAAGGGGCATTTTTGGTTGATGTCAGATCTCCCCGTGAATTTTCTCAGAATCATGTAAAAGGTTCCGTAAATATTCCTCTTGACAGCATACCATCACAGTTGGCAAAATTCAAAAACAAGAAGCACATCATAGTCTTTTGCCGCAGCGGGAACAGAAGTTCTCAGGCAAAATCATATTTAGAGCAAAATGGTTTTACTAATGTTGTGAACGGTGGGACTGTAGAAATTGTTAATCAGTTTGTAAGTTAATTCTGAGTATCAGTGTACAGGTTTAAACACCAGACTGAAAGAATTTTAAAAAAAATAAAAAAATTATAATGAAAACAGTAATAGTTGATGTAAGAACAGCAGATGAGTTTAATCTGGATGGACATGCAGAAGGTAGTGTAAATTATCCTCTTGATAAAATTGAAACCTATGTAGATAGTTTGCGTGAGTTTGATAAAGTAATTTTGGTATGCAGAAGTGGTAACAGAGCCAATATTGCAAGAAGTATCCTTTTACAATCGGGTATTTCCAATATTGAGAATCAGGGAGCCTGGCAGAATGTTTCACTGAATTAATTTAATATTTGATCACAATGGAGACACTAAAAATTATAATTCCAACAGATTTTTCTGTTCAGGCAGAATTTGCTTACCTGATGGTGCAAAGGCTTGAAGAAAAAACCACAATAGATATTCATTTTTTGCATGTCTTGAACGTACCCGATACCGTTACATTAGATTCATCAGGAACTATTCAAACTTGTGGTGAGATTGATATTAACTATGTAACAAAGCAGAAGGATATTGCAGAAAGAAAACTTGCAAATCTGAAAGTATTGTATGGGGATCATATAAACACCCACCTGGTACTTGGAAAAACAACTGATGCGATTTTAAGATTTACAGAGTCGAATCACTTCGATCTGATTGTAATGGGGACCAAAGGTGCCACTGGGTTAAAAGAAAAACTTTCGGGTTCCGAAACTCAGATCATATCCCGTAAATCTAAGACACCATTACTTTCTCTGATGTGTGATCGCTCTGATCTTCAGATCCGGAATATTCTGCTGGTCCATAACTTTAGTCAGCCGGCTAAAGAAAATATGGATTTAATGCATAAACTAATAAAAGCATTTGATACCAAAATACACCTCCTGCAGATCACTTCGGGAAATGTTGATGCAGAAAAGGCAAAAGTTGAGTTTGAAATGGTTCAATTTGCTGAATTAAATGGTATTTCAAACTACCAATGTCATCTGATCAATGATAAAGATGTGGAGAAAGGTGTTATCCATTTCAATCAGATGATTAATATGGATATTGTTTGTATTGGTACTCATGGCAAAGGTGGTCTTTTCCATCAAAGCGCCACAGAGAAATTGATCAATCATCTCTTCAAGCCGATTATTTCTTTTCACTTAAACAACTAAAAAAAAGATAATGGAATTTATATTACAACCATGGTCCTGGTGGTTCTCGGGGATAATGATAGCAGCTATCATGTTCTTTTTATTGTATTTCGGTCAATCATTTGGATTTTCTTCAAATTTAAGGACGATCTGTGCAGCTGCAGGTCTGGGCAAATCAGCTAAATTTTTTGATTTCAACTGGAAAGCACAAACCTGGAATCTGGTTTTTCTTGTAGGTGCAATTCTGGGTGGTTTTATTACAAGGGAATTCCTTTCAACGGATGCTCCGGTTCTGATTTCTGAGGCAACTATTCAGGATTTATCCAAATTGGGTATTGCTGCTCCTGTATCCTTGCAACCTGTTGAACTTTTCGGACTTGATGCGGTTTTATCCATCAAAGGGTTTCTTCTCCTGGCTTTCGGAGGATTAATGGTTGGCTTTGGATCACGTTATGCCGGGGGATGTACTTCCGGCCACGCAATCAGTGGTTTATCGGATCTTCAGGTTCCATCATTGATAGCCGTAATGGGTTTTTTTATCGGGGGTTTGCTAATGACCTATTTATTTCTTCCTTTAATATTTTAAGATATGAAGTTTGTAAAATTTTTATTGCTGGGTATAGTTTTCGGTATCGTAATGACAAAATCTGAAGCAGTTTCCTGGTATAGGATACAGGAAATGTTCCGATTTCAGGCTTTTCATATGTACGGAATCATTGGAACTGCAGTTACCCTTGGAGTGGCAGGAGTAGCCTTAATCAAAAGGTTTCGTATGAGAGATTATCATGGTAACCCAATTATGTTCAATCCGAAAGAAAAATCCGTTTCACGATACCTTATTGGCGGATCGATCTTCGGACTCGGCTGGGCTTTGAGCGGTGCTTGTCCGGGACCTATGGTAGTGAATATCGGCTATGGTTACTGGGCGATGGCTATTGTGTTTTTCTTTGCAATAGTTGGAACCTACCTGTACGGACTAATCAAGAATAAATTACCTCACTAATATTTTAGGAAATGTCTCAGAAGCATGATGATGGCGATTTAACTAAGGATCTGTTTTCTGTTATAAGAAAGCTCATTAACTTATTGGTAATATTGATTGTAATTATTATTGCTCTTCCATTGGGCTCTTATCTGATCAATCTGCCAAAAAGACCTAAAGTCAAGCTAGAGGATACCCAGGCTGTAATAGCTGAAGTTAAATCTGTTGTTCAGGAATTTTGGATTGCACCTGAGGTCAATACTATCACTGATGCGGATCAAAAAGCAGAGGTTGAGTATGGAAAGCAACTTATCGCCCATACATCTCAATACCTTGGTCCAAATGGGTCTGTTATGCAGATCAGTAACGGGATGAATTGCCAGAACTGTCATTTGAAGGCTGGAACAGCAGTATTTGCAAATAATTATGGTTCAGTAGCTTCATTATATCCAAAATTCAGGGCAAGGAGTGGAACGGAGGAAAGTATTGAAAAGCGGGTGAATGATTGCTTTGAGAGGAGTTTAAACGGTTCGGCATTGGATACAGAAAGTAAAGAAATGAAGGCTATTGTTGCCTACATTAATTTTCTCGGTAGCAATGTAAAGAAGGGTGAAAAGGCTGCCGGTTCGGGCTTCAGGGATCTTGCCTATCTTGACAGGGCTGCTGATCCGGCTAAGGGCAAGGCGGTTTATACTTTAAAATGTGAGAGCTGCCACCAGTCAGATGGGGAAGGTTTTTTGAACTCTGATAAAACAGAGTACGCTTTCCCTCCACTCTGGGGAAAGAACAGTTATAATGATGGTGCAGGTTTATACCGCATATCAAACTTTGCTAAATATGTGAGAGATAATATGCCGCAAGGTGCTACTTATGAAAACCCGATACTGAGTGATGAAGAGGCCTGGGATGTTGCTGCCTATATTAATTCGCAAGCCCGCCCGCACGTAAATGTTCCAACTGACTGGCCCGATAAATCCAAAAAACCAATCGATCATCCTTTTGGACCTTATTCAGATAAGTTTACAGAAGAGCAGCATAAATTCGGACCATTCAAACCCATAGTGGAAGAACAAAAGAAGAGTGCAGAATTTTTAAAAAAGAATTTAGCCGTAAAGAATTAACAATATTAATTGAATTCCCAAACCAGGCAATATGGAAAATAACAGGAGGGGCTTTTTAAGAAAAATGGGTGCCATGAGTGCCGGTGCTGCTCTGGTTTCTGCAAATCCGCTTTTTGCGATTGCAAACGAGGCGTCAGAGAGTCTTGCAGTAGCAGAAAATCATGGGGAATTTACCCTTTCGATATTGCAAACTACGGATGTGCATTGTCAGATTCATCCACATGATGAACTTTTTTGGGAAAATGATCAGGCTGTTTTTCGTAAGACAGGAGGCTATGCTCATCTGGCAACTTATCTTAGAAAAGAGAAAAAAAAGAATCCAAATACCTTTATCATTGATACCGGGGATATGTTTCAGGGTAGTGAACTAGCTGTAAAAACCTCCGGTAAAGCAATGGTTCCGGTCTTAAATGAACTTGGTTACGACCTTTATTTACCGGGTAACTGGGAGGTGGTTTATTACAAAAAAGTCATGCAGACTTTATTGGGGGCATTAAATGCTCCGAAAGTTTGTGCCAATATGTATCATGATCTTGGAAATGGAAAAAAAGGGGAATTAATTTTTCAACCCTACCATATCTGGAATGTTGGAGGTGTTAAAATTGGTTTTCTTGGATATACAGATCCATTGGTTCCTGTACGTCAGTCGCCAAGTTATAGTAAAGGAATTATTTATACAAAGCCTGAAGAAAACCTGGCTCATTTTGTCGATGTTTTGCGTAATCAGGAGCAATGTGCCTATGTATTATTACTTTCCCACCTTGGCTTATCACAACAGATTCATTTGGCTAATCTGCCCGAATGTGAGGGTGTTGATTATATCTTAGGTGGCGATACGCATGAAAGGGTAAGAAAGCCAATTCAGTGTCGCTATTCAAAGGTAGTTGAACCGGGAGCTTTTGGTTCTTTTGTTGGAAAACTTGATCTCCGGATAAAAGATGGAAAGGTGATTGGGGATACCTATTCACTCGTTGAAATTGATTCACAAAAATATAAAGCTGATAAGGGGATTTCTAAATTAATAGATATTCATGAAGAGCCATTTGAAGATGATATCAATCATATTGCTGGCTATAGCACATTGCCGCTATATCGTTATTTTGTAATTGAAAATACAATAGATACCCTGATACTTGATGCCTTAAAATGGAAAATTAAAGAAGCTGATATTGTTTTATCCAATGGTTTTCGATTCTGTCCGCCGAATGCGAGTCCTGATAAAACAGGAAATATCCCGATTACAAACGGTTATATTTTTGATATGCTCCCTGTGGACAGTGTGGTTCGAACCGGCTCAGTTAGCGGGAAGCAAATATTCGATTGGCTTGAAAAAGAACTGAATAATGTTTTCGCCAAAGATGCTTCACAGCGGCTTGGAGGCTGGGTAATCAAGTTTAAAGGCATGAAAATTAGTTTTATGGCTTTTGAGGAATATGGACGTAGAGTTAAAGATGTGGAAGTTAACGGTATGCCATTGGATCTGGCTAAGACCTATAGAATCTGTGCATGTGAACGTGAAGGGGATCCTGAAGATATGCTCTGCCGTATGAGAGGGGTGGCCAACCCGATAAATACCAAATTTACATTACACTCTGTATTAAAAGAATATTTAAGTGTAAATTCACCGGTAACTCCTAGCCCTCCATTGTCTGCCAAGGTTTTAGATGCCCCTCAAACCCTTTTGACTCAGGTAACTGGTGTGGATTATCAATTTCGTTAACGAATTTAATACATAAAAAAATTTTAATCTTAATTAAAATTAATTTGATACAAATGAAAAAACTCCTTTTTATCCTTGTATTGTTTGTATTCTCAAATAGTATCAACGCTCAGAGTGTTTCTAAAGATCCCCGGGCCGATGCTTATAAAGGACTTAAGATTGTATTCCAGCTTACTTCAGCTGACACGCTTATTCATCAAACACTCATGAGTCAATTGAATAACTATTTTGGAGTAGCTCCTGATATGCAGGTAGAGGTAGTTTGTCATGGTGGGGGATTAGGAATGCTGGTGAAAAGTACTTCCGTTGTGCAGCAGGAGATCAAAGCTTATGCAGATAAGGGAGTAAGTTTTGTTGCCTGTGAGTTTGCAATGAAAAAAAGAAAAATTACACCAGACCAGTTAGTTGCCGGGGCAGGGACTGTTATTTCAGGGGTACTGGAAATAGCTAAAAAGCAGCAGGAAGGCTGGAGCTACATCAAACTCTAAAACCCTTTTAAATCATCTTATTTTAAACATTTTGAATATGAAAAATTTCATATATAGAATCCTTTTGCTAATATTTTTCCTGATTCCAACTATTGTATTAGCCCAGCATCAGGAAGTTTCTGAGCGTCCTGAAATGTACAAAGGCAAGGGGATGGATTCGGCAGACAGCAAGTCTGTATTAGGTGCTTTCAAAAATGGAAATGTGCAGGGTCATTTCAGGTATTTCAATATGATAACCCTGAATGAAAAGGATTTAACTGATTATTATGCGAATGCAGCCGGTGGGGGCCTGCGGTTCGAAACGGCAAAGTATCATAATTTCCAGTTCGGGATCAGCGGTTTTTATATTTTCAATATTGGATCTTCAGACCTGACGATTCCTGATCCACAGAGTGGACAGTATAATCGTTATGAAATAGGTCTTTTTGATCTTGAGGATGCTTCAAACAAGAAAGATATAGATCGTTTAGAAGAATTTTACCTGAAATATAATTACAAAAAGTCTTCTCTGATCTTTGGCCGGCAGTTGCTGAATACACCATTTATTAATCTTCAGGATGGAAGGATGCGACCAACCGGTGTGGAGGGCTTATGGGCAGAGATAAATGAAATAAAAGGAACCAAAATTGAAGCAGGCTGGTTATATGGTATTTCTCCGAGAAGTACTACTAAATGGTATAGCGTGGGTGAAACTATAGGGATCTATTCTACCGGTGTGAATCCAGATGGTACCCCATCACTATATAGCGGACAAATACATAGCAATGGAGTGGCTTTGGTAGGTGTAACTACAACGATTAACAAACAGATTAAACTGCTGGGCTGGAATATGTTCGCTGAGAACGTGTTTAACACGGCTATGTTGCAGACTGACATCTCATTACCTCTTAAAGATAATTCAACTCTGATGGCTTCGGCACAGGTTATTAGACAGGATGCTATAAATAATGGAGGTAATTCAAATCAGTCAGAAACCTATTTTTTAAAAGGAGCAAAATCATTGAGTTTCGGAGCAAAGTTAGCCTGGAAAAACAATGGATTAGAGACTTCTCTCAACTATAATCGTATCACAGCTCAGGGACGTTATTTAGTCCCAAGGGAATGGGGAAGGGATCCATTTTTTACTTTTCTACCACGCGAGCGAAATGAAGGATTCGGAGACCTGGATGCTGTAATGGCTAAAGTGAATTACAGCTTCCCAAAATCTGGATTCAAAACTTCTGTTGCAGCAGGATATTATCATTTGCCTGATACAAAGAATTATAACTTGAATAAGTATGGGATGCCCTCATATACTCAGATAAATACCGATATTAGATATACCTTTACAAATACCTTAAAGGGGTTAGAAGCTCAGCTTCTGCTCGTTGCCAAATTAAACAATGGTGAAACTTATGGTAACAAGCGATTAATTATCAATAAAGTAAATATGGTACAGTCTAATTTTGTATTAAACTTTCATTTTTGATGTTAGCAAATCTGGATATATTCAAGAGTATTTTCGAACCTCAGTTAATACAGGAAATACAACAGTTCGGAATCCTTCAAACCTTTAAAGAAGGGGATTTAATCATGGACTATGGTAAATATGTCCGGATGATGCCTATTGTACTGAAAGGGACAGTGAAAGTTTATCGTTTGGATGAGAAACAAAATGAAATCCTGCTTTATTATCTCTCAAGTAATGACAGTTGCTCTATGGCATATAGCTGCTGTCTGGAAGCAAAAAAAAGTGAGGTAAAAGCTGTTGCCGAGGATAATGTTGAGCTGATTGCGATCCCGCATATTAAGCTGGATGACTGGCTTTGTACCTATCCAAGCTGGAAGAACTATATCATGCGTAGTTTTAATGAACGTTTTATAGAGTTATTAAAATCGATCGAGAGTATTGCTTTTCATAAGCTTGACGAACGTCTGATTGGATACCTGAAAGAGAAGCAGCGTTTGAGCGGTTCAAGTGTGATTAAGACATCCCACGGACTAATTGCAGATGAGCTGGCGACTAGTCGTGTGGTGATATCACGTTTATTAAAACAACTTGAAAACGATAAAAAAATTATTCTTTATCGCAACGAAATTAAATTGCTCGCTTCGTTTAGCTGATATTATCCCAAATAATGAAGTGCGCTCAATAAGCCTGCATAGAGAAGTATCATTATTATCGCATCTATCCCTAAAGCAAATCGTTTTTTTGGTGATCCAAATAATATACTGATACTAATAACACAAGTCATCAATAATGCCACCAAAGCACTTAGTGCATGGTTAGGATTTGTTGCCAACAATATCGGTCCATCAGTATAAATCAAATCGTCAATAGCCAGAATGAACATATTGAATATATTGGCACCCAGCAAATTCCCTACCGCCAGATCAATACTTCCCATTCTGACAGCGGCAATACAAACCACCAATTCTGGTAATGAAGTAGAGCCGGCAACGAGCAATGTCCCAATAAATGACTCGGAAATTCCTGTTTCCTGTGCTAATTTTTCAGCAAAATATGGCAGAGCCAGAGCAGCAGCTACGATAAGTACTGCATAAATCAGAAATTGAAGTATTGCCTTTTTTAATAAGATTTTTGTCTCTTGTGTTCGAGTTGCGTTTGAGGAGCTATCAACTGCTCTTTTTTGATTCTTATCATTTTCAAAAATGATACGTATAGAAATTAGATAAATGATGATTATGATTACTGGAAAAATCCCGAACCATTCGTTCTCTGGTAATAATTTACCAAAATTGATTTCAATTACTGATAATGTAATCAGGATCATTCCTAAGAATCCAGCCAGAATATGACTTTTAGTAACTACTGAAGAGATAGGTTTCCCAGGAACAAAATAATCCAGAAAGGCAAGAATAGCGAGATTTAATGCACAACTTCCAAACACAGCTCCCACAGCAATATCAGGCTTTTCTAGAATAAGTATAGAACTGAATCCAGAAAATAATTCAGGCAGGGTTGTAACTGCCGACATTAGAATTAATCCAATCCAGGCTTTTCCAAGTCCACTTAAATCAGCAATTAGATCTCCATATTTTGAAAGTCTTACCCCTGAAAAAACAATTAATAGTGCGCAGGAAAGAAAGCCAGCAAAGCTTAGAATAATTGAGTCCAATTTAAATTTTATATTAAGCGGTAAAATTTAAGAATTCTTTCCAAATTAAGATATTCTATTTATTTGACCTATACTTTAAGAATATAATTTCAGATATTGCTATTCGCTATTGAAAGGATAAAAGGAATAATTATAAATGAAGAATTTTTTAGATCAGAATTTTTTACTGGAGACCAGTACTGCCCAGATATTATTTCAGGAATATGCCGCTGCTTTACCAATTATAGATTATCATTGCCATCTCCCCCCTGATCAGATTGCTGCAAATTCAAATTTTGAAAACCTTACCCAAATCTGGCTATATGGGGATCATTATAAGTGGCGTGCCATGAGGGCCAATGGCATCCCTGAAAAGTATATCACTGGTGATGCCAGCGACTGGGAGAAATTTGAAAAATGGGCAGAAACTGTACCTTTTACTTTCAGAAACCCTCTCTATCACTGGACCCATCTGGAATTACAGCGTTATTTTGATATTTACGAAATTCTTTCGCCTGCAACTGCAAGACAGATTTATGATGAATGCAGTGCAAAACTTAAAACACCCGAATATTCAATTCAACGGATGATTGAAAGAATGAATGTAGAAAGTATAGGAACCACCGACGATCCGCTGGATGACCTGGTTTTCCATCAGAAAATCAAAGCCGATGGCTTTTCTGTGAAAGTTCGGCCCTCTTTCAGGCCTGATAAAGCTATGAATGCAGATAATTTGGGCGAGCTTCAGGCATACATCCTAAAGTTGGCAGCTGTTTCTGGTTTTGAAATAAATACTTTCAGTCAGTATTTGCTTGCATTAAAAAGTAGACACGATCATTTTGCAGAGAATGATTGTGTTGTTTCAGATCATGGTCTGGAACAACTCTGTTATGAAGATTATACAGATTCAGAAATAGACCAAATATTTATTAAAATCCTTAACCGGGGGGCTCTCAGCCCCATCGAGATACTTAAGTTTAAGTCATGTATGCTTCTCAATCTGGCTCATTGGGATCATGAAAAAGGCTGGGTTCAGCAATATCACCTTGGGGCTATACGGAATAATAATTCAAGATTACTTTCCGAGCTAGGCCCCGATACCGGCTTTGATTCCATGGGCGATTTCTCACAGTCGCGAGGCATGTCCAGATTTTTAAATAAACTTGATTCAACCAACAGACTTGCAAAAACCATAATTTACAATCTCAATCCTGCTGATAATGAGATGTTTGCTACAATGGCGGGCAATTTCAATGATGGAACTGTGCCGGGTAAAATCCAGTTCGGTTCAGCCTGGTGGTTTCTGGATCAGAAATTCGGGATGGTTGATCAGATTAATTCACTCTCAAGTATGGGTTTGTTAAGTCGTTTTGTTGGAATGATTACTGATTCCAGAAGCTTTATGTCCTATCCAAGGCATGAATATTTCAGAAGAATTTTGTGTAATCTGATTGGGAATGATGTTGAGAACGGGGAATTGCCCAACGATATTCAATGGTTGGGGAAAATGGTTCAGAATATTTGTTACTTTAACGCTAAGAATTACTTTAAATCATAGGGGATTGGATACCCCATTTTAACGAGCTTAATTATCGATCTGTATGCAAAAAATGACTAACTATCGCTGGACGATATGCTCATTGGTGTTCTTCGCTACTACTATCAACTATCTTGATCGTCAGGTAATCAGTCTGTTAAAACCATACCTTGAAAAGGAATTTAATTGGTCTGAAACTGATTATTCAAATGTTGTAGCTGCTTTTCAACTGGCCTATGCTCTTGGAATGCTGGGGGTTGGAAGTATCATCGACAGGATTGGGAGTAAAATGGGTTATGCGGTATCACTTATATTATGGAGTATAGCCGCAATTATGCATGCATTTGTAAAGACCACTTTCGGATTTGTGATGGTACGCGCATTTTTAGGGGTCACCGAAGCTGGTAACTTTCCGGCAGCTATTAAAGTTGTCGCAGAATGGTTCCCAAAACGCGAAAGAGCATTTGCAACAGGTATATTTAATAGCGGTACGAACATTGGGGCTGTCATTGCACCTCTTATTGTTCCCTGGTTGGCTGTAACTTACAGCTGGCAAATGGCCTTCATTATTACAGGAGCGGTTGGTTTTCTATGGTTGATTTTCTGGTTCCTTCTTTATGAAACACCGGAAAGGCATAAAGGTATCTCAGCTTCAGAACTTGCGCATATAAATAGCGATGAGGAATCTGCAATCCCCAATGAAGGTGAAGCCGAAGCAGTAATTCCCTGGAAACAACTTTTAACGTATAAACAAACATGGGCTTACGCTGTTGGAAAATTTCTTTCAGATGGAGTATGGTGGTTTTTTCTGTTTTGGCTTCCGGCATTTTTGATTTCAGAGTATGGATTGGTAGGGCTTGAGGTGAGTATTCCTGTTGCTGTGGTCTATTTGATTGCGGGAATCGGGAGTATAGCTGGAGGATGGTTGCCAATGTGGTTCAGTAAAAATAAGGGTTGGTCTATGGTCAGATCACGTAAAACCTCTATGCTTATCTATGCTACCATCCCTTTAATGGTCATGTTCTCGCAATGGGCAGGTTCATTTAATATGTGGTATGCAGTAATCATTATTGGAATCGGAATGTCAGCACATCAGGCATGGTCGGCTAACATTATGACTACGGTTTCGGATATGTTCCCCAAAACTTCCATTGGTGCAGTTATAGGAATTGGTGGTATGTTCGGAGGTTTTGGAAATATTATGGTTGCAAAGAGTGCAGGTTATTTGCTTGATTATTATAAGGCTGCCGGAGATATTCAAACTGGCTATTATATGTTGTTTCTCTTTTGTGGAACTGCCTATCTGATCGCCTGGTTTCTAATGTTCAGGGTTTTGGTTCCTAAAATGACTCCAATAAAGCCTCATATGAAGAAGATAGAGTAACATTATTCCACACCTCATTACATTATTTGTATTATTGAGCTATTTATTTTACTTTTCGATATGCCGACCGTGTTAAACATCTCGGAAGGGTATAAATCATAAAGAACATTATTTATTAATATGAAAACAGATCAGAACCGTAGAACGTTCATCAGAACAACAGCACTTGCTGCTGCAGGAATTGGAATTGGTGCTAATAGCTTTGCAGAAAGTCTTTACACCTCATCAAGGTATGGAGCTGCAGTTGGTAGCCGGGTTGGGATCATTGGCTTAGATACTTCCCATGTAATCGCTTTCACTAAAGCCCTGAATAGCCCAAATCCTGGTCCGGAGTATAGTGGATTTAAAGTCGTAGCGGCATATCCGTATGGCAGCAAGGATATAAAAAGTAGTTATGAACGCATACCCGGTTACATTGAAGATGTAAAAAAAATGGGCGTTGAAATTACCGATTCAATTGCGAGTCTCTTAGATAAAGTGGATTTTGTACTTCTTGAAACCAATGATGGACGTTTACATCTTGAACAGGCATTACAGGTGATCGCTGCTGGTAAGCGCTTCTTTATTGATAAACCGATAGCAGCTTCACTTGCAGATGCTTCTGCAATATTTTCTGCGGCTAAAAAGGCTAATGTAGGCGTATTCTCTGCTTCTTCATTAAGATATTCTGTTGGGGCACAAGAGATTGCCGGCGGAAAGTACGGAAAAGTACTGGGTGCTGAAACTTTTAGTCCGTGTCATTTGGAGAGTACACATCCTGATCTTTTTTGGTATGGTATCCATGGGGTGGAAACACTGTTCACCGTAATGGGACCAGGATGTAAGCAAGTGGTCAGAGCAAGTTCACCTGACGTGGATGTTGTTGTTGGAACCTGGAATGATGGAAGGGTTGGTACTTTCCGTGGACTACGTTCAGGGAAACTTGGTTATGGTGGTACTGTATTCACAGAAAAAGCAACTGTTCAGATTGGTGAATATGGAGGGTATAACCCGTTATTAAAACAGATAACAGATTTTTTCAAAACCGGGATAGTTCCAGTAAGTTCAGTGGATACTCTTGATATGTGTGCTTTCATGGAAGCTGCAGATGAAAGTAAACGTAAAGGTGGAAAGCCTGTAAGTCTGGCTGCGATGTATGCCAGAGTGCCAAAGAAAAGCAGATAATTCACAACAGAAAAATGGAGAATAAAGATCAATCGCGAAGAAAGTTTATCGCTACTGGTGCTTTGGCATTGACAGGCCTTACGGCCTTTGGATCTGAGGGATTTGATTTCAATCAGCCGGCTCAAACTGATAAGGTACGTGTCGGACTGATTGGCTCCGGTAGTCGAGGTTTGGGACTTGCCCAGACTCTGGCAAACGTTCGTAATATTGAGCTTGTAGCTTGCTGCGATATTGTCGAAGCACATCTAAAAGCGGGCTTGAGGCTTGCAGATAAAGATGCCAAAGGATATTTTGATTATCAGAAACTGATAGATGATCCAAACGTTCGTGCGGTGATCATTGCAACACCACTTCATTTACATTTTCCAATGGCTGTAGCTGCTTTAAATGCTGGGAAGCATGTTTATGTAGAGAAAACGATGGCTTATGATATACCTCAGACTCTTCATCTGGTAAAATTGGTAGATCAATCAAAGCTGGTATTTCAGGTTGGGCATCAATACAGGTATTATTCCTTGTATCATAGGGTTAAAGAGATCATTAAGGAAGGATGGATAGGAAAGGTATTTCATTATGAGTGCCAGTATAACCGGAATGATAGCTGGCGTAAACCTGTCAGTGACCCCAAAATGGAGCGTGCTATTAACTGGAAGATGTATAAGGAATATTGCGGGGGACTTCTTTCTGAGCTTAGTGCACATGAAATCGACATGGTTAATATGATTGAGGATAGTCATCCTGTTAAAGTTACCGGATTCGGGGGAATTGATTTCTGGAAAGACGGCCGGGATAATTTTGATAATATCCGATTGGTTTATGAGTATCCGGGCGGTGTAAAATCCAGTGTTACATCAATACTTACAAATGAATACAAAGGTTATTCCATTCGTATTCTTGGAACTAAAGGCACGATTGAGATATTAAGGGACAGGGCATTCATTTATCCTGAAGCAAAAACTAAAACCATCGGAACAGTTGATGGGGTAACAGGGGCAACTGTTGAAGTTTCACCGGGAGGTACAGGACAGCCTGTTGTTTTTCATAAAGATAGTCTGGTGCTGGATCCAACAGTTTATGCCCTTCGTGATTTTGCTGAATGTATTTTAACAGGTAAGAAGCCAGCCTCTAATGTCAGAACCGGCAAGGATGTAGCTATTGCTGTACATATGGGAAATAAAGCTGCTGAAACCGAAACAACACAGTACTGGAAAACTGAATATGATATTTAGCTTCCAATAGAAATAAAAAAATATTAAACATAGGTTTGATCGCCATTAATTAATAAACATGAAAAATTCAGATTCCCGCCGGGATTTTATTAAAAAGACAGTCACCGGTGCTGCCGCAATATCTTTTGGAGGTGTTTTGCCCGGATTTAGTGCAAGCAGCTATTCAAAAATTATGGGCGCAAATGAGCGTATTCAGGTTGCAATGATGGGTGTGAATAGTCGTGGACTTGCACTCTCGTCAAACTTTGCTGCTCAAAAGAATTGTGAAATTCGTTATGTCTGTGACGTAGATAAACGTGCAAGCGAAAAATGTATCAGCACTGTAACGAAGATACAGAACTCGCAGCCGATGGATCAGCCTGACTTTAGAAAGGCTCTTGAAGATAAACAGCTTGATGCCCTTGTGATTGCTGCACCTGACCACTGGCATGCGCCGGCAGCTCTGCTTGCCTCGGCAGCCGGAAAACATGTTTACCTTGAAAAGCCTTGCAGCCATAATCCGCACGAAGGGGAACTTCTTGTGGCAGCTGCCAATAAATATAAAAATGTGATTCAGATGGGTAATCAGCGCCGTTCATGGCCGAATGTTGCTGCCGGTATCGCTGAATTGCACGGAGGAATTATTGGTCGACCTTATTTTGCAAAAACCTGGTATACTAATAACCGGCCATCCATAGGAGTGGGTAAAATTACCGCTGTTCCTGAATGGCTGAATTATGATCTTTGGCAGGGCCCTGCACCACGACGTGAGTTTAAGGATAATCTTATCCATTATAACTGGCATTGGTTCTGGCACTGGGGTACCGGAGAAGCCCTGAATAATGGGACACATATGATCGATCTTGCCCGTTGGGGCCTTCAGGTTGAATATCCAACGAAAGTAAGTTCTGCCGGTGGAAGATATCGTTACCAGGATGATTGGGAAGCTCCTGATACTCAGAATATTAATATAGAGTTTGGGAATAAGTCAACCATAACATGGGAAGGCAGAAGTTGTAATCCATTTCCAATTGAAGGCAATACTGTAGGTGTTATATTTTATGGTGAGAATGGCACCTTAGTGATAGGGGGTGGTAATGCATATAAAGCTTTTGATTTGAAAAACAATCTTATTAAGGAAGCCAAGAACGAAATAAAAGTTGATACCAGCAGTCTGACCAGTCCTTCGCAGCAATTGGACGCTTTTCATATTCAAAATTTCTTTAGCGGTATAAAGAGCGGAACCCCGCTGGCAGCAGATATTTATGGTGGACACCAAAGTACTCTGTTATGTCAGCTTGGTAATATTGCTCAGCGCACCGGCAGGACATTAAATATTGATCCTAAAAATGGTCATATTTTAAATGATAGGGGTGCGATGAAACTTTGGAAAAGAGAGTATCAGAAGGGCTGGGAACCGAAAGTATAAACTGAAGCCCCAGAGCCGAATTAAAGATCTAAGCCTTATTTTCTCAATTTTTGATAGTGGTAAATCATGATTTTACATTTCAGCTTCATTTCATTGAAATGATTTGGTATTAAAAATTAGGAAATAATGACTATAATTTCAAAGCCAGGAATTGGAATTTACCGCTGGAAGATCTGCGCAATGCTGTTCCTGGCTACCACAATTAATTTTGTAGACCGACAGGTTCTGGGTATTCTGGCACCGCAGCTTCAAAAGGAATTCGCCTGGTCTGATTCAGAATATGGTTTTATTGTTTCCTCCTTTCAGGCGGCCTATGCAATAGGTTTCCTTCTTATGGGACACCTGCTCGATAAAATCGGAACCCGTATGGGAGCTACAATTGCGATAGGATTCTGGAGCATCGCCACAATGATGCATGCGCTTGTTGCTTCCCTTTTTGGATTTGCAGCAGTTCGTTTTCTCCTTGGCTTAGGTGAGGCCGGAAATTTTCCTTCAGCTTTAAAGGCCGTTTCTGAATGGTTTCCAAGGAAGGAACGGGCTTTGGCAACAGGTATTTTTGTTTCCGGAGCGAGTGTTGGTGCAATTGTTGCCCCTCTGGTCGTTCCATTTATCGCTATTAATTACGGATGGCAGATGACTTTTGTCATTACCGGAGCAATAGGTTTTGTCTGGATAATCTTCTGGATGATGATGTACCACTTACCACAGGATCATCCAACACTTGGAAAGGCAGAACTGGAATACATAACAAGTGATCCTGTGGAACCTCAGATAAAGATTCCCTGGCTGCACTTATTGAGGTACAGGCAGACCTGGGCTTTTGCCTTTGGTGCATTCATGACTCACCCTATTTTTTCCTTTTTCCTTTTCTTTTTGCCAAAGTTTTTTTTTAGTAACTACGGAATTGGTATTGAGAAAATTGGCCCTATCCTGATCATAATCTATCTGATGTCTGATTTTGGCAGCATAATTGGCGGATGGGCCTCCTCTGCTTTAATTAAGCGTGGATGGTCTGTCAATAAAAGTCGTAAAACTACCATGTTTGCATCAGCATTATGTGTTATTCCGGTTTACTTTGCAGCACAGACTTCGGAAATGTGGCTTGCTGTAGGCCTCATAGGGCTGGCTCTGGCAGCACATTCTGCCTGGTCTGCAAACCTGTTTACACTTACTACCGATATGTTTCCCAAACAGGTAGTGGGTTCTGTTGTGGGCATAGGCAGTATGCTGGGTGCAGTTGGCGGGATGTTCGGTGCTACTATAGGCGGCTTTCTGTTACAAACGACCGGAAGCTATGTTTCCTTATTCATTTTCGCAGGGTGTGCCTACCTGATTGCCTTTACAGGAATACAATTACTTTCGCCTAAATTAAAATCAATAAGCTTAGAGAAAATTATATAATAGGTAAGAGAAATTTTAGGCTAATCTGACTTACAATCAAAAAATTGAATAAATTTAATTTAAAGCTATACAAATGATAAAAACTGATTTCAATAATTTAAAAAAGCTGCTGTTAATTAATTGTATGATCCTGTTTGGTACATCCTGTGTAAACAAACCTGAAAAAATTCAGGAACCTGAAATTCGCCTGATTACACTGGATCCCGGACATTTTCATTCCGCTCTTTTACAGAAGTCAAAGTTTCCGGAAATTGACTCATTAGTGCATGTATATGCCCCTTATGGGGATGAAGTCAAGGCTCATCTGAATCTGATCAGCTCTTATAACAAAAGAAAAGAAGATCCTACAAACTGGAAACAAAAGGTATATACCGGTGATGATTACCTTGAAAAGATGTTTCAGGAAAAGGCTGGTAATGTCGTAGTTATTGCCGGAAACAATAAGTTTAAGACCAATTATATCAAGCAGTCGATTGATTCGGGTTTAAACGTACTGGCCGATAAACCGATGGCCATCGATACCGAAGGTTTTAATACGCTGGTTCAGGCTTTTGAATCAGCCGAGAAAAATAAAGTGCTGCTTTATGATATTATGACCGAGCGCTTTGAGATCAATAGCATCCTTCAAAAGGAGTTTGCGCATCTTCCGGCATTTGGAGAGCTGGAAAAGGGCAGTCCTGAAAACCCATCGGTTACGAAAATTAGTGTTCATTATTTCTTTAAGAATGTTTCCGGAAAACCGCTTGTAAGACCAGCCTGGTTTTTTGATGTTAAGCAACAGGGAGAAGGAATCACTGATATTACGACCCATCTGGTTGATCTGGTACAATGGGAATGTTTTCCTGATCAGGTATTGGACTATAAAAAGGATATCGAGATTGTTTCAGCCAAAAGATGGAGTACTAAATTAACAGCCCCGCAATTTGAAAAGGTTACCTTGAAGAAAGAGTTTCCGGAATATCTGAAAGCTGATGTCAAAGATGGCGTATTGTATCCTTACTCAAACGGTGAAATAAACTACCGCCTGAAAGGAATACATGCAAAAGTTTCTGTAACATGGGATTTCCAGGCACCTGAAGGAACCGGAGATACTCATTTCTCAGTAATGCGTGGCACTAAGGCCAGCGTTATTATAAAACAGGGTAAGGAGCAGAATTTTAAGCCGGTATTGTACATTGAGCCTGCTGCAGGTTCCGATATGAAAGCATTTGAAATTGCCATCATGGATGATCTTAAAAAGATCAACGACAAATATCCTGGAGTTGAATTAAAGAAAAATTCAACAGGCTGGGAAGTAATTATACCTGAAAAGTATAAAGTTGGACACGAAGATCATTTTGCTCAGGTAGCCAAAGCATACTTTCAGTATTTGAGAGATGGAAAGTTACCGGCATGGGAAGTACCGAATATGCTCGCTAAATATTATACAACAACTAAGGCAAGGGAAGTAGCTTTAGGAAAATAATGAATTTGACCTGATTTCGATCTAAGGAAGGGTAAAAATACGTTTATAAATGATTTGATGCGGCTCTGGACCCGCAATAATTGATTTTTGAAACCAATACCTGTGTGTTATTGGCTATTTCAGCCCTTTCCTAAGGAGTATTTCCGGCAAGAAATCGCGTTTTATTTCAAATTACTAAATAGCCGGAAGATACTTCCTCCGGCAAGGTTTATTTTACCTGGGGCTGTTTTTCATCGGAAGGGGCAGCCCGGCACTGCTGCTGCCCCTTCCAGAAATCGAACTCATGTTAATTTAGGGGCTTTAACATTCCCTTTTTTTTATAATAGGCCATAGTCAGTATGATCATCCGGTTATAACTTTTCATTCCATCGGGTTGTTTATTGGCCTTGAGGTAATTATCGTAAAAGATATTACTGAATTTCCTGGTCATACCCCTGTATTCCTCCCAATAGGCTCTTTCATTGTTCAGATCAGCCAAAAAAGATTCTGAAATCCGGCTTTTCAGAGTTTGAAATACCAGGGTATCCAATCTGCCAGTTTCAAACATAAATTCCTGTGCAGCCAGGTAGTAAGCCGAATATCTGAGCATTGGATTATCCGACCCACTTGCACTTATAAAGCCAATAAAATTAGCCTCATCCTCGGCACCATAGCCCATAGAATGTGCCGCTTCATGGCAGGCAACAAAGGGTTTTAAATATATTGGCATTCCTGAATTGATCTGAGCTTCGCCGGTGAATGGATTAAAGTATCCGGCAGTCCCGAAATAATCCAGAAGCGGGCTAAGAAGGGAATTCTTTGTTTTGGGAATCGGGTATACAGCTGCATTATATGGTGGAGGAAGGTTTTTTATTGCTATGGCAGATGCATTGTAAAGCTCATGTTCAGTTTGCGGCCATTGTTCCGGATTTATTTTCGAGCGGATGGAATTAGCAGAATCAATAAGAATGGTGGTAACTTTGTAAAGCTCCTCATTTGAATATTCCGGGCCGGTCAGTTTCAGTCTTTCTACTGCTGACAGACGGAAATAATTTAGCCCCCAGAATAAATAGAAAACAAGTATGAGTAATTCCAGGGAAATAATCATATTAAGACCAATTATTGCTCCGTCTAAGCGTCTTTTCTGAAAGAAAAATAGTTTTAAAAACTTAAAAATGGATATTATTATTGCGATGCTCAGTAGCAAATAGAGCAGATCTCCCAGACTGAAAGGGATAGGATTGAAAATGAATTGAAGTCCGCTGCGAATTTGTGGATAGATCCAGTTAGAATAGTATTTTTCAACCAGCTCAGGTTGAGATTTTTGCTGGAAAATGAGTATGATTAATGACAGCAGAAGTAAGCTGCTGATTAATTTTAGCTTCGGATTCCTATCTGAGTCTTTCTGAATCATGCTATAAATATGCAATTTATATCCCGAAGCAATTTTCCTGTTTCAGACAGGGGAGTAATCATCGCTTAATAAATATTAACTTTGGAATAATTGCTTAAATAAAGAGCCGATTTACCGATAAATGCCTTCTAAATATGCTTATAATTAATAACTATACTGAATTTGAATCTTATCTGGGACAGGAACTGGGTGTTTCTGCCTGGCATAAAATTACTCAGGATCAGATTGGAAAATTCGCTGATGCCACTCTTGATCATCAATGGATACATATTGATACGGAGCGGGCGGCTACTGAGGGGCCTTTTAAGGCAACGATTGCTCATGGTTATCTTACCATCTCCCTCACTCCATATCTGTGGAAACAGATTGCTGATATTAGAAACCTGAAAATGGAGATCAACTATGGTATTGAGAATCTCAAATTTGCGCAAGCTGTTGTTGTGAATTCTCAGGTAAGGCTGAAAGCGAAATTGGTTTCAATTGCAAACCTAAGAGGTGTAACCAAGGCTGTCCTAGGTGTTGAACTCGAGATTCAGGGTCAAATTAAACCTGCTTTTAAAGGAGAACTAGTATTCCTATACCATTTTATTGACTAATGTCTATTTGCATGAGGATAAATATTTTCCCTGAATTATGACTAAGTTCGCCGCCTAACAATCTGAACAGGAAATTATGCCCAAATCCCGTAAAGCTGCTGTCAGTTTTATTTTTATTACCCTATTGCTGGATGTTATTGGGCTGGGTTTAATTATCCCAGTTTTCCCACAATTAATAGAAGAATTGATTCAGGGGAGTATTAGCGAGGCTTCCCAATGGGCTGGTTTGCTAACTTTTGCTTATGCTGTTATGCAGTTTGTGTGCGCCCCGATAATTGGTAATCTGAGCGACAAGTATGGACGAAGACCTGTTTTATTATTATCCCTCTTAGGTTTCGGAATTGATTATATATTTCTTTCAATGGCTCCTACGATATGGTGGCTTTTTGTCGGAAGGTTAATTGCCGGGCTATTTGGTGCAAGTTTTACCACAGCTACGGCTTATATTGCCGATATCAGTACTCCTGAAAACCGGGCCAAAAATTTCGGAATGATTGGGGCTGCATTCGGATTGGGATTTATTATTGGTCCAGGTTTGGGCGGACTTTTAGGGGAGTTTGGACCAAGGGTTCCATTCATGGCAGCAGCAGGACTGACATTCCTGAATTTGATCTATGGCTATTTTGTACTTCCTGAATCCCTTGCAAAAGAACACCGGAGACCTTTTGAATGGAAGCGAGCTAATCCACTCGGTTCTCTGATCCAGCTAAAGAAGTACAAAGGTGTGGGTGGCTTGATTGTTTCCCTGATATTTGTCTATATCGCAGGCCATGCTGTTCAAAGTACCTGGACCTTTTTCAACATAGAGAAATTTCAATGGAGCAATACCCTAATGGGGATTTCATTAACTGTTATTGGTTTGCTTATTGCGATAGTACAGGGTGGCTTAATCCGGTATATTAATCCAAAACTGGGTGATGAGAAAAGTATCTATGTCGGTTTAGGGCTATATTCCCTGGGTCTGTTCCTGTTTTCTTTCGCTACAGAAGGCTGGATGATGTTTGTCTTTTTAATTCCCTACTGTCTGGGTGGTATCGCTGGCCCTGCTCTGCAATCTATTATTTCAGGCAATGTTCCTAAAAATGAACAGGGTGAGCTGCAGGGAGCATTAACCAGTTTAATGAGTGCGACTTCTATTGTAGGGCCTTTACTCATGACCAATTTATTTGCCTGGTTTACAAGGCCCGAAGGGGATGTTAAATTTGCGGGTGCTCCATTTTTTGCCGGAGCAATATTAATGCTTATCAGTGCTGTTGTTGCAGCGAGAAGCATGAAAAAGGAGGCCTTTTTGAACAGAAAAACTATCCATAACGAAGAACCAATAAGCCCGGCTCATTAACTATTTAACACAAGGACCGCTTAGTTTTTCTGCGGCGGACTGATCATGATATGCGCCCTGTGTGTTCCCGGATCCATAAGCCAGGGCATACCCGGTACATCAGGTTTTAGTGGAAGTCCTGTGCTTTCTGCAGTAGCATAAGGGATGTAAACCACATATCTCAGATATCCATCCTTAACAGTTCCGGTCATTGGATCAAAATTTTCAGCTTTGGCGGTATAAACAAATAAGCTTGCAGGTTGTTTGGGCATAGGAAACCACCCGCTCTTTGCCTCATGATCACGGATATCAGTCACTTCCTTAGGAGTCTTACCCTGACTCTTTAATTCACGTCCCCTTTTCATAAAGGGTTCAAGATCCTGATGATAACAGGCCACATTTAAGCCCGGAGTTTTGGGATCATCTGCCAGACAGATCATTTCATTAGTCCCTTTTCTGAGCAGAATAAATTCTCCCTTTTCAGAATAGCCATAAACACTTGAAGCCCCGCGCTTGTCGGCAGGAGCGGCTAATTCAGCAGTTTTTATTTGTATTGCGGCAGATGGAATTGCATTTTGAGCTTTTAGTGTAAGTCCCAGACTTATAAGAGCAATGACAAAAATCGTTCTTTTCATTTCAGTTTTGAATAGATGTTGAGTTTACCTGAATATAATAATAATGCTTTTTATTGAGAAAAACAAGCAATTATAGCTCCATGGTTCAGCCTTTTTCTTGCGGGACTAGTTTTATCTCATGATCGGCTATGCTAATGAGACGTTCTTTATAGAGGCTTCCAATGGCTTTTTTGAAGGCTTTTTTACTAATTTTTAACCGATTGTAAATATCTTCAGGTGAGCTCTTGTCTCCCAGGAGAATTGATCCATTGTTTTCCTGAAGATCGATCATCAGGCTGTCTTTCAGGTCAAGTATATGTTTGAATCCAATCACCTGCAGACTGAGATCAATTTTATTACCTTCACGAATCTTCTTTATAAATCCCCGTTTCTGATCTCCGGGTTTAAGGTCTTCAAAAACCTCATTCCTGTAAATAAGTCCCATGAACCGTTGATTAATGACGGCACTGAACCCGAGGTCACTTTCATCCGTGATCAGTAGTCTGACCTCATCCCCCTCTTCAAAATCATGTTCATCCTGATTAATGAAATCATTAAGGTACGACGATGCCGTAATGCGTTCAGTTTTTTCATCATTATAAAGGAAAACAACGTATTTCTGGCCAATCTTCATTGGGCGCCTTTGCTCTTTGCTCGGAACAAATACATCTTTACCTATGCCCATATCCATGAAAGCACCGTTTTCATTTTCGTCAACAACTTCAAGAAAAGCAAATTCATCAACCTGGGCAATTGGAGTTTCTGTTGTAGCCATTAAACGGCCATCGCTATGGATATAAACAAAAACATGAAGGTTATCACCAATCTCTGCCCCTTCCGGAGCATAGAGGTAGGGCAGCAGAACTTCTTTCTCTCCTTCAGTCAAAATGAGACCATTTTCAGTCTTTTTTATAAACCTTAGTTCATTGAATTTGCCGATCTCTATCATGGTTGTAATTTAATATTTTTCAAAGATACTAAACTGTTAACGATTGAAATGATCTATGCAAACTGCAATCATAAACCTAATTCCTGAGCCGGGTATTTAATCGTAATTTTGCATGTTTAAGGATTAAACACAAAATATAAATCATCATTGCTTTTGGAGCAAATTGCACGGTTTAACATTTCAGGATTTGGCAACTAAAGTATTTTTAATAACTCCACCCTTCACTCAGTTAAATACGCCATACCCTGCTACGGCATATCTGAAGGGTTTCCTTAATACAAAAAGCATTTCTTCACATCAGGCTGATCTTGGAATTGAAGTTATTTTGAAACTGTTTTCAAGCGTCGGATTGGATGACATGTTCAATCAAATCATTCACACCAATACTATTTCAGAAAATTCAAAGCGAATCATTGCCCTCAAATCACATTATATTAATACTATTGATGCAGTGATATCTTTCTTGCAGGGACATAATCCAACACTTTCACACCTGATTTGTCAGGAAGATTTTCTGCCCGAAGCCTCACGATTTAAGCAGTTGGACGAGCTAGACTGGGCATTCGGTACCATGGGTACCCAGGATAAGGCTAAACACCTGGCCACCCTATATCTGGAAGACATCTCTGATCTGATTGTAGAATGTATAGATCCCCATTTTGGATTCAGCAGATATGCTGAGCGTTTGGGACGTTCTGCATCCAGTTTTGATGAATTATACGAAGCCTTACACCTTGATAAGACATTTATTGACAATATGCTTATGCTTATTCTGGATGAGAAAATGAAAAATTTGAATCCTGAACTTGTGTCATTATCAGTACCATTTCCCGGAAATCTTTATTCCGCTTTTCGGATTGCCCAATGGATCAAGTTGCATTATCCTGAAGTTAAGATCGCAATGGGTGGGGGCTTCCCAAATACCGAATTGCGATCAGTTTCGGATGTAAGAGTATTTGAATTCTTCGATTTTATCTGTCTGGATGATGGGGAAGCTCCTATCGAGCATCTATGTGAATATGTTGACGGGAAGCGTGGTCTGGATGAGCTGAAACGGACCTTTGCAATTGTCGATTCAAAGCTGAAGTATTGCAATAGCAGTATTTCTCCCGACTACAAGCAATTTGAGGTAGGTACACCTGATTATAGTGATCTGCTGCTTGATAAATATATTTCAGTTATTGAGGTAGCCAACCCCATGCACCGGATGTGGAGCGATGGGAGGTGGAACAAACTGACTATGGCTCATGGCTGCTATTGGGGAAAATGTACCTTTTGTGATATTTCATTGGATTACATTAAGGTTTATGAGCCTGTTGCTGCCGCACTGCTTTGCGACAGGATGGAGGAAATGATTCAGCAGACTGGTGAGCGGGGTTTTCATTTCGTCGATGAAGCGGCACCACCGGCCCTGATGCGCTCACTTGCTTTGGAGATTATCAGGAGAAAATTAACTGTAAGCTGGTGGACAAACATTCGCTTTGAGAAGAGTTTTACAAGGGATCTTTGTTTACTGTTAAAAGCTTCAGGCTGTATTGCCATTTCGGGCGGACTCGAAGTAGCATCTGATCGTCTGCTGGAGTTAATCCAAAAAGGGGTTACGGTTGAACAGGTAGCCAGGGTCTGTCATAATTTTACTGAAGCAGGGATTATGGTTCATGCTTATCTGATGTATGGTTTCCCAAGCCAAACTGCTCAGGAGACCATCGATTCACTGGAAATGGTAAGACAAATGTTTGAGGCAGGTGTGCTTCAGTCGGCATTCTGGCATCAGTTTGCGATGACAGCTCATAGTCCGGTGGGAATGTACCCTGAAAAATTCAAAGTTGAAAAAGCCTGCAGCACTGGTGGCACCTTCGCAAATAATGACATTGTTCATCTTGATAAAAGTGGAACTGATCATGAATTGTTTAGTTATGGCTTAAAAAAATCCTTGTTTAATTATATGCATGGAATTTGTTTTGATTACCCTTTGCAGGAATGGTTTGAACATAAAGTACCTGAAACTAAGGTTGATCCTGAATTTATTCTAAAGTCCCTGTCGAAAGAAGAATCATTGCTGATAAAACCCGATGCAAAAGTAGTTTGGCTCGGAACCAAGCCTGTAGTGGATTATTTCAGCAAAAGTAAAAAGGGCAGGCAATGGGAAATGGCCGAGCTAAAGTTCTTTGATAAGAAAGGGAGCTTTAACCTTCAGATCGAAAAAGCTCAGGCTGATTGGCTGATGGATTTTTTAACTAATGCAGGTCCTGAAAATAAAGAACTTATGACATTTAAAAAGGCAAAAGCCGATTTTGAAAATTGCCTAAAAATAGATTTCGAACCTTTTTGGTACGGAAAAGCAATTAATACTCTCAGGCATGGCGACCTGTTGATACTCTAAATTTTCACTTTTTGAAGCGCGAGCCGCATGCTTCGATACAAGCTCCATTTATTTCAAGTGAATTTCCATTGAGTTTATAATTAAGAATTGTTGCTGTGCCATTCTGATGAACGAATTCAATCTTTTGATCATCGATTACCCTGTACTGCTTATAATTAGTAAAATTATTACCAGAGAGGGATCCATCTGCATTTATTTGGATGTATGAATCACTATTTTTTACGGATACCCATTTTCCACTTCCATCACCCGGATCGGCTGTCCGACATGTTCCGCAGCGCATGTCGAATAATAGATGATGCGGGTTTGAAACCCGCTTATATTAGTCCAATACTTTCAATTAATCATCGAAGGGATATGTCTTGTTTTCAGTTTTTAAAATTTATAAAATAAGATTAAACAAGAATCCTGAAAAAATGATAAAGAATGCAACAATCCCAAAATATATAGCTATCAGTTTCAATGACATTACTTTTTTAAGTAATGTCGCCTCCGGAATGGATAAGCCAACTGTTGCCATCATAAATGCAAGGGCAGTTCCAAGCGGAACACCTTTGGCCACAAATACCTGAATAACAGGTATTACCCCTGCCGCATTAGCATACATGGGTATTCCAACTAATACGGCAAGCGGAACTGTCCACCATTGACCACCTCCTAAGTATTGACCGAAGAAATTTTCAGGCACATATCCATGCATGGCTGCACCAATGGCAATACCAATGATTACGTATAAAACAACACCTTTTACTATTTCCCAGGCTCCCCGGGTTATTTCAGGTAAGCGTTGGCGAAAAGTCAATTTTGCTTCTTCATATTCGCTTTGCTGCATTTTGTTTTCCAAAATTTTCTTTACCCAATCCGATAGAAGGGGTTCAAGATTGAATTTTCCTAATAACCAACCGCCAATTGTACCCAGTAAGATACCTGAGGCAGCATAAATTAAAGTTGCTTGCAGACCAAACATTCCAATAAACATCGCAATGGCCACTTCGTTGACTAATGGCGAGGTTATAAGAAAAGCAAAGGTTACCCCTAATGGAATGCCACCCTGCACGAAGCCAATAAATAAGGGGACGGAAGAGCAGGAACAGAATGGTGTAATTGCCCCGAAAACAGAAGCAAAAAAGTATTCTAAACCGTAAAGCTTTTTTCTGTTCAGGAAATTTTTTAACTTTTCAATGGGCAAATACGCATTCACAATGCCCATCAGGAAAACAATCAAAAACAGAAGAATTAGAATTTTCAATGTATCGTAAACAAAGAAATTCAGGGCAGTACCGAGGTGGCTATCTGCTGCAATTCCAAAGACTGAATATATCAGCCAGTCGGCAAAATGTTGAATCCAATCGAACATAAAAAATTTTTAACAACAACCTGAAGTGGAACAACAAGAGTCGTTACCTGTTACAGCAGAAATATCCCCTTTTGTCGGAAATCCTTTTTGTACCCAACGAATAATACCGTGTTGCATATTTACTACGTTCGTGTAACCTTTGTTTACCAAAAAGCCTGCTGCTCTTAAACTCTTAATACCACTTTTGCAAACCATAATTACCTCTTTATCCTTAGGTATTTCAGAAAACCGATTTTCAAAATCACTTAAAGGTATATTGATGATATTAGGTACTTCATACGCTAGCTGATCTATTTCTTCTTTTTCACGAACATCAACTAATAATGCTCCGTTTTTTATCCACTCCTGGGTAGTTGTGGGGCATATTTCTTTGACTAAAGTTTGATTTTCCATTAATTTACTTTTTCAGGAGTTCAATAATTTCATTTACCTGGGCTATTCTGCCTTTGATTTTAATTTCTTCATCAATCATCAAAACCGGAGTCATCAGAATATTGTATTTCATCATTTCTTCAATATCTTCCACTTTCTCCACATTGGCTTCAATGTTGGTTTGTTTCAGTGCTTCAAGCACATTGCTGTAGGTGGTTTTGCATTTTGGGCAACCCGGCCCTAATACTTTTATCTCTTTCATTTGGTCTGGTTTAAGGATTCAATTCGTAAATTTACGAACAAATATTTCATATTCGTTAATCTACGAACTAATTTTAAAAAAAATTAGTTTAAAACCTTGTTGAGCAGGGTCTTAGCGAGATTGAAGTTCTCCCGGTTGATGCAATACTTTGTTGATGGAGGTGTAATTTCGCCTTGTATGAGCCCCGCTTCTTTAAGTTCATTTAAATGCTGAGAAAGGGTTGACTTTGCTACGGGAAGTTCGTCTGCCATATCCCCATGATAACAGCAGGCCTGAGAATTAAGCAATTCTAAAATGGCTATCCGAACAGGATGACCCATGGCTTTAGCAAATCTTGCTGCTAGTTCTTGCTCAGAGGTAAAATAATCGGTTTTGATACTGCCTGACATTCTTTCGATAATTTATTGTTCGTAAATATACGAACATTATTTGAAATAATATCTTCATTTTGCTGCTCGACATGCCCTGCGGAACATGTCGAACAGCGAATTGGTTTTTAATTCACACCACCCTTACGAATCGGGCTACGTTGGGCAGGCCATGACATTGGCTGGCCGGTACGCGGACTTATCGGCAGAATGCTTTTTTCGCGTGATGCCGGTGTTGGATCTTCACTTGCTTTGTAAGCCATGATCGCTGTCAGAATTGCATTTTTTTGAACATCATCAAATACTATCTTATCATAGGTATCACGGTTGGTATGCCAGGTATAAGTACCATATGCCCAGCTTAATGAACTTAATGAAAAAGCAGGAACACCTGCAGCTACAAAGGATGCATAATCAGACCCGCCAGCTCCGGGACTACCTGGGAAGTTGGTTTTAATTTCTGATCTGATATCATCTGGTACTGCCTGTAACCATTTGCCCAAATAACTGTAAGCATGTAAAAATCCCTGACCCGAGAGATCAACAACCCTTCCGGTTCCGTTATCCTGATTGAAAAGTGCCTGAATATTTCTGACAATTTCCGGGTGGTCTTCAACGAATGCTCTGGAACCATTCAAGCCCTGTTCCTCGCTACCCCAATGGCCAACAAGAATAGTTCTCCTTGGATTTGGATAAACTTTTTTAAGGATTCTCATCGCTTCGAGCATGGTTACTGTTCCGGTTGCATTATCTGTAGCTCCAGTTCCTCCATCCCATGAATCGAAATGCGCAGATAGAACAACATACTCATCTGGTTTTTCAGTGCCTTTGATTTCAGCTATGGTATTGAATACGGGTACCATTCCCAATTGTTTTGAATCGGCTCGCAAATTAATTTTAGGTTTAACTCCTGATTCAGTTAGACGAAAGAGCATTCCGTAATCTTCAAGAGAAAGATCAATTGTTGGGATTTTTGTGCTCTGAGCACCAAATATTTTATTAACACCAAATCCGGCAGACCAGTTGGAGGAAAAAATACCTGCGGCTCCCGCATTTTCAAGCGCTATTGCCAATGCTTTTGGATTTAGACCGGTTTTAGCAAGTCGGTTACGCCATGCATTTGTAGCATCAGTACGTTCGGTCTTCATTTTTTCAAGAGATTCTTTGGTAGCAAATTCTTCCCAGTTTCTGTCATCCCTTCCTGTAGGCTGCTGCATTGAGATCATAACGAATTTACCCTTGACATTAGGTAACCAGTTTTGAAATGCAATCGAGTCGGAAAGATCGGCCAGTATAATCGTTTCTGCAGTAACCGTTTTACCGTGCGTTGAAGCACTCCATGCAAGTTGCATTCCCTCAAGCGACTCTGTACGCGGGTGAATCATATCAATATGGGTTATGCCTCTTTCCCATCCACGCCATTCTCCCCATTTTTCATTTCTTGCAGGAATACCCCAGCTCTCATATTTTGCTATAGCCCAGTCGTGGGCCTGTTTCATTTGCGGGGTTCCAACTAACCTTGGGCCGATTCCATCAGTCAGCTCATGGGCAAGCTTTTTCAATTGTGAGTTTTCATACGCTTCTTTAATAATCCTTTGCACAACCGGATCATTATTCTGGGCATAAGTTATGCCACTTGAAAATAAAAGAACTATAGCTAAGAGCTTAATTGATTTTCTCATGAATTTAAGATGTTTTAAAATTGGTTCTGGACTGCGAAGATATTAAAAAGCAAGAAGAATGAAAATTATACGGGCTTGAACATCAGTTTTTTGGCAGCCCGATAATTCATGTCTTTTTTTCTTATTTATAGAATTCCTTTAAATATTTAGAATGATTCATATCTTACGTCATACATCTTAATTATGAAGAATAAACTTCGCTGTTTTTGAAATTTATAGAATTACTACAATGCCCATCAAAATTTTTTATCCTCAAAAGGTTTTTTATTTACTGTTTACATTCCTTCTCACTTTCTTAATTATTTCCCCCGGGAGTGCACAGCCGAAATTTACAGGTAAAGCAGATTTGCTTTCTACTCCAAAAAAATATACCGTGTTCTTTAATGCGGAGTCTCCAAAAATTGATGGTAAACTGGATGATGAGGCCTGGAGAAATGTGGAGTGGACAGATAATTTTCAGGACATCGAAGCTGACCGAAAACCCCGGCCAATCTGGAATACCCGCGCAAAGATGACCTGGGATAGTAAAGGATTATACATTGCAGCCGAACTTCTGGAGCCTCATGTATGGGCATATTTAAAGAACTATGACGATATCGTTTTTTATGACAATGATTTTGAAGTATTCATTGATCCCGATAATGATACACATCGCTATTATGAATTTGAAGTTAATGCCTTGAATACTATGTTCGATTTGTTTATGCCTAAGCCATATCGGAATGGAAGTGGAGCTTTGATTGCTTATAACGCTCCCGGAATGCAATGGGCAGTAGAAATTCAGGGAACATTAAATAATCCATCAGATATTGATAAAGGCTGGACTGTAGAGATGTTTATCCCTTTTGGGGCAGTGACTATGGGCAATTCTCCAAAAATACCTGCTGACGGTGATTTTTGGCGGATCAATTTTTCCAGAGTACAATGGAAGACTGAAGTGGTAGATGGAAAATATGTCAAATTGAAAGGAGCAGATGGCAGGAATTTACCAGAATACAATTGGGTCTGGTCGCCACAAGGTGTGATCAATATGCATTTCCCTGAGCGCTGGGCTTATCTTCAATTTAGTAATAAGCCATCCGGTAGTTCTAAAAATTCATTTACTATCCCATATAGTGAAGAGCAAAAAAAATATCTTTGGTATGTATATTATCTGCAGCAGGATTATTATCAGAAACATAAGGTATATGCTTCTGACTTGGGTAAATTGGGAATCAGTGAACCTATATTTCTGGTCGGGGGAAAGGAAAACAAATTATGGATGGAGGCAGGTACTCATCAGTTTATGGTATTTATCAGTAGTGATGATCTTGTTTACAGTGTAAATAACGAGGGACTGGTACAACTGAGGAATCGGACGTCTAAATAACAACTTCCTATCCCTTCAAATTAATTATATCCCTGCAATTTATAGATAATTGTTCCTGCTACTTCATGCATTAGATTCTCCCATCGAACAATATTTCTGGTATTAGGGATAATGAGATCAGATGGTGAAAACTCCTGGCTATGGTACATCCCATCAGTAGGATGAATATCAACATCCAGCCCTACTTTCTTAAAGCAGCCTTCCGCCCTTCTCATATGCCAGGCAGAAGTGATCATAATTGCGGATTTCAGGCCTCCTGCAATCATAATTTTTTTTGATTCTACAGCATTTTCATAGGTGTTTCTCGAAACGGTGTCAATAAGGACAACTGAATCGGGTACACCGCAATTTTCTATTAAAAAGGCTTTTGCAAGCCTTGATTCGCGCGTATCATTTAACAGACTGCCACTTCCACCACTAATTATTATTTTTTTTATTCTGCCTTTTCTATATTGTATCAAACCCTCTGTCAGCCTGTCTGCACTTTCCCCAAAACTCAGGCTTCCATCTTCTTTATTCCGGCTCATAAACCCGCTGAGGATTATCCCTGCATCATAAACTTTCAGTGTATTCATATTGCTTTTGGATTCCCAGTAATTAAGCAATTGATTAATAATTAAAGGATTACTGAAAAAAAGTAGCATGCCCAAAGAAAGGATGAACAATTTTCTTCTTTGGTCAGTCTTCTTTACGATTAATGCCAGAATCATGACACAAAGAATCAAGACTGTTGGAGAGATAAGGAAGGTAAGGATCTTGGATAAATAAAAAAACATGTCTTTTAAATTAAAATATAGTAGGTAAAATTCTCCTATCAAGCAGACAAATTAAGAAAAAATATAAGGATTTATCTCAAGGTTAAAATCAGAATCAGAGTATCTATAATATCCTTAATCCGAAACCATTTACCCTGTTTAACGTATAAAAATACATATTTCAACCCTGGAATTAAATTAGCTTGAACTCAAAGCAATTCTTTTTCTCATCAAATTGCTAATAGGGGTAGTTAATGTCGGGGCCAGAACACTAACAATTGTCAATAGTTGAGTCAATGAAATTCCAGACTAAGGAGTTTATAGCTGTATTACTAGTATTACTACTTTTTATTGGGGGTACAATTTCTGTATTGGCTCAGCAAAAGGCTATGTTTACACAATATATGTTTAACGGTTTGATAATCAATCCGTCATATTCATCCATGGATGAAGCTCTTAATGTCACTGCCCTTGTCAGGCAGCAATGGGTAGGATTTAAAGGGGCTCCCAATACCCAAACAGTATCGGTACACAGCCCGATAAAGCAATCACGAACTTCCCTTGGATTAATTCTTATGAGAGATCAGATAGGTGAGGTAATTAGCGAAAATGGGGTTTTGGGGACTGCAGCCCATAAAGTTGCGATAGGAGATGATACCTATTTTGCCCTTGGCCTGAATGCCGGAATAGGGAAATATGTTGGTCAGTACAGCCAGTCAGGCAGTCCTTCAGCAGCTCTGGATCCAGTTTTTGCGGATCAGAATTCCCTGAGGGCCAATCTTGGATTTGGCTTAATGTTATTCTCTCAGAAATTTTATGCCGGCTTTTCATCACCGTTTTTTTATTACAGAGATATGGGGGCCAGCACCTATACAGTTACAGCATACAAGCCACATTACATATTACAGGGCGGATACCTGGCCGATTTAGGAGAAGATATTAAGTTTAAACCCAATGTGCTATTGAAATATGTTAACGGTTCCCCTGTTCAGATTGATTTGAACGCCAATTTCCTGTTTAAAGAAACGCTTTGGCTTGGGGCTTCATTACGTTCTATGGATTCAGTGGATCTGCTTGCCGAGATACAATTAAGTCCAAATGTGCAGCTAGGTTATTCCTATGATTTTACAACCACCAGATTAGCGGCAGTGGAAAGGGGATCACATGAAATTGTACTGAATTTCAGAATTTCTACCAGAGGGAATTCAAGTTCAACACCAAAATGTTATTTTTGACTTGCCTGATATAATGGGAACTTATTTGTTTTAATTACAGATTTTATGCATCCTATTCTATGCTGACTGTTAAGCCTTCCTGTTGGAGAATTTTACGGTAAACCTCAACTTCGGTAAATGAACCTTCAAGAATAGTACATTTCCCGTCATTATGGACTGTCCAGGCGATTCTTTCGGCTTGTTTTTCGGTATAGTCGAGGTATTTTATGAGACAGTGGATAACATGCTCAAATGTATTGGTATCATCATTCCAAAGAATCAGGCGATGGTTAACTTTTAACGCTGCTAAAACTTCTTCAAGTGTTAGTGTTTCTTCCTGTACCTCTGTTCCCATCTTACAAAAATACAGAATGGATATCGATTACAGAATGAATATTTTAATAAGTATGTTGTTGAATTACTGCCGATACCTCAATTTCTATAAGCAAATCAGGATGGATAAGGTTGCTTACTTCCACCATAGTTGTAGCCGGTTTTATGATTCTGAAAAATTCAGCATGTGCTTTCCCGGCTTCCTCCCATTTACTGATATCGGTAACGTACATTCGTGTTCGAACCACATCGGTCATTTGAGCTCCGGCCTCCTGCAATGCTTTTTCTATTTTATGGAGGATGAATTTTGTCTGGGCGTACAGGTCATTTTTCCCGATCAGAATATCTCCATCAACAGAAGTGGTTCCTGATACTTCAATGATGTTTCCGATACGTACAGCTCTGCAATAACCAACTTGATCTTCCCAAACGGCTCCTGAAGAAATATTAATACGTTTTTGCATCCCGAACCGATTGAAATTAACTTCCTTTGGCCGACCGGGTCATCATCTCAAGCATATCCCACATTTCTGGTGTAATGGCTTCAAGACCGTTGAATTGCCCTGCTCCCTGCAACCATTCGCCACCATCAATAGTGATTACTTCACCATTGATATATCCCGAAAAATCAGACATCATAAAGGCAGCAAGGTTTGCCAGTTCCTGATGATCTCCAACCCTTTTGAGAGGCACCCGGTTTTTAAAGTCGAATTTTTTGGCCATATCGCCTGGAAGCAGTCGGTCCCATGCGCCTTTCGTTGGGAAAGGACCGGGTGCGATTGCATTGTTTCGGATACCATATTTGCCCCACTCTGCCGCCAGAGACCGGGTCATGGCCAAAACTCCGCCTTTTGCGCAGGCCGATGGAACTACATATCCTGAACCTGTAAATGCATAAGTTGTTACTATATTCAATATGGTTCCGGCTTGTTTCTCTTTAATCCAGTGTTTTCCAACAGCCATTGTGCAATTGGCCGTACCTTTTAAAACGATATCAATGATCGTGGAAAATGCATTTGGAGATAGTCTTTCTGTTGGAGAAATAAAGTTTCCGGCTGCATTATTCAGTAAGCCGTTCACCTGGCCAAAAGTTTCGAGTGTTTTCTTTAATACCTCATCAACCTCCTCAGGTTTACGTACATCACATTGAACCGGAAGTACTTTTGCCTTCAGTTCCCTGCCATCGGCAGATGCTTCCTCCTGCATCTCGGCCGCAGTTTGCTCAAGAACATCCATTTTGCGACTTGTGATAACCACATTGGCACCGAGTTTTAAAAAATAAGTGCTCATTGCCCTGCCTAAACCGGTTCCGCCACCGGTAACAATGATTGTTTTTCCACTCAGGGCATCATCCCGTAACATGGGTTCATTATACATATCAGGAAGATTTTTGTTTAAGGTTTTGGATAATTGTTTTTAATATGGAACGTGTTGAGGTTGACCACCATTGTTCAAGCATATGCCCAAGCATTTCAGTCTGATCAGCATTCACCTTTTTGAGCAGTTCTTCGCGTATATTCATTTTGCTTTGTTGCCAGGTTTTTCGTTCAAGCTGTATGTAGGTCAGCATTTTACGTTCGGCGGCATGCAAGATGCTTTCAGGGCTTACTACCTCGTCAACCAGGCCTGCACTTAATGCTTCCTGGGTATTCATTAGCTTGCCTTCAAGCAATGCACGATAAGCCGGAGCATTGCCAAGCCAGAATGCGTACAGATGGAATATGCTTGCCGGGACAATGATACCTACTGGTACTTCATTTAGTCCTATAATAAATTTTCCTTCTGCCATTATCCTGTAGTCACAACAAATTGCCAAAACACATCCACCTGCCGGACTGTGTCCACTGATAGCTGCGATCATCGGCTTTTTAAAAGAGACCATAGAGCTAACCAGACTTAAAAATTCTACCCAAAACTCTCTGATCTGAACTTCATCATATTCATATAGTTCAATAAGATCCAGTCCTGCCGAAAAAAAACCATCTTTTCCGGTAAGGATAAGTCCGGCAATTGAATCATCATTTTCAATATTACGTATCATTTGATGCAGTTCAGCTACCATTTCTGAATTGATAGCATTTGAACGACCGCGATCCAATGAAAGCACGGCAATTTTATCTTTTATCTGGACTTTTATCGTATTCATCTTTTTATTTGACGTTATATCTGAAAATTTTTCTTCCTATTGATCCATTGATATTAATTCCTTCAACAATGGCTTTATAATTGCCTGTTCCATCAGAGTTGAAGAATTCAACACTTGCTTTACCAGTAGAATCGCTGACAACATTTGGATTCCAATAAATGGTTGTCCGAAGATCTGGTATCTGTACATTAATTGCAGGATCGTCATAATCAGGAGAATAAAACTCGCGGCCTTTAAAGAATCCCTGAGGTTTATAACTCATAATTCCGGGTGAGTATGATCTGTAATTATTATTGACTTCCCCACGTTTGGTAGTTATAATTAGCAACCCACCTCCACCCATTGAACCGTATATGGCAGTGTTTGCTCCACTTCTGAGTACTTCAATAGTTTCTACATCCTGGACGTTTATGGACGATAAAAATTCAGCTCCCAAAAACATCCCATCTACAACCACTTCCATAGGGATGGGCCCCCTGAATGATGCACTCATATTTCTCATCAGATAGGCCATTCCATTCCTGATTATTAAACCGGCCACTCTGCCCTGTAAACATATAGCAAGATCAAAACAATTCTGAAGCTGATCGGCTTTAATTATTGCATCGGCTCTTCCCGGACTATTCAGATTTGCAGAATGCTTTACTTCCTGCTTACGTTCAACTATTCTTACTTCATCAAGGAGGATATTTCTTCCAATCACGCCATACCTTCTAAATTCATCGTACTGGGTACGACTGTTCTTTAAGTAGGAAAGCATGGAGCGGTTAACATTTACCTCCAGCATTGCTTCGTTTTTATTTTTTGTAACCAACTGAGGTGGAATCCTGTCGAGCAAAATTTCTACATTTTTTCGGTCTTTTTCATTTCTTGCCTGAATTACAAATTTCGTACTATCGTTAAAATACAGGTTGTCAAATTTGAATTCTCCGTTCGCGTTGGTAAGCGTATCCAGCATAAATACATCCCCGGATGCGGAAAATAATGTAACTTTTCCTCCGACTACAGGCCTGCCTGTCACGGTGGTAACCTTGCCACTAACCTGTAAATTGGTTTCAGGTTGATAAACCAATGTAGGATAATTATCTGATAAAATATTTCTCCATTCAAACCTACGCCAGCCCTGGGTTAACAATAAGATATCGAGTTGCCTGATCTTATCTTCATTAATTTCATCAAAATAATAATTGGGTTGCTCAATAAAACCTTTTAAATCTGAACTGAGAAGAAGATTTGACATTATTGTGGTTTCATCAGCCTCATGAAAAGGCACTTTTGATTCATCAAGGATCGCAATTGAAAAGCTTCCCATTGTAGCTTTACCCAGAGGATCTTTTGTGTCTAATGTCAGTTTGACTTTTTCCCTTTTTTTATACTCAGGCTTGTCTGTACTCAGATCGATTTTCAAAAAGTCAGAATGATTGATAAATACCAGTCGCTCGGCAACCGGTTCATTTTGAGCAGAAAAGAGTGTTAGCTGAAGTATTCCGCTTGGGAAACGATTTTTTGGAATGCTTGCATTGAACGTTTTTGAAGAAAGCTTGTTTTTCGAAACGAAATGAACCTGTCCGTTAGTTTGCGCAATAAGGGTTATTTCTTCATCCGGTTTGGCAACTTCGTTGGTTGATACGATAATTTTGAGATCATCTGTATTGGTATTACTCACAGATAAAACATATCCGTTTGCTTTTACTTGCGGCAGGGGGTATGACTTTTCTGAGCCATCTTCAAAAATAATATGTGCAGTATAGGTATCAGTAAGATCAGGCCTTAATCTAAAATGTCCCATTCCTGCATGTTCTGATTTAAAATCAACCATCCGGACATTATTTTGATTGCTGATATACCCACCGACATTAATTCCAAGTCCGTCTGAACTCACAGCCTTGAATCCAATTCTTGAGCTGATCCCATTGACCAGATCGCCACTTTCAGGGAAGAACTGAACAACAGATTCATTTGATGTTGATTTAACAGGAAAGTTTTTATTTGCACTGTTCTTTTCATCCAAACGGATAGTGGTACTGATTCTTCCTGATTTTAACACGAAGGGCTGATTGTTTACAAAACTGACCTGAAGATTTCCCATTGCATCAGTAATGCCTTTCCCTTTCAGAATACTTCTGAAGTCCAGTTCAACATGATAGCTAACCTCTTTATTAGCGAGCGGCTGGCCGGCCATATCGCTATAATTGATCAGGGCTGATACTTTTTGTCCTCGTGCGTCTTTACTGTAAGTGTAATCTACCTGAGTTAAAACTGTATTGGAAATAGAGTTACCAATGGTGATGGTTTTATCAAAAAAGTATTCTTCTCCAAAATTCCTCATCCAGGTTGTATATGCCCGTATTCTGTAGTTACCCTCTCTCAGTGAGTCAGAAAGTGTAAAATCCCCCCAGGTTAATCCCATTTCCAAGGGTATTTTCAGGGATTTCTTAATTGAATCTTTGTCGTTGATTAGCTCCACATACAATATCTTACTCAAGTTAGATAATTCATTTTTCTCAGCGTTAACGACGTATGCTTTAAACCAGATATTATCCCCAATGGCATAATATGGTTTGTCAAGATGTAAATGAACTTTCTCCTGCGGGAATTGTAATCTGTATTTTTCTATCTGCGTAAGAATTTTCTTCAGTGGCTCATCCTCAATGATAAATCCCAACATTAATGCTGAGAATAGCATAGAAAAAATGATAATGAAATACTTTTTCATAAAGAATGTTACTGAATCAATATCTAATGCCGGTATAATTGAATGCCGGGATTACCCCGCAAAATTGGTTCCATTAAAAATTTAAACCCCGGTTTTTGAATTGAGGCTTAATATGTATTAATATACGATTTATTTTATAGCTGATGCTTAGAAGGAATTCTTCCACATCATACTTTCAACGGGTTTTGTGGTCTTATTGTTGTATTTGGCATTGAGTTTTGTATTGTACATGGTTTCTACATCACCATCAACTACGAAATAGATTAATTGGCCTATAGGCATACCGGCATATATTTTTACCGGTTGCGTACATGATATTTCAAGAGTCCAGGTATTACAAAATCCTACATCTCCTTTTCCGGCTGTTGCATGGATGTCGATCCCCAGTCTGCCGGTACTTGATTTTCCTTCCAGAAATGGCACATGCCTGTGGGTTTCTGTATATTCGAGGGTTACTCCGAGATAAAGGGTATTGGGTTGAAGGACAAAACCATCCTTAGGAATCTCGAAATGGTCAATCTCATTATGAAGTTTAGCATCTAAAACCCTGTTTCTGTATGTTGCCAGGTATTTGCCCAGATGAACGTCGTAAGAATTGGTGCCAAGACACTCCTTATTGAAAGGTTCAATTATTATATTTCCTCTTTCAATTTCTTCCAGAATGAGTTTATCAGAAAGTATCATAAATAAGCGTAAGATTTGGCCTAAATTATGATTAATTTGAGATAGTTTTGCAGGTATTTTATTTTTAAAAATGGCTCTTGCTTATCACCGGGAAATTGACCTTACTACATCATTTGCAATCTGGAAGATCGAAGAAAGTGCAGATGAATTACTGGCTCAGTTACAGTTGAAGGAACATGAATTGTCGTATCTGGATACTTTGAATAACGGCAAGCGTAACATGCATTGGCTGAGCACCCGTGTACTGCTTCGCAGGATGATGGATACTGAAAGTTATATTGACTGTAAGGTTGATTCAAGTGGCAAACCATATTTAAGTAATTTTCCTCATCATATTTCACTAAGCCATTCTTATGATTATGCTGCAGTAATGGTGAGTAAGAGTAAGGCAGTTGGAATAGACATTGAACTGGTTAAGGATAAAATTGAACGAATTGCCCACAAGTTCCTGAGTAAAGAGGAGATTGAGTTTATTCATGATAAGGATCGCATAGATCATCTTTACGTTACCTGGTGCGCGAAAGAGGCTATTTATAAGCTTCACGGTAAAAAGAATATTAGTTTTCTGGAGCATATTAAGCTTGAACCGTTTACATATGAAGTCAGCGGCTCTTTTGAGGCCATGCTGAATACCGACACTCGTCAAAGGAAATTCAGGGTACACTACGAAAAATTTGATGGGTATATGATCGGATTTGTTGCGGATGATTATAATGAAGAATAAGAAGGTCATATTTCAGGATTGGGGGTTAGTTGATTATCAGCAGGCATGGGACAGGCAAGAACAGGTTTTTGCAGAGACTGTTATGGCCAAAACTCAGAATAGAAATAACAACACGGATGATCCTGTCCATAACCACCTCATTTTCGTCGAACATCCGCATGTTTATACCCTCGGAAAAAGTGGTAAGCCCGAAAATTTACTTCTTGATGAAGCCGGATTAGCAAATAAACAAGCCACATATTATAAAATTAACCGGGGTGGTGATATTACTTATCATGGTCCGGGCCAGATTGTATCTTATCCTATACTGGATCTGGACAATTTTTTTACTGATATCCACCTTTATCTGCGGACTCTTGAGGAAGCTGTGATAATGACACTAGCGGATTATGGAATACAAAGCGGCAGGTATGAAGGGTATACCGGAGTCTGGCTGGATGCTGATAATGAGCGTGCAAGAAAGATCTGCGCAATGGGCGTTAGGTGCAGTCGCTGGGTAACCATGCATGGACTTGCTTTTAATGTCAATACAGATCTGTCTTATTTTAGAAATATTGTTCCCTGTGGAATCGATGATAAGGATGTTACTTCATTGGAAAGGGAGCTGGGTTTTAAGCCGGATATTGAAGAAGTAAAGCAGAAATTGAAGCTGAATATTGGGAGCTTGTTTGAGATGGAAATCTTGGAGAATTGAGAATTGAGAATTGAAAGTGAAAAGTTCAGATCAGGATACTACATTCTCAATTAATTAATAATCCCTGAATCAGACAACTGATAACAGACAACTGGCAACAGATGATTCCTGTCTGTTCGAATCAATAAATACAAAAAAAGCTCCGAATTTTATCCGGAGCTTTTTTTGTGAAGGGAGAATGATATTACATCATTCCACCCATGCCGCCGCCACCCATTGGAGGCATACCAGCACCACCTTTTTCATCTTCAGGATCATCAGCAAGTACTACTTCAGTAGTTAATAACATCGCTGCAATTGAAGCTGCATTTTCCAATGCGATACGACCAACCTTAGTTGGATCAATAACACCGGCACCGATCAGATTTTCGTAAACATCAGTACGGGCATTGTATCCGAAATCAGCTTTACCTTCTTTCACCTTTTGAACTACGATAGAACCTTCAATACCTGCGTTTTGGCAGATCTGACGTAATGGCTCTTCGATAGCACGTCTGATGATTGCAATACCTGTGTTCTCATCTTCATTAGCTCCTTTAAGATCTTTTAAAGCCTCAACAGCACGGATGAAAGCAACACCACCACCGGCAACAATTCCTTCTTCAACAGCTGCACGGGTTGCATGTAAAGCATCATCAACTCTGTCTTTTTTCTCTTTCATTTCAACTTCCGTAGCTGCACCAACATAAAGTACGGCAACACCACCTGAAAGTTTAGCTAAACGTTCCTGCAATTTTTCTTTATCATAATCAGAGGTAGTTGTTTCAACCTGAGCTTTGATCTGGCTAACACGTGCTTTGATGTCAGCAGTTTTACCTGCTCCATTAATAACGATCGTATTATCTTTATCAACAACAACTTTTTCTGCCTGACCTAAGTAAGTTAGATCTGCATTCTCTAATTTATAACCTCTCTCTTCAGAAATAACTGTACCACCTGTAAGGATTGCGATATCTTCAAGCATTGCTTTACGACGATCACCGAATCCTGGTGCTTTAACAGCAGCCACTTTCAGTGAGCCTCGGATTTTGTTAACTACCAGGGTAGCTAATGCTTCACCGTCAAGATCTTCAGCAATAATTAATAATGGTTTTCCGGTTTGAACTTGTTTTTCAAGAACCGGAAGAAGTTCTTTCATTGAAGAAATCTTCTTGTCGTAGATCAGGATATAAGGATTATCCAGTTCAACTTCCATTTTATCAGCGTTGGTTACGAAGTATGGAGATAAGTATCCACGGTCGAACTGCATACCTTCGACTGTTTTCATTTCAGTTTCAGTACCTTTTGCTTCTTCAACAGTAATTACACCATCTTTTCCAACTTTCGCCATTGCATCAGCGATCAGGGTTCCAATTACTTCATCATTATTAGCTGAAATTGAGGCAACCTGCTTTATTTTTTTATTGTCTTCACCAACAGACTGTGACTGTTTTTTCAAATTAGCAACAACAGCAGTTACTGCTTTGTCAATACCACGTTTAAGATCCATTGGGTTTGCACCGGCAGCAACGTTTTTAATTCCGGCGGTTACTATTGCCTGAGCTAAAACTGTCGCAGTAGTAGTGCCATCTCCAGCCTGGTCAGCTGTTTTAGAGGCAACTTCTTTTACCATCTGTGCACCCATGTTCTCAAGGGCGTCTTTTAATTCAATTTCTTTGGCAACGGTAACACCATCTTTAGTGATTGCAGGTGAACCAAATTTCTTATCGATAATTACATTACGGCCCTTTGGTCCAAGAGTTACTTTTACTGCATTGGCAAGGATATCCACGCCTCTTTTCAGAGCATCGCGTGCTTCAACATTGTATTTAACTTGTTTTGACATTGTTTAAAGATTTTAGATGTTGGAGTTAATTCAAATTGATGTTTGTATCAAGCCTCCGGTTTTTAATTTAATTTGGATTCGAAGTATGAGGTCTGAGGTCCGATGTCTGAGGTCTGACTTCCGACTTCCGACTTCGTTATAATGTTGCAAAAATATCAGATTCACGCATGATCAGATATTCTTTTCCTTCATGTGTGATCTCTGTGCCAGCATACTTACCGTATAATACCACATCTCCTACTTTATAAGCCATAGGGATTAAATTGCCGGTTTGTTCTGCATATTTTCCAGGTCCAACAGCTACAACAGTACCTTTTTGAGGTTTTTCTTTTGCAGTATCAGGAATGTAAAGTCCGGAGGCCGTTTTTTCTTCAGCCGGTGCAGCTTCTATAACTACCCGGTCTGCGCTAGGTTTGATATTTAATGCCATATTGATATAATAAATTAAATTAATGGAATATTTGTACTGTTCTATTGACACGAATTATGCCAAATAGCTTAGGGGTACATTTCTTGTCAAATTTTCATTATTTGATTATCCTTCCCTCTTTATTGACAAAGAATCGGTGTCAAGCTGTCAGTAAAATGTCAGTTTATTTCAAAAAAAAAGCCACCCTTCAGGTGGCTCATTTTCGAATATGATCTTTTATTTTTTAGTGCTGTCGGTAGGTAAAGAAAGACCTGATGGTGCGGCAACCGGTGCAGCAGGTTTATTGATCTGGTTTTGAATATCATTCATTTCCTGATCTACTACTCCGCCACGGGGAACAACTACATTAACCATTAAGGCCAGAACCATTAGTGACACTGCAAGAACCCATGTGCCTTTCTCCAGAAAATCACCAGTTCGCTGTACGCCCATGATATTATTGGACCCTGAGAATCCGGAGGATAGACCACCTCCTTTAGGGTTTTGAATCAAAATGATCAGCACTAACAAAACACAAACAATGATAGCCAGGATAATAATTGTATATAACATATCTATTAATTTACTTTCTTTTCTAATTCACGAATTCGGTCGGCAAAGTACGTGCTTTTTTCCGGAACTTTCAAACTTAATTTTTTGTAGGTAGTAATTGCTTTTTCATATAACATCTGGTCAGCATAGATATGTGCCAGTGTTTCTGAAACCAGGTCATTTGGGTCTTCCGCGCTTTTCCTTGCCTTGTTCTCGGTATCCAGTTTTTGAGAGTCGGGAGGTTTGATCTGAGGTTCTTCCTTGATAAATTTCTCAAGGATAGAATCTTCCTTGCGTTTTACCTGAAAAGGAACAGTTCTCGGGGCATTTTTAACCTGCTCTAAAGGTGATTGCAAATGGAAAATATTCTCAATGATCTGACTGCTTAACTGATCGACAGAACCTATTTTAATATTCTGATTTGGATCTAACCTGAAATCGGAATATGGTTGATACGTGTCTGCATACTCCATCCGGGTTTTTTGCAACCACCATAAGAATGAATAGGGCATTTTATCGTCATTGTACCTTGATACTTCCTGATCAGGTTCTGCTACTGCTCTTTCAGTGCTGCCTGTTCCCCCAAGTGAGGGTTCTGCAGCAGGTGTAACAGCTTCTGCAGGAGCAGCTTTGACATCTTCAGCAGGCTTTATTTCAGATTCCCTTTCAGAACTAAAAACCGGCTCAGCCTTAGTTTCTTCCTTTACAGGATCTTCTAATGGTATAGCACTTTCATTAATTGTATTGAAGATATCACCCAATAAAGAGGTTTCTTCTACCGGATTATTATTCTCATTAGCATTTGCCTGCTCAGTTTCAGCTATTGTATCATCCGGTTCTCTTTCAATATGAGTTTTCTCTTCATCTATTGAATCATCTGCTTTTTCAGCAGGGATTTCAATACCAATCTCTTGGTTTGTAGTCTCTGAGACAGTTACTTCATCATTTTCTGGAGCACTGGCTATTTTAGCTCCCCATGAATCTTCATCAGCAGTTTGTTTTTCTGTCTCAGTTTCTGTTGGGACTTCAGTTTCGGGACCTGTTTCTATTTTCGCTGTCCAAAAGTCTTCCTCAAGCGATGATTTTTCTTTTTCAGGTTCTGCTGTTATATCTTTATCTAGCTCATTTTCTACCGTGGCAGACAAAGAATCTTCTTCTATTATCTTATTAACAGGCTCTTCTGAGATATTTTCTAAATCAAATTCCCCATCATCTGCCTTTAATTTTTCCTTAGTAAAGTCCCTTGTATTTTCAATACCATGTATCCCTTCGTCCTCCGAATCCTGTTCTGCAAATAATACAGATTCAATATATTTTAATTTTTCAGGCTCTTTTAGTTTTTCAGGTTCATTCAGGATTGTATAGAGGATTTTTCTTTCAGGAATTGATAATGCCGTATAAATCAATTGTTTCTGCAGGTTTTCGGAGCCTGAAAGTGATAATGAGCGGCTATAAAAAAGATTTAATACCTGACAATAGGGAAACTTTTCCAGGGCTTTCTCTAAAATTATTGAATCTCCGGCATCAATCACAGAAGGATCTGTAATACACTTTGCAAACAATTTAATGTAGGATTCCTGCTGGTTTGTCTGTTTCACTTTATGCTCAGTTTTTTGAAAGCTAAATATTTATTACCAATTGGCAAAAGCCTTGTTAAAAATATCCTCGGTGAGCTGTCGGATAATCAGGGCTAATAATTTTTGCTCCTGAGTTTGTATTGGACCCTGGTTCAGGCTAAATTCCTGAAATGCCTGAAATGATTGTTCAAAATTTAATTCAGGCTGCAGAGCATTAGTATATTTTACACTGACAGTTACTGTTACCCTGTTAAGGCCTGCCCGGTCATTTCCCTGGATAGCAACCGGCCGGATAGTATAATCAGTAATCCGCCCTTCAAAATTAGCATCCGCCTCCGACCTGACAATACTTAACCTGGATTGATTTCTTATCCTGTCTTTTAAACCCTCGGTAAACTGCTGACTCAGATAAGGTACTACCAATGGAGAGGTATTCTCAAAGAACTGAACTGAAAGTGTTTTCATCTCCTCTGGAATTGAAGCCCCTGATAAGGAATAGGTGCCGCAGGACTGGGAGAGCGTGAGCAGGCCGACAATTAAGGTGTTTCTGAATATTGAAAATATCTTCTGCATATTTTATAGTTCTAACTCCTTAATTTTACGATACAAGGTACGTTCTGAGATCCCAAGTTCATGGGCCGCTAATTTTCGTTTTCCTTTATGTTTCTTGAGTGCTTTCTTGATCAGGTCTGATTCTTTGTCAATCAATGACAAGGATTCTTCTACTTCTTCAGCATCATCCATCATATCATATGATTTATCATTATCGTGTTGATGTATCACAAGAGGATGCTGATCAGGGCTGGTTTTAGTACTACCGGGTATTTCGATATCCCTGTAAAGCTGATTGATTACCTTCTGGTTTGACTGAATGTTTGATGTATTACCCCCGTTTTGTATAATCTCTGCCACCAGTTTTTTTAGTTCCACCATATCTTTCTTCATATCGAAAAGCACTTTATAAAGAATATCCCGCTCAGAATAATCATCCTTGTTCTGGTTTGGAATACGCATAGGTAGGGTGCTTCCGGCCTCAGTAGGAATGTAATTCTGCAGGTTTTCTGCCGAAAGATTTCTGTCTTTTTCAAGAACAGCAATTTGCTCGGCGATATTTTTAAGCTGACGGACATTACCCGGCCAGCTATAATTCATTAAAACCTGCTGTGCACTTTGTTCAAGATGTACCGAAGGGCTTCTGTATTTATCTGTAAAGTCGGCAATAAACTTCCTGAACAGTAAATTTATGTCTTCTTTCCGCTCTCTTAATGCAGGGATTTTCAATGGTACGGTGTTCAAACGGTAATAAAGATCTTCCCTAAACTTTCCGGCACTTACTGCATCAAAAACATCCTTATTCGTAGCAGCGATCACACGCACATTTGTTTTCTGAACTTTAGAAGAACCAACACGGATATATTCGCCTGTTTCCAGTACCCGTAACAAGCGAGCCTGAGTCCCGATTGGTAGTTCTGCAACCTCATCCAGAAATATTGTTCCGCCGTCAACTACCTCAAAATATCCTTTACGGGCATCATGTGCCCCAGTGAATGATCCTTTTTCATGTCCAAACAGTTCTGAGTCGATGGTTCCTTCTGGTATCGCACCACAGTTAACTGCGATAAATGGCCCATGTTTACGGGCGCTCAATGCATGAATAATATGTGAAAAAACCTCTTTACCGCTTCCGCTTTCACCCGTAATCAACACAGAAATATCGGTTGGTGCTACCTGCCTGGCTATATCAATTGCCCGGTTAAGTAGAGGTGAATTACCAATGATACCAAATCTGTTTTTTATGTCCTGAACATCCATTATTGTAATTTGATGATTTGATGATTTGGAAATTTGATGATGCTATTTCATTTCCAAATCAATCTTTATTTTTTTAATTTGTTTTAACCGGCTGATTTTTAATCAATAGTATTGACATTTTCAAATCTCCAAATTTTCAAATCTCCACATCAGCCTTAATTCTCCCTATTAAAGTGGCCGGGGTACATCGTTCTATTCTGACATCTACATAGTCGCCAGCTTTATAAGCTTGATTTACCGGAAAAACTACTGTGATATTATGTTCGCTTTTGCCCGAAAAATCCTGATCTGATTTCTTGGAGAATCCGTCAATCAATACTTTATGAGTTTTGCCAATATGCTGCTGCAGTCGGTTCAAAGAGCATTCCTGCTGCTTTTTCAGGATCTCATTGAACCTTCGGGTTTTCACAGCTTCCGGAATGTCATCTTCAAAACGCTTGGCGGCAAGTGTGCCCGGGCGCTCTGAATAGGTGTACATATAGGCAAAATCAAATTGGGCATAGTCCATAAGGCTTAGCGTATCCTGATGCTCTTCTTCAGTTTCTGTACAAAATCCAATAATGATATCTGATGAAACTGCGCAATCAGGAATGAGATTTTTAATGGTATTAATCCGCTCAATATACCATTCTCTGGTATAGGTACGATTCATCAGTTCCAGCACCCGGGAGTTACCTGATTGTACCGGAAGATGAATATGATTACAGATATTTTCATACTTATTCATCGTTTGCAATACCTCATCGGTTATATCTTTTGGATGGGAAGTGGAGAATCGTACTCTTAAGAGCGGGTCGATTTGGGCAACACGTTCTAATAGTCCTGCAAAGTTTAGGGCCTCACCCCCAACCCCTCTCCGGAGGAGAGGGGAGAGGGAAATATCCGGCTCCTTTTCCTTTGGAGAGGGCTGGGGTGAGGCTTCCCATTTGTAAGAATCAACATTCTGACCCAGTAAGATCACTTCACGGTATCCAATTTTAAATAATTCACGGGCTTCCTGAACTATTGAATGAGGATCCCTGCTGCGTTCCCTACCCCGGGTAAAGGGAACCACACAAAATGAGCACATATTATCGCAACCGCGCATGATGGATACAAAGGCTGAGATGCCATTGCTGTTCAATCTTACCGGACTGATATCAGCATAAGTTTCCTCCCTGCTTAAAATAACATTTACGCCCCGTATTCCGTCATCTGATTTGGCGATCAGATTTGGCAAATCACGATAAGAGTCAGGTCCGATTACAAGGTCAACAAGTTTCTCTTCCTCCAGAAATTTCGATTTTAAACGCTCAGCCATACAGCCAAGTACACCAATGGTCATTCCCGGCCGTTTACTTTTCGCCGCTCCAAATTCACGCAGCCTGTTTCTTACCCGCTGTTCAGCATTGTCACGAATAGAGCAGGTATTTATAAAAATGACATCAGCTTCTTTATATTGAGATGTTGTTTCGAAGCCCATACCCTGCATGATTGATGCAACTATCTCACTGTCAGAAAAATTCATGGCACACCCGTAACTTTCTATGTAAAGTTTTCGTCCTGTATATTGTCCGGTGTTTTCCAGAATTAAGGCTTCACCCTGACGTGATTCATCATGCAATGTTGTTTCTGATGAATCTTTTAAGTTTATTGGCCGCTCAAACATTCTTTATTAAATTAGCTGCAAAAGTATGGTTTTTTCTGCAAAATGACAATTTGGCAGAGATTCTTTTTAATAGCAAACAATCTTTTTAAATTGTACTTACCAATCAGTTAATCTGTAAAAACGTTAATGATTAAGGTTAACTTAGCTTCTAACAGAGAATAGTTTATGGTTCTAAAAAGCAGTAAAGTTTTATTTCGAAGATGGATCATGTTGGTTTTAATGGTACCAATATTTCTGATAAGCGTTGCGGCGGTATATTTGAACTACTATTGGAAACCTATTTTAACACAAAGGATCAAAGAAGCAATTGACAGATCAACAGATGGTTTATACAGAATTGAATTTCAAAATATCCGGGTGAATTTTGTAACAGGAAGGTTGGATGTATCGAATATCCGCTTCATCCCCGATACCCTGGTGTACGAAAAGATGAAAGTTGACAGCATTGCGCCTAGGCATTTATATGAAGTGGAAATAGGCGAACTGATCTTAAAGAGAATACAGCCCTGGAAAATATATTCATCAGGCAAACTGGAAATAAGTGCAATAGAGATTGACAGGCCCACTTTGAAAGTTGTATTTTCTAAAACAAGAAATACAAAATCATCTACTGAGGAAGATTTGAGAACAGCTTACCAGCACCTTTCCCCATATCTCAATTCGGTAAAAATCGGAAATATCATTTTCAGAAATGCAGATTTCAAGTATGTCGATCATAGTGCAGAGGGCGGAAGTAGAATTACCGAACTAAAAGATCTGTACCTCAGAATCAGCGATCTTCTGATTGATTCGGCATCACAATTCGACCGTTCCCGTTTGTATTATACCAAAGATATTTATGCTGAACTGCTTGGTTACAAAACGATTACTGCTGATGGTAATTATAATCTTCAGTTCAGCGAGTTCAAAGCCTCTACAGCAGGTAGATATGCCTATATTAAAGGATTTCGCCTTCTGCCAAAATTCTCAGAGATGGAATTTTCAAGAAGATTTAAATTTCAGAAGAATCGGTATTCTGCACACTTTGAGGATATTTCATTAAATAATGTTGACTACAAGTTATTGAATCGCGACAGAAGGTTAATTGCTAGTTCTTTAACATTAAATAAAGGTAAGATGTCAGTTTTTTTGAACAGGGGAAGACCCGACTCACTTAGGGATAGAGGTGTTAATTTTCCTCAACTGGCATTAAGAAGATTTCAGCTCGATACTACCATAGATACTGTATTGTTGAAGGATTCACATGTCAATTATTCGGAGTACAATCCGGATTCAAGACGTAAGGGAACTCTTTCATTTGGAGGAATCAATGGAAGTATTGTGAATCTGACAAATGATTCCCTCAATCTGATTAAGAATAAATTCAGTGATGTAAAGCTGACCTCACTCTTAATGGATCGTGGCCGACTGGATATAGCAATGAAATTCAATCTGCCAGATCCTGCAGGAGCATTTCAGTTTTCCGGAAAACTAGGTAAACTTGATGCAGAGATGTTCAATTCTGCAATCAGACCTTTGTCGCTGATTGAAGTTAAATCGGGTTTTATAAATGAGATGAATTTTAACGGTCGGGGAAGTATTAAAGGTGTAAGAGGAAGTCTGACCTGTTATTACAATGATTTGAAAATTACTCTTTTGGAAACAAGGGAAAATTCCAGTCGCTTAAAGCGAAAGGGTATCGCTTCTATTTTTGCCAATATTCTGATCATAAAGGACGATAATCCGATGAAAGGTCAGCCAGTGAGGAGGGCAGCATTTTATTATGCCCGGCCTGAACATTCTTCTTTCTTCAATATGATCTGGAAGGGATTTGCAGAAGCGCTTTTAAATACAATAGGCTTTGATGCTGCCACTCAGGCTGAGATCGCCGCAAGGCTTAGAAAGATGGAAATTGAACGGAACAACAGGGAAGAGAGACGTGATGACCGGTTGAAGAAACGCGATGAACGAAGGATGAACAGGAATTAGGCCCGGGTCAAGCACGGGCTGACAGCGGGTCAAGCCTGGCCTAACACATTTGTAAGTCCGGGCTTGACCCCAATGTCATTATTTAAGCGTTCAAGATTTCTGTTTGGTACCGTTTTGCCCATTTGGCCTGTAGAGGCCACATGTCATAATAGATTAGCCGACCCCGAAGAATCGAAAGAGCAATTAATAGGGTTGAACTCAACCTTAACTTAATGACATTTGGCTTGACCCGGACCGGACCGCAAAATTCCACCCATGTTCATCAACTGAACGACCATATCTTAAGTCATTCAAAGTGTCGAGTACACGGTTAGAGAATACCCGTTTTGCCGGGTCAGGAAGGGTATAGAGTTCGCCTTCATGGCCGATTTCAGCTATATGCGCAATTGTCGCGGCTGTTCCAACACCAAATGCATCAGTAATCCGACCTTCTTTAATTCCTTTAATAATCTCCTCAACCGAGATTCTGCGTTCTTCAATTCCGATGTTCCAACTTTTTGCCAAAGTTAAAACGGTATCACGGGTTACGCCTTTCAAAATGGTATCCCTGGTAGAGGGAGTTATTAATTTTCCATCCATCATGAACATAATATTAGCAGCTCCCAATTCTTCAACATATGCGTGTTCTTTCGAATCTGTCCATATTAACTGGTCAAAACCTTCCTGAGTAGCTTTCATTGCCGGAAGCATAGACCCACCATAATTTCCTGCAGCTTTAGCAAAGCCGAATCCGCCATCACTTGCTCTTGAATAATAGGTTTCTACTTTTACCTTCAGGTTCTTTGAAAAATACGGACCAACCGGACCGGTTAAAACGATGTATTTGTAAGTAGATGAAGGTGTTACACCTAAATAAGGATCAGTGGCAAACATAAATGGCCTGATATAGAGACTATGATTTGCTTTAGAGGGAACCCAGTCCCTGTCCAGATCAACCAATGTTTCAAGACTCTTTAAAAAGATATCAACCGGAAGTTCAGGCATACATAAACGTTGTGCAGAAAGGTTAAAACGTTCTGCATTTTTATCAGGACGGAAAATGCTGACTTTTCCGTCAGCATGTTTATAGGCTTTTATACCTTCAAAAAATGCTTGTCCGTAATGAAGGGAAGATATTGCCGGACTGAAACAGATCTCTCCATAAGGCACAATCCTGAAGTCCTTCCATTCCCCATCGCTGTAATCCGCAATGAACATATGGTCGGAAAAAGTCTTTCCAAAGGGTAAATTATCGAAATCAACATCAGCCAAACGTGATTGGGCTGTTTTTGTAATGGAAATATTTAATTTATCAGACACAGTATTAAAATTTAATCAGGTTGGCAATTTAATGATTTTTGTCGAAAAACCGTATTTAAGCTGCTTTCGGCTTTGAGCTTTTTGCTTTCAGCTTAATAAAGTATTCTGAACTTAATTGTATGATCAATCTGCTTCAGAGCCTTCAAAACTTTTTTATCATACTCATCACTCACATCAGTAATGACATATCCTATGCTTGGGTTGGTCATCAGGTATTGCCCTACAATATTGATCTGATGATCCGCAAAAACCTTATTGATCTGAGCCATAATACCTGGCATATTTTTGTGGATATGAATCAAACGATGAGCTCCCGAAATCCGCGGAAGCTGAAGATTAGGAAAGTTAGCACTTACATAAGTATGGCCATGGTTGATAAAATTAATCATCCTTTTGGCAATAAATTCGGGATTCCTGGGGTTGTTCTTCGGATCGTCAAAAATAACAATGCCCATATCAGTACATAAGCCATGAGAGAGCTTCGGTTCACTGTTTCCAAGATATCCGATGGTCTTCAGTTTTGCTGCACGTTCCAGTTTTTGTCTTTCAAGCAATTCACCATTAGCCAGAAGCATCATCCCAACATCAGGTACATATTTTTCTTCAAAAGTTTTTTTATGGCGAATAGAAAACCCATCCTTTTTTAAAGTTTGAATAGCCAGATCAGGTACATCTCCTATCACCAGACAAAGAATCCTGTTTTTAGGATAAGAAATGGCTCTGGGTAAATTATTGACATACAGGAATTCATCAAAACTAGGAGTAACATGATCGGCTTTTTCAGCAACAGTCTTACGTTCGATATTCTCGGTAAAAGCATAGAATTTTTTGATCATCCCAAATTCCTTCAGCTGAAAATCGGAATGTCCGTCGCCGATTCCGTAGATATCACCCTTTAGATCAAGTTCTTTCAATAGTTTAACCTTTCCTCCTTCATTTGAAAGCGGGTTATTTTCATCATAACCAATAATCTTTCCAGCCTCATCAAAAACAAAGGTATTGGCATAAATATTTTCCTTTCGGATATGATAGGGAAGCACAACAGGTGTTATAAATTCTTTAAATCCACCCGAAACAATAAGAACTGAATCTGTATGTTTTTTGAAGAATGTTTTATTGCGGGAGAAAGAGGAAGAAACTTTCTTTTTCAGCAGGCTAACCAATTGCTTTAAATGGCTGCGATCTGCTTCCAGCAACTGTACTCGTCCGGTCAGGCTTTCACGAAACGACATTTTACCTTCCATCGCGGCATTGGTCAGATCTTCAATTTTTTTATAAATATTCTCCCTGTCGGGATGGTTCATTAATGAGATACGTGCCAGTTCATCCAATGCCTCTACCTGGGTAAATGTACTGTCGAAATCGATGATATAAAACTGCTTCAATGCTGTATGAATTAGGGTATTAACTATTTTTAAGGTGCAGGCAAATTTCGCTGATAGATTCATCAACGGGTTTAAAATTAAAATTTATAGCCTTTTTTATTTTTTCATTAGAATAGGTCTGCTTTTTGAATGCACTGCGAACGGTTTCTGCATTTAGACCAAATCTTCTACCCGTTAATAATGTAATTACCCGACTTACCAGCCAGGCCATATACATCATCCATGGTTTTAATGCTATGGCAGGCGGTTCTTTTCCAAGTTTCATAGCAATGCTTGAAAAAAATTCTTTATAAGTCAGGTTTTCTGAATTGATTATGAAACGTTGGTCAGAAATATTGCTTTCCATTAAAAGGATCATAGCTTCGGCAACATCTGCTACGTCAACATAGCCGCAACTTCCACCCGGAAAATAATTCAGACCGGTTCTGATTGATTCAAAGAGCTGACCACTGCCTTCTTTACCTGCATTTTTGCCGATAATGATTGAGGGGTTTACGATGACGGCATTTAAGCCTTCTGCTACCGCTCTGAAAACCTCCATTTCACTCTTATATTTTGAAATTGAATAAGCACTTTGACCCGGTCCAAACTCCCAATGATCTTTTTCTGTGATCAGATTGCCTTTTTTGCTCTCACCGATAGCCGAAATTGAACTCACATGTAATAAGCGTCTGATATGCTTTTCCATGCAGATGTTGAGGAGGTTGGCAGTGCCTTCAACATTCACTTTTAACATCTCTTTTTTGTCTTTAGGATGGAAAGAGATAAGCGCAGCACAATGATATACGCTACTGATTCCTTCCAAAGCCTCGCTTAGTGCAAAATAATCAAGAATATTAGCGTTGAACCACTCGATATCTGTTTTATCTGCTAAAATTTGGGGTATCTGCGAAGTATCCCGCTTGATTGCCCTGATCTTTTCCCCTCTGAGCAGCAATTGGCTGATTAATTCTGAACCTAAAAAACCGGTAGCGCCGGTAACTAAAATCATCCGGATGAATTTTTTTTAATGCTTTCAAAAGTAACTGAATAAACTGATATTTGCTTTGAGTCTGTTCTCAATTATCTGATTCTTCTTCAATTTTGTATAAAGCAAAATTAATCGGGGGCTATTCAATTATAAAATTGTCAATTAAATTACAGGAACAATTATTATGTCATTATCCGATTTTCTTAGTCCGCTTGATTTAGATTCCATTAGCCCAGAAAATGGTTTTTATACAAGTCATTTAGGATCTAAGATCGTTGCCTTCCATGATGATTTTCCAGATCTCGACAGTGGGCTTTTTGATATTGCACTGATTGGTGTGCTGGAGGACAGGAATTCGATCAATAATATTGGTACAGCCCTCGCTCCTGATGCGTTCAGAAAAAAATTTTATGAGCTTAATGAGGGTAATTATAACACCCGTATCGTTGACCTTGGTAATATCCGTGCCGGGCATAAGGTTTCAGATACTTATGTTGCTCTAAAACTTTTAGTTGCTGAACTGATCAAAAGGAACATCTTACCTGTAATAATTGGCGGTGGTCAGGATCTGACATATCCTCAGTTCATGGCTTATGAGGAACTGGAACAGAAAGTTGATCTCCTGGTCGTTGATTCGCACTTTGATCTTGATGATAACATAGATGGAACTGTTGAAACTACCTCAATTTCCTATCTCAACAAGATTTTTTTACACGAACCTAATTTTCTTTTTAATTTCAGCAATATCGGATACCAGACCTTCTATGTTAATCAGGAAAGCCTGAAGCTGATGGATAAGCTCTATTTTGATGTACATCGCCTGGGTGATTTTGCAGGTAATATCAATCTTGCTGAGCCTGTGATCCGCAATGCGAATATGATCAGTATTGATATTTCTGCAATTCGTTCTTCGGATGCTGCCGGAAATGCTAACGCTACTCCAAATGGATTTTATGGAGAGAATGCATGCCAGATCGCCAGGTATGCCGGTATGAATGACAAGCTTTCTTCGATAGGATTTTATGAGTATAATCCGGCTTATGATTTGAACGGACAGACAGCAATGTTACTGGCTCAGATGGTTTGGTATTTTGTGGAGGGATTTTATAACAGGAAAAAGGAATTTCCTTTATTACCTAAATCTCAGTATATCACCTATAGAGCCGGACTTAAGGATGGTTCTCATGAGCTGGTCTTTGTAAAAAGCAAAAAATCAAATCGCTGGTGGATGCAGGTTCCCTATCCTGCCGGCAAGTCAAAGAATGAAAGGCATCACCTGGTACCCTGCCGTTATGAAGATTATCAGACGGCCAATTCAGGTGAGATGCCTGATTTATGGTGGAGGACGTATCAAAAGCTTATTTGAGTTTTAAGTTTTAAGTTGTAGGTTTTAAGTTTTATTTTATTGTTCCAGTCAAATCAATTGCTCATAATGGAACCTTCCTGAATATTAATTGGATTAATGAACAAGGATCAAAGAGTAAAGAAATTAACGATAAATTTGAAATGATTCGATCTTACCAACCAGTTACTAACCACTAACAACCAGCATGCTACTACTCGGTATCGACCTCGGCACTTCATCAATTAAAGTATCTGTTATTGATTCTCAAACTCAGGGATGCCTGTGTACGGTTCAATATCCTGAATTTGAAACTGCGATCATAGCTGAACATCCCGGATGGGCGGAACAATCGCCTGAAATATGGTGGGAAAATGTTCAGCAGGCAATTATTAAGGCAAATTCCACCGGATTGTACGATCCGAAAGCTGTAGGGGCAATTGGAATTGCCTATCAAATGCATGGACTGGTATTGGTTGATAAAGAGAAAAAGGTACTCCGGAATTCGATCATCTGGTGCGACAGCCGGGCAGTGGAGATCGGTAGTAATGCATTTCAGACGATTGGTGAAGAAAAATGCCTGAACGATCTGCTTAATTCTCCTGGAAATTTTACAGCTTCAAAGCTGGCCTGGGTGAAGCAAAATGAGCCTGAAATTTTCGAAAAGGTCTATAAAGTGATGCTTCCCGGAGATTTTATCGGGATGAAGCTTAGCGGGGAGATCAATATCAGCGTTTCATCTCTTTCGGAAGGTGTATTCTGGGATTTTACCAGGAATGAACTTTCAAAGGATGTTTTAAATCATTATGGCTTCCCTGAAGATATTTTCCCTGAGATTCAGCCTGTATTTTCTGATCATGGTAGCCTGAGTGCTGAAATTGCTGCCAGGCTTTCATTAAAACAGGGTATTCCTGTAAGCTATAAGGCAGGAGATCAGCCCAATAATGCTCTTTCCCTGAACGTTTTAAAACCGGGTGAAGTTGCGGCCAATGGTGGGACCTCCGGGGTGATTTATGGGGTTTCAGATCAATTAACGTGTGATCAGCAATCACGGATTAACAGCTTTGCTCATGTTAATTTTTCGAATGAACAAAAGCGAATCGGGGTATTGCTTTGCATCAATGGAACCGGCATTCTGAATCGCTGGACGAGAGATGTAATTGCTCCGGAGATTGCTTATGATACGATGAATGCTGAAGCCACAGCCATCAGCCTGGGTAGTAATGGACTGAGGATATTGCCTTTTGGAAATGGAGCAGAGCGCATGCTTAAAAATAAGAATATCGGTGCTCATTTCCATCATATCGACCTGAACCTGCATAGCCGGGCACATATTTTTAGGGCTGTCCAGGAAGGTATAGCCTTTGCTTTTCGTTACGGACTAGACATTATGCGTGAGAACGGCATGAAACCCGGACTCATTCGTGCCGGTAAAGCCAATATGTTTTCAAGTGAACTTTTTATTGAAGCATTTGTTAATTCCTGCGGGGTTCCGGTAGAATTGTATTCCAATGAAGGAAGTATCGGAGCAGCGATCGGAGCAGGGATTGGTGTTGGAGAATTCAGTACTGAAAATGCATTTTCAAATTTGAAACCGCTTCGCAAAATTGAACCTCAAAAATCAGAAGATTATGAAGTGGTATACCAGGAGTGGAAAGAATTGCTGCGGGGACATTTGTAGGCTTGCTTCGTAGTATTCCGTCATCCCGACACGCGTTGAAAATCGTAATTATGTATAGATATCATGCCGCGTGGAGGGATCTGTTGCCAATGAGCATGTACTTAAAATTAATTCAGTGCTTTAGGTTAGAGATCCTTCACTGCGTTTAGGATGACGGCAGGCCGGGATGAAAGTTTGTGCCGAAACATAAGAGCTCAGCCCAAGGCTGATGACAAGCCTACCTCCCCTTCCCAAAATGATAATCAGCAAACCTTATAAACTGCGTCCAGTCGTACACAGTCATATCATGTTTTCCTTCCCGGTTATGATAGGCCAGAGGAGATTCAATAACAGGGGTATTCAAGCCCGGAGGAACCTCCGGTAATTTTGATTTTAAACCATACAAACTATAAACACCTTCCGCGTTTTTCAGGGACAGAAAAGTGCCTGTAGGATCAGCCCAGAGATCTTCGGAAGCATTCGTTGCATAAACAGGGCGGGGAGCGATTAGAGAGATGAGCATATGCTGATCAACAGGCAAAAGCTCTTCATGATCATTGTATTTTTTATAATTGGTGTTGAACCAATGAGGGAATGAAGTATTGATCCTTCTTACCCTTTCTCCAAATTGTCTGCGGGCAAGTGCCGCTCCTGTACTTCCAGAGCAGTTTGTAATACACATTGCAAAACGCTGATCCTGTGCTGCTGCCCATAAAGAGGCCTTCCCGCCTCGTGAATGTCCGGTAAGTGCAACCCTCTTTTTATCGATTTGTGAATCCGTTTCAAAATAATCCATCACCCGGCTGGCTCCCCATCCCCAGGCGCCGATGGCACGCATGCCATTATCAGCCTTTAATTGTTCGGGGTATAATTGCATTACCCCATTTATAAATTCATCCTTATTATCCGGTGCAAGATCACTCACATGAAAAGCTGCAATGGCATAACCTGCATCAATCACTACTTCTGCAGGCCAGAATTCGCTTATTATCTTTCGGCTGGGGTCGGTATTCTCCTTGCCCCGATTGTTGATCAGTAAAAATGCAGGAGCCGGCTTTGAAGCATTATTGGGAGTAAAAAGCACAAGATTGATTTTTACACTTTTATTTTTGTTAAACACCTCAATCAGAACTTCTTTGCGGTGCGCTTTGCCATTCATACTGCTTTTATCCTCGCTAAGGACAGAAAACCGGATATCTTCAAAAGACTTAGGGACCTGTCCGTAAATATTATCTTCGAATAAAGTCAGCACTTCAGGTCTTCTTATCTTTTCCCAAGTCCTCTTATTTTTTATAGTATTATTATCACTTGCTTTAAGAACATCCGGTAGGGTATATGCTGGTACTTTGGACTCGTCATAGTTTGATTCTTCATGATTTTGAGCATGAAGCTGAAGGCAAATGATCAGGCTAAGGCAGGTTAATAGATATGCTTTCATGAGATGTGTTTATTGAGGCTGTCCGGAATGATAAATATGATTCTAAATATAGGTTTTTATCATCGAACGGGAACTTAATGTATTACCGTCAATCCAGACAAGCGATTACAATAGTTTTCTATTCAAAAATTTTGCCGCGAGGAGGGATCTGTTAAAAAGAACTGTAAATACTAACTATGCTCATAGGTTCGAGATTCCTCTCTGCGTTCGGAATGACGGATACATTGTCATGCCGAAGATTTGTTCTTTTGTTTTTCTCCAATTCTTATTTAATTCTATAAATTCGAAAACGTAAAAATTTCAGAATGGCAAATATCATAACAGGAGATAAAGAATTTTTCAATGGCATAGGCCAGATAAAATATGAAGGGCCAGAATCCAATAATCCATTGGCATTTCGCTGGTATGATGAAAACAGGATTATTGCCGGGAAAACAATGAAGGAAACCCTGCGTTTTGCCTGTGCCTACTGGCATTCATTTGTTGGAAATGGATCAGATCCTTTCGGAGAGCCAACCCATATTTTTCAATGGGATACCAAAAGTGATGCGCTTGAACGTGCAAAAGATAAAATGGATGCGGCCTTTGAGTTTATTACCAAGATGAATCTGCCATATTACTGTTTTCATGATGTGGATGTGGTAGATTATGGCAAGGATGTTTTAGAAAATGAGCGCCGACTGCAGGCAATTACTGCTTATGCAAAAGAAAAACAAAAGGCCAGCGGAGTGAAATTGCTCTGGGGCACTGCCAACCTTTTCTCTCATCGCCGTTATATGAACGGAGCCTCGACTAATCCTGATTTTCATGTCCTCACCCATGCCGGGGCACAGGTAAAGGCAGCGCTGGATGCCACTATTGCCCTCAATGGTGAGAATTACGTGTTCTGGGGTGGGCGTGAGGGATATATGAGTCTGCTGAATACCGATATGAAACGTGAGCAGGAGCATCTCGCTAAATTTCTGCACATGGCAAGGGATTATGCGCGTAAAAATGGATTTAAAGGTACTTTCTTCATTGAACCAAAACCCTGTGAGCCAAGTAAACATCAGTATGATTACGATGCCGCTACTGTAATCAGTTTCCTCCGTCAGTATGATCTGATGGATGATTTTAAACTGAATATTGAGGTTAACCATGCAACATTGGCAGGACATACTTTTCAGCATGAACTGCAGGTGAGTGCCGATGCGGGCTTGCTTGGATCGATCGATGCGAACCGGGGTGATTATCAAAATGGATGGGATACCGACCAGTTCCCAAATAATATTAATGAACTGACAGAAGCGATGCTGGTAATCATTGAAGCCGGAGGTTTTGGTGGCGGAGGTATTAATTTTGATGCCAAGATCCGCAGAAATTCAACTGATCCTGCCGATTTATTTTATGCTCACATCGGCGGTATGGACACTTTTGCCCGTGCCCTGATTGCTGCTGATAATATTTTAAAGCACTCGGATTATAAAAAGATCCGCCAGGATCGTTATGCCTCTTTTGATTCGGGGAAAGGCAAAGATTTTGAAGCAGGAAAGCTGACACTTGAAGATCTGAGAAACCTTGCTCTTGAGATGGGTGAACCGGAAGTTAGGAGTGGAAAGCAGGAGTATCTGGAGAACCTGGTGAACAGGTATATTTAAGAAGGGGCAGATTACCAAAATGAGCCAGATCCCTTTCCAAACAATCAACTGGTCAGCTATTGAAAAAACCGAGCACCAGGGTGAAAGCGGGACCGCTTATTGGCAGACCATTCAGTTTCCCGGACTTCGGATTCGCTTAGTTGAGTATTCAAAAGGTTATCTGGCAGACCATTGGTGTCAGAAAGGGCATATAGTTCATTGCCTGGAAGGAGTGTTTGTCTCTGAGCTAAATACCGGTGAACTCGTTAAACTCGAAAAAGGGGGCACTTATGTAGTTTCGGATGAATTGAGTTCGCATCGTTCTGTTACTGAGAATGGTGTTAAACTGCTTATCGTGGATGGTGATTTTTTGAAAACTGATTAATTTCGGCAGATGGCATGCACTCTCATGATTATAATTCTTACCGATAACTAATTAGTACCATCCTTTAAACACTTATTTTTCGTCTTTTTCTTTTTTAATAGAAGCTTTATTAAGGAAATAGTTTGTTTCCTTAATAAGAAACTTTTATCTTTGAATAATAATTTACAGAAGCCAAAGTTTCGTGTTGAATTTTTGGAAGAGGCGGCTGAATTTCTCGAACTTCTGGATGAGAAAATCAGGGTCAAAATCATTTACAATATCACAAAAGCTCGATATTCATATGATAGGGAGCTCTTTAAAAAGCTAAACGATGAGGTCTGGGAGTTTAGAACTCTTTACAAGAATATACAATACCGGCTTTTTGCATTTTGGGACAAGCGTATGAGTGCAGAAACTCTCATTATTTGTACCCATGGAATTATTAAAAAATCACAAAAAACGCCTCAGGCTGATCTGATTAAAGCAGAAAGTTTGAGAAAACTATATTTTTCACTCAATACACCCAAAAATGAGTAATCAAGGCTTGAAAACTTTTTCTCTCGAGGAAATCACTGATAAACATATCGGTCAAGCGGGAACACCCAGGCGCGAAGCTTTTGAAAATGAATTGCGTCTCGACCTTTTAGGAGAAGCGATAAAACAGGCACGATTAGATCGTAAATTAACACAAGAAGAGTTGGGCAAGCTGGTCGGGGTACAAAAAGCTCAAATCTCCAAACTTGAAAACAGTCTGACTGATGCCCGGGTAGAGACAATCTTGAAAGTTTTCAAAGCACTAAATGCGAAGATTTGCTTTAGTGTGGAAATGAAAAATTAGTGAGTCTGGAAACCCTTGAGCACCCTAAACCTCATCCACAACACCCCATTAATCTTCCTCGACAAGATCAGCGCTGCTTTGCCCGGAAAGATCTATGCCAAGGCAGAGCATTTACAGCCGGGAGGAAGTGTAAAAGACCGGGCAGCTTATCAGATTATTCTGGATGCCTATGAGAATGGGAGTTTGAAAAGAGGGCAAACTGTTGTGGAAATGACCAGCGGGAATATGGGTGCCGGTCTGGCTTTGGTTTGCAGGCAGTTTGGAAATCCATTTATTGCTGTGATGTCGGAAGGGAACAGTCCCGAACGCAGAAAGATCCTGAGTGCTTTTGGAGCAGAGATCGTTCTGACCAAACAGGTTGATGGTAGTCCCGGAATGGTAACCGGTGCTGATATTGCCCTGGCTGTCGATGTTGCAAAAGATATTGCTCATAACAGGAATGCATTCTATGCAGATCAGTTCAATAATCCATCCTGTATTAGAGCACATTTTAATCATACCGGACCTGAAATTCTGCGGGATTTACCTGATGCTGATGTTTTTATCGCATCTGTTGGTAGTGGTGGGACATTCGTCGGGACTTCGAAATACCTGAAATCAGTCAATCCAGACATCAAATGCATTGCTGTTGAACCAGAGAAGGCAGCGATCCTGAAGACAGGAAAAGTTGATGATCCAAAGCATATTATTCAGGGTACTGCCTACGGACTGATACCGCCGCATTGGGATGAGGCATTGGCAGATGATTTTATTACAGTAAGTGATGAGGAGGTAAGGGATATGAAAAAGAGATTATCCTCAGATCAGGGTTTATATGTGGGTTATTCAGCAGCAGCGAATGCAATTGCGGCTCAGAAGTATTTGTTGGCAAAGGAACTAGCGCTGAATGTTGTCACCGTGCTTTGTGATTCGGGTTATAAATACAGTGATTAGATTGGTTTAATTAACTCTATATTTAATAAGATTAATATCCTTGCCTTAATCTCAATAAACAATGTTTCAGTATTTTTACGAAGCTACGTCCCAATTCTGCAGCTTTACTCCAGATGAGAAGCAAATAATAGAAAGTCATTTTACTTATCGCCAGGTTCCCAGAAAGTTTAAACTTAGTGAAGAGGGGAAAATTGCCAGGGAGCTTTATTTTATTAATAAAGGCCTACTCCGCTTGTTTTATACAAAAGACGGATCAGATATAACTGCCTACATTTTTAAAGAAAAACTGTTTGCAAGTTGTTATGACAGCTTTTTAAAGCAAAGTCCAGGTATACAGACACTTGAAACACTCGAAGATTCTGACCTTTTGGTAATTAATTATCAGGATTTGAATAAATTATACGAGCGAATTCTAAAGATGAATATCCTGGCAAGAAAGGTTGCGGAACAGCGATTCATAAATGCACAACAAATCCTCTCTTCTTATATCTTGGATAGTCCTGAAGAGAGGTACAGGAAATTTGAAAAACAACATGGCGATCTCCTCCTTAGAGTGCCTCATTATATTATTGCCTCATTTTTAGGTATTACACCAGTTTCCCTGAGTCGGATTCGGAAAAGGTTGTTGAGAGAGTAGTTTTTCTTTACAAATGTTAATGAGATTGTCCCGGAGCCCCAATTACCTTTGTTTCATTAAATTAAATCTAAAATGAACAAAAGCATCAGAACAGAAATTATCATTAATGCGACCTCTGAAACGGTATGGAGCATATTAACTGATTTTGGATCTTATCAGGATTGGAATCCATTTATCGTAGGTATAAGTGGAAAATTGGAAAAAGGCAGCAGACTAAAAAATACCTTAAAGAATGGGGATAAGATATTCGTTTTCAAGCCGGTAATTGTTGAACTGGATTCCGGGAAGTCCTTTGCCTGGTTGGGAAGTCTGTTTTTCAAAGGGTTATTTGATGGCCGGCACTATTTCCAGATTGAAGAGTTAGCGCAAGGGCAGGTAAAACTCATTCATGCTGAGGATTTTTCAGGAATATTAAGTTCAGCAATTCTAAAGAAGATCGGGGAGGATACAAGGGCTAATTTTATTGCAATGAACCAGGCGCTTAAGCAGAAAGCGGAAGAAATAACAAAATAATATGATATGGAAGCAGTACAATTAAGGGTTGCCAGACCAACAAATAACCTGGAAGCAGTAATCAGGTTTTATACTGAGGGATTGGGGTTTGAAGTAATAGGAAGTTTTACGGGACACGAGGGCTATGATGGTGCAATGCTGGGTATGCCGGGCAGTAGTTATCATTTGGAATTCACGCAGCATATCAATAAGGCTTCTTTGCCCAATCCATCAAATGAAAACCTTCTGGTTTTTTATTATGATGATCATAATAAGTATATAAGGGCGGTAGAAAGATTTGTCAATCTTAATGTTCTGCCTGTACCGCCAGAAAATCCGTATTGGATTGGTAAGAGTCAAACATTTGAAGATCCGGATAACTGGCGGATAGTTTTATTTGACGGTATTTACATTTCTGATTAAATATTCTTAAAATCAACTTTGATTACCCGGATAGGAATGAAACCTAAAAAATACCCTGAACCACAGATCAGAGATATGTCTGAAAGAAAACTAATTGGTGTCCATAGGATGATGTCTTTAACAAATAACCTTACCGGAATGTTGTGGGCTACTTTCATGCCTCGCAGAAAAGAGATTTTCAGTATTAAGACTCCTGATTTATACTCTATGCAGGTCTACCCCACAGATTATTTCCTGAACTTTAATCCAGCAACAACATTTGAAAAATGGGCTGCTGTAGAAGTCCGGGATTTTGAAAATGTTCCTGTTGGGATGGAAACATTCAATTTGAATGCCGGTTTGTATGCCGTTTTTAATTATAATGGTCCAGGTACTGACCCGGGTATTTTTCAATACATCTTCTCAGAATGGATACCGCAATCTGAATATCAGTTGGATACCAGACCTCATTTCGAATTATTGGGCGATAAGTACAAAAATGAAGATCCTGAATCTGAAGAAGAGATCTGGATTCCCGTGAAAATAATATAGCCCTTAGATCAGATCTGTTTTTGAAGTATTTTGATTAAATAGATTTTTCTATAATTCTGGATTGCAAATCCAGATTATCTGGGTATTCGACATGCCCTTCGGAACATGTCGAACAGCTAAACTGCACATTCATATTATCTGTAAGCACTGAATTTAATTATCAATTCTCCACTCTCCATTCTCAACTAATTCTCGTTCCCTCCTCAATCTCTACCTCATAAACCAGCATTTCAGTTCCTGTTTTGGATAAGTAAGCATCAGAAACTTTTTTGATCAGACCCCTAATTGCTTCTGACTTTACCAGATTGATCGTACAACCTCCGAAACCTCCACCCATCATCCGGGCTCCAATCACATCGGGATTGTCCTTGACCAGATCAACCAGCAGATCGAGTTCACTGCAGCTAACTTCATAAAGATCCTTTAAGCCGGCATGGGTTTGAAACATCCGTTTGCCAAAGCTGATCAGATCATCCTTTTCGAGATCTTCGCATCCGTTCAAAAGTCGTTTGATCTCTGAAACTACATAGGTACATCTGCGATAAACAGTTTCATCAACAGTTTTTACATAAGAATCAAGCATCACCTGATTAGCATCCCTCAGACTTTTAACTTCGGGGTGGTATTCTTGTACAAGGCTCACTCCTTTTTCGCATTGCTCCCGGCGTTGATTATACGCCGAATCTGCCAGAGAATGTTTTACTCTCGTATCAAACAGCAAAATTTTAATGTCTTTAGCATGGAATGGCACATAAACATATTCCAAACTCCGGCAATCCAGCCGGATCAGATGCTCTTTTTTGCCAAAAATACTCGCAAACTGATCCATGATGCCACATTTTACCCCCACAAATTCATTTTCTGCTGCTTGTCCGATTTTTACCAGATCGATTTTTTCATAATCAAGTCCGAAGAGTTCATTCAATGCATAGGCCATAGCACATTCCAGGGCTGCAGAGGATGATAATCCTGCACCGGCTGGTATATCTCCGCCAAACACCAGATTAAAGCCATGCTTTAAAGAATGTGATTTTTTAATTTGATCAACGACTCCCAGAATATAATCCGGCCATAATTTACCTGATGGAGTGATATCATGTATATTACTGCGGTAATTGTCATCATAATCAAGCGAGTACATGTTTATCATATTGTCATCCCGTTTCTGTATACCCAACCAGATTGCTTTATTGATTGCTGCAGGCAATACGAAACCCATATTATAATCGAGATGCTCTCCAATCAGGTTAATCCTGCCCGGCGAACGGATGATCAGGGCCTCCTGCTCAAATAGTTCTTTGAATTTATTTCGGATGCTTTTTGGATAATCTCTGATTGGGTCATTCATTTTTATCATTCTTAATTTCCCTGTCCCGGATTTAATCCGGGATGGGATTATTTTTTGAGCCTATTGAAAATACTGAAATTCATGTCACATCCAATAATAAAGGAAATTATCCTTTAATAAGTACTAATTTTGCAGGATTAACGTTTTTTAGCACATGAGAATTTTCAAATACATTATATATTTTACAATACTTCTTGTTTGTCCGCTGATCAGTTTTGCCCAGCAGGCTTCCTACTTCATAAATGGCACGGTCTCTAACCCGGAGATCAAAAGCCTCTATTTCACTGAAAGTTCCTTTTTCAGCAATGTGAAGCCGAAGGTTCAAAAAGTAGATGTTATTGACGGTAAATTCAGCATAAAAGGAGCTTTCAACGAGCCTGTTCCCGTTTTTCTTTCAATAGATCAGGATTATAAAAAGGACCCGGCTAAATCAAAGCAGTTCATTCTTGACAATGGTAGTATCTCTGTTCTGATCAAAGGAGGACTTAATGATGCGCTTGTAAGCGGTTCAAAAGCACAGGATGATATGGAACGATTAAGTTCTGGACAGGTGCCTTATTTTGAAAAGTTAAACCAAATTGGAAATGAGGCTGAACTGAAATCGCAGGCGGGAATTTCTCCTGATTCTATAGCCGCCCTGTATCGGATTCCATTCAGGAATGCTAACAGGGAATTAATAGAGTTTCAGCGTTCTTTTGTAAAAGAGAATCCCTCAGCTTTCGCATCGATCTTACTGATTCCGAGTATCGCCGGCAGCAAATTTAATTTCTTTGAAGCCGATAGCCTGCTGAGTAGTCTTAGTTCAGGAATACAAAGCAGTTCAACTGCCAAACTGGTAAAGGATTATATCGATTCTGAAAAGAAAACCTCAGTGGGCGCATTTGCTCCAGAATTCGCATTATCCGATACTTCCGGCAAAGCGATTCCGCTATCTTCATTAAAAGGCAAATATGTTTTGCTTGATTTCTGGGCGGCATGGTGCGCGCCTTGCCGTCAGGAAAACCCGAATGTTGTGAATGCACACAGGCAATTTAAGAATCAAGGATTTACCGTTTTCGGGGTTTCCCTCGACAGGGATAAAAAGAGCTGGCTTGCTGCGATCCGTGAAGATAATCTGAACTGGCAACATGTTTCTGACCTGAAATATTGGGGAAGTGAAGCGGCAACATTGTACCGAATTAGCAGTATTCCCAGAAATTTCCTTCTTGACCCCAATGGAAAAATCATTGGGCGGGATCTTCGCGGACCTGATCTTTTAGATAAATTAAATGAACTATTTCCTAATAAGAAATAAATTTTCTAATTAGTTAATTTTTACCAATAAAGAGTTAAAAATTAAAAAACTACAACAGGTCAGCGCCGATATCAGGACGATAATACCTGCCATCAAAATAGATCCTTCCTGCATCAGCAGTAGCGTTTTGAACTGCATCAAAAAGATTATCCTGTAATGAAGTGATGGCGATTACCCTGCCACCATTGGTCTTTACAACACCGTTTTCGAGTTCTGTTCCGGCATGGTATGCAACGGAGTTTCTCAGGTTTTCTATGCCTGAAAGAGTTTTTCCTTTTAGGTACTCTCCCGGATATCCCCCCGAAACAATCATTATCGTTGCGGCAAATTTTTGGGAAATTATTAATTCTTTTTCAGAAAGATTTTCTTCAGCCACACCCAGGAACAACTCAATAAGATCGCTTTCAATTCTCGGAATTACGCTCTCAGTTTCGGGATCACCCATACGAACATTGTACTCGATCACAAAAGGCTCTTTGCCATCAGAAGAACTTGCAGCCATCAAGCCAATAAATATGAATCCTTTGTAAGGGATATTATCTTTTTTTAATCCTTCAATCGTTGGGATGATGACCCGCTCTTCTACCTTGCGCATAAATGCAGCATCAGCAAAAGGAACGGGAGAAACCGAACCCATGCCGCCCGTATTTAATCCGGTATCGCCTTCACCAATCCGTTTATAATCCTTGGCTTCAGGCAGAATTTTATAAGATATACCATCCGTTAAAACAAAAACAGACAGCTCTATGCCTGTTAAAAATTCTTCAATGACCACTGTGCTGCTGGCTTCCCCGAATTTTGCATCAGCAAGCATAGCCTTTAATTCAGTTTTTGCATCTTCCAGAGTTTCACAGATCAGAACCCCTTTGCCGGCAGCTAAGCCATCAGCTTTTAAAACGATCGGAAGTTTCTGGGTTTCAAGATATTTTAAACCATCTTCAAGACTAGCTTTTGTGAATGATTTGAATTTAGCAGTTGGAATGCCATGTTTAATCATAAACTGCTTTGAAAAATCCTTGCTCCCTTCTAGCTGAGCACCCTCTTTCTGCGGACCGATAACCGGAATATGCGATAAATCGCTACGCTCGAGAAAAAAATCATGAATTCCTTTTACTAATGGCTCTTCAGGACCCACTACAAGCATCTCAACATTGTTTTTCAGAACAAAAGCAGCTATACCTTCGAAATCCGTTAATTTCAAATTTATATTCTTACCATAGGCCGATGTGCCCGCATTGCCAGGCGCGATATATAGCTGTGATAAATGCGGGCTTTCTGCCATTTTGGACGCAAAAGCACATTCACGACCACCCGAACCAAGTAAGAGAATATTCATGCTGTAAAGATAGGGCGAATTAGCAAATGAACAAATGTAATTGAACTGCACAAATCAAAAAATCATGTGGGATTCAGTAATATAAATACTAATTTAACTCAGGTAAAATTTCCGGGAAAGATTGATTGCCCTTAGAAAAAAAAGGATTAATTAGAAATGATTCGGAAATTAGATTTTTCTGAAAACTAAAATTATTGATAAATGAATAGAATCCTAAGATTTGAATACTCAGGCCTGATAGTTTTTCTTCTATTATTATATTCCTGTTCGAATGTAAAAAGTCCGGATGCAGGAAATCAGGATTCAATTACCGAATACTATACTCCGGAAGATTTTCAGTCTGTTCGCAAGATTGATGCACATATGCATATCCAAAATTATGCGGATACAGTTTTCATAAATCAGGCTAAAGAAGATAATTTTCGCTTCCTCAATTTGAATGTATTCAAATCAGGCGGTAAACCTATTGAAGAACAGCAGAAATTTTCAGCAAAGATGGTACAGGCATTTCCTGGTCGGAATGCCTGGGCAACTACTTTTTCACTCGACAACTTTAATAAGGATGGATGGCAGGATGAGGCGATAAGTTATATTAAAAAATCAGTTGAAAATGGTGCCGTTGGGGTAAAAGTATGGAAGAATATAGGTTTCTTTCTCAAGGATAAAAATGGTCAGCTGGTCATGATAGACCATCCCCGCTTTGATCCTGTACTAGACTACCTGGCAAAGAACCAAATCCCTTTGATCGGACATCTCGGAGAACATAGAAACTCCTGGTTGCCATTGGAAAAGATGACAGTTAATGGAAACCGGGATTACGCCCGCGCACATCCCGAAGAGCATATGTATTTACATCCTGAGCGACCTTCGTACGATGATTATATTAATGCAAGGGATAGGATGCTCGAAAAACATCCCGACCTGGTATTTATAGGAGCGCATTTGGGGAGTTTGGAGTGGAGTGTAGATGAACTGGCAAAGCGTCTGGATAAATATCCTAACATGAGTGTTGATATGGCAGAACGGGTTTCACATTTGCAGTATCAGACTTTAACCGAATGGCAAAAGGTGCATGATTTTTTTATTAAGTATCAGGACAGACTTGTTTATGGTACTGATTTAAGAAGTTCGGCAATGGATATAGTTAACAATGGTATAAAAGATCCTGCAGGAATAAAAAAACATGCTCAAGAGGTATGGATGCGCCATTGGAAGTTTTTTACGAGCGATCAAATAATGCGTGTCCCAAAGGTAGAAGGTGAATTCAAGGGGCTAAAATTGCCGCGGCAAGTCGTAGACAAAATATACCGGACAAATGCTGAAAAGTTGTTTCCGGTGTTTTTGAATAGCATTAGCTCTGATTGACTCATCTAAAATATTTACAAGATCTAAGAATCCAAAATGATATGAAAAGACTGATATTTTTTTGTTTACTATTTGCAATCGGGTGGACCTATGCTTTTTCTGCCAGCCTGTTTAATTCCAAAAATATTTATAGAACTATTGATTTAGTTGCCGACAGTCTGCCTGATGTGTTAACAAAAAACCATGCTGATTTTCTCGAAAGCAAGTTGAGGAATGAAGCTATTATTAAGTTTGGAACGCATCAGTTACCCGATAGTCCTCAGGATTGGGAAAAATACCGGGCCAATCTAAGGAAAACAATCATTCAAAAAACCGGTCTTATTGTGAATCATAAGCTCCCTTTAGATATAAAGGAAACCGGTTCAATTCAGATGAAGGGTTATAAGATTAAGAATATAGCATTTCAAACCCGCCCCGGAGTTTATGCGACAGCTAATCTGTATATTCCTGATGGCAAAGGCCCATTCCCGGCGGTGATCAGTATGCCCGGACATTGGAGGAAAGCTAAATTTGATCCGGAGGGGCCGCAGCAATTGGGTCATAGTCTGGCGCTTGATGGCTATGTATGCCTGAGTATTGATCCATGGGGTTCGGGGGAAAGGACATCGGTACATGGTGCATTTGACTATCATGGAGCCAGTCTTGGAGCTTCACTTTTAAATGTTGGGGAATCTCTTGCAGGATTACAGATTTCCGATAATATCAGGGGAGTCGATTTACTGAGCTCATTGCCTTTTGTCGACCCAGAGAATATCGGCGCAACGGGTGCAAGTGGTGGCGGGAATCAAACGATGTGGCTCGCTGCAATGGATGAACGCATTAAAGCGGCTGTGCCGGTAGTGAGTGTTGGAACTTTTGAATCGTATGTGATGCGGTCAAATTGTATCTGTGAATTACTGCCTGATGGATTAACTTTTACTGAAGAAGCTGGAATTATAGCCCTGGTGGCCCCACGGGCTATTATGATGTGTAATCACAAACAAGATTCTGCACCTGCTTTTTTACCATTTGAAATGCAGCGTACGGTTCGTAATGCCAGTCCGGTTTTTAAAATGTTAGGAGTGGAGAAGAATATTTCTTATCAGATATTCGATAAAACCCATGGTTATTGGCCTGAGAACCGGGAAGCAATGCTGGGATGGTTTGATCTTCACCTGAAGGGAATTGGAACGGGTATGCCTAAAAAAGAATCAGGTTTTGAGCTGTTACCGGAGGATAAATTACTCGTTTACCCAATTGGTAAACGTGATCCGGGAGTACAAACAACTGCAGATTTTTGTGAGAAACGTGGAAAGGAATTAAGAACTGCCTTTCTGAATAAAAGCAATTTGAATGTTCTTGAAAAGCAAAAAGAACTTCGTAATGTATTGAGGATTAATGACCAATCAGAACTAAAAAAAGTACACCAGTTTGAAAGGCTTGGGGGTTGGGACCGGTTTGCCTTAGAAAGCTCTGATAGTAAACTGATTCCAATCCTGCACCTGGCACCTGCAGACCCAAAACTTGGATATATGATCATCAGCAATACCTCAGGAAAAAAGGGAATTTCAAGCGAATTAATCAGTGAATTAAAGAGTAGGGGGCAGGGAATAGTAATTGTCGAATTATCCGGTACCGGTGAGACCACTTCCACCAAGGAGATTGCTAACAATAAAAGCATGGTTTTACACACCTTATCGCGATCTGAATTATGGCTTGGCAAAACTATTTTGGGCGAATGGGTAAAGGAACTGAATGTGGTATCTGACTTCCTTAAGTCAAACTATAAGTCTCAGAAGTTGAGTATTGATGGTAATAAGGAAGCCGGACTGGCAGCTTTATTCCTTGCTGCTACAGGTGGAAATGTTGATGATCTAATTTTAAGGGATGCACCACTAAGCTATCAGTTTGATAATAGCGGTTCTCTTGATTTTTTCAGTATGGCAATCCACCTTCCGGGATTTCTGAACTGGGGGGATGTGTCACTGGCTGCAGCACTTAGTGGTAAACGGATCACAATTTTGAATCCCGTTACCATGTCGGGGCAGAAGATTAATGGCAACAGTCTGAATGAATACAGGGCGGAGTTCGCAAAAATGCGCACGGGTCTCAAAAAGCAGGGAGAAACAGTATTTAACTAAAAAACAGTATTCTATTATGAAAAACAATCGCAGGGATTTTTTAAAGCTGACCGGCATGGCAGGGCTTACCGTAGCCGGAACAGGTGTATTGAATGGTATTGCTTCAGAACCTGAAAATAATCGGGCTGAACAGGAACATTCAGCTCGTATCCAGCATTTTAATATGTCGGGCTATGCCGCACCTAAGCTCGATGTGGTCAGAATTGGTTTTATTGGTTTAGGCAACAGAGGTCCGGCGCATCTTGGCCAGGTGAGTATTCTTGAAGGGGTTGATATAAAGGCACTGTGTGATTTGCGTCAGGACAGGTTGGATTCATCAATGAAAAGGATTGAAAAGACCAATTTCAAACCCGACATGTATACCGGCAAAGAGGATTGGAAAAAGGTCTGTGAACGTAAAGATATCGACCTGATTTTTATTGCTACCCCATGGCATTTGCATACTCCTATGGCGGTTTATGCGATGAATCAGGGAAAACATGTTTGTATAGAAGTGCCGGCCGCAAAAACAGTGGAAGAGTGCTGGCAATTGGTTGAAACCTCCGAAAGAACCAAAAAGCATTGCATGATGATGGAAAATGCCTGTTACGGTTTTTATGAACTTTTGATGTTAAACCTCGCTCGGGAAGGATTTTTTGGGGAGATTATTCATGGAGAGGGTGCCTATATTCATCATTTGCTCTATGGTCATTTTTCAAAAGATAAGTATTATGATCTATGGCGTTTAAAGGAGAATATCGGCCGAACCGGTAATCTGTATCCAACCCATGGTCTGGGACCGATTGCTCAGGTAATGAATATTAATCGGGGAGATAAATTCGAGTACCTGGTGTCAGTTTCAGGTAATGATTTTATGATGAATGACCTGGCGAAAAAGATGGCAGCTAAAGATGATTTTTATAAGCAATTTGTCGATAAGCCTTTCAGAGGCAGTATGAATACCACCACTATTCGCACAAATATGGGACGCACCATTATGCTGCAGCATGATGTTACATCACCCCGTCCTAAATCTGACGGATTGGTAATCAGCGGAACTAAAGCTACAGCTATCCAGTTTCCTGTAGAAAAAATTTCTGTCGCGAGGGAAGCAACACCTGAAACCTGGAGAGGATCTGATGCCCAAACCTGGATAACAGATGATGAATTTAAGGCCTTGCAAAAGAAGTATGAGCCTAATATTGTAAAGAAGCTGGGTGAAATTGCGAAGCAGGTCGGTGCTCATGGTGGCGGTGATTTTTTAATGGATTGGCGTACAATGGATTGTCTTCGGAATGGTCTTCCGCTTGATCAGGACGTATATGATGCGGCATTATGGAGTGCCATCGGGCCTTTGACCGAATGGTCGGTTGCAAACCAAATGACTGTTAAAATCCCTGATTTCACAGCCGGTTCCTGGAAAACGAACAAGCCAATGGATATTGCGATAGCGAATGGCGGAAATACCAAAGTGATCAGGTAATAATATAAATTACCTCCCCCTTTAATTCCCCCTCTCCGAAGGAGTCCTTTGGACAGGCGGGGGATACGGGACGCCTAGATACACTGCTATCAGAAAAAATTTTCCTCTTTATTCAAATTCCTTAGGCACCATGCTTTCCCCCTTTGGAGGGTAACTACATACGAGTTGGGATAAAAGCAATGGCCACTAAACACTGGTTATACCGAAATAAATAGCTAATAATCCTACAACAACGCCGATTATGACCTTAACAATATTTTCAGAAATTAATTTTAATATACCTACCATTATACTTTGTTTACTTTGTATACTAGCAGGCATAGTGATAGGCGAGTTTAAAGCATTTGTGGACAAATCAGAATGATTCATGGTTGAATTTGAGATATTATGCCCAATGTGAATACTTGTAATACTTGAATGATCCTGCCATTCACGCCAGCTTTTCCCTGATTCAACTATTTGCCAACCCTTTTTAGTTAGCCGCCAAGTAGTTCTTTTTTGATGTTCAATTATACCCTCAGACTTCAATCTATTTACATCAGCTACATCAAATACATCGCTTTTATTGAAAGGGTATATTCCACCATACTTTACAAATTCCTTAATGATATTGTCTACGCCATCCATACTTAAACATACCAACTATCAGCCAAATAAAAAAGCCACTTGTTACAGTGGTTTTTTCTTTGAGTTCAAAAAGAATGCTTTAACTAATTCGCCAAGTGTCCCGTGCTGGTGCGCGCGCAATTTCATTAAGTTAAACTATTTACATATAAAATCTGATTAGCATGTTAATTTCTTCTTTTAATGTTTTCAACTATCAATTTCAATCTCTGGGATATATTACCCGCTCATGGCCGCGGGGCCTAGTCCTTTTCCTGCAGCAGAAAAGGACCAAAATGCCGCCGCTGCGCCTGATGCTTTGAAGGGTTCTGCTTAGGCCTGGACAATCGTTGCCGCACCAGCCAATGCGGAAGAAAGCTTATTAATGGGGGCTGCTAGCGTGGCGTTTAAAAAAAATATTGAGATTAATTATCAGGATCCTAGGCGTATCGCCTTGCAATAACATTCATATACTTTTTTGCGGCATTGGACAGGGCGGTAAATTCAAAATTGCCGTAGCACTGACATCCATAGCCCTGTACGCAGCCGTTGATAGATGAACATTCATAAACCTTTAACGTTAATCTTAGTAATCTTCGAATCTCGATAATGAGTAATTAATCTAAAATGAACCAGGATTTCCCGTGCGTGGGGAGGACAAAACGGCGGGCCGGGTGTATGGCCTCTAGTAGTGGGAGCTTCGTTTTGTCTTGATTTTTTGGTTACTTTTTCATCAAGGAAAAAGTGATTAGCCTCCGCGGCTATGAGCGGTATAAAATTTGAAATCAAACGGAATTATAAAAATCCTGAATATATATTAAAAACTGTATATCAAATAATTAAGACACTAACTTAATGACATTGCGCGTGCGCCAGCAGGGCATTTCTTTATTTAATTTCTGGAAGTGTAGCAGCAGTGCCGGGCTGTCTGACCCGATGAAAAACAGCCCCGGGTAAAATAAACCTTGCCGGAGGAAGTATCTTCCGGCTAATGGTAATTTCCCTGTGGTTGGTGTTATCACTGTGTTATCACCGAACAATGATATAATCGTGCCTGGTACGGTGAGAACACCGACCAGAGGAGAAATAGAACGTGATTTCTTGCCGGAAATACTCCGCAGGAAAGGGCTGAACTAGCCTATAACACACAGGTATTGGTTTCAAAATCAATTATTGTGGCTCCAAAGCCTAATCCAGCAATTTTAACCGTATTTTTTTACCCTTCCTTATTTTGAATATTAGGATAAGCCCTGTCTATTTTTAGTAAAACCAAATCTGTCTTTTGGATTTTCTTCTGTTTTGTGTATCCTCAGGCTTCTTAATCTGGCAGAATCAACAATCCACTTTTCTCATTAATAATCGTAATTTTGCCCCCTGAATTATGCCAAACTGACCATAAAAAGGTAGTGGCGTAATTCTTGTATAAATTGAATTTCAATATTTCACATACACATGTTAGCAATTTTAAGTAAACTTTTCGGTAGCAAATCCAATCGTGATATAAAACTGATTCAACCTTTAGTCGATAAAACTAAAGAAGAATATGCCAAACTACATTCCTTGAGCAATGATGAACTAAGGCAAAGAACCCTTGATTTCAAAGCCCGTATACAGGAATTTCTTGAAGAAATAGACAAAGAGATTGCGGTCGTGAAGACCAAAGCCGAATCTGAGGATCTGCCCATTAATGAAAAGACGGCACTTTATGATGAGTTGGATAAGCTTCAGAAAGATCGTGATAAGGAACTGGAGAAAGTCCTGATTGAAATTTTACCTGAGGCCTTTGCAGTTATGAAAGATACTGCAAGACGATTCACAGAAAACACAACAATAGAAGTTACCGCAACACAGGCCGACAGAGAGCTGGCTGCCCGCAAGAAGAATGTCATAATTCAGGGTGATAAGGCTATTCACCACAATACCTGGCTTGCTGCCGGTACTGAAGTGACCTGGAATATGATCCATTATGATGTTCAGCTGATTGGGGGTGTTGTACTTCACCAGGGCAAAATTGCAGAGATGGCAACAGGTGAGGGTAAAACCCTTGTTGGAACTTTACCTGCCTACCTGAATGCATTATCCGGACAGGGTGTTCATATCGTTACAGTGAATGATTACCTGGCAAGACGTGACTCGGAATGGAATGGGCCACTATTTGAATTTCACGGATTAACAGTTGATTGTATCGATAAACATCAGCCAAATTCTGAAGAACGCCGTAAAGCCTACCTGGCTGATATTACTTTTGGTACCAATAACGAATTTGGTTTCGATTACCTGCGTGACAATATGACACTGAATCCGGAAAGCCTGGTTCAGCGTAAACTGCATTTTGCAATGGTGGATGAGGTTGACTCGGTATTGATTGATGATGCCAGAACTCCTTTGATAATCTCAGGTCCGATTCCAAGAGGTGATGAACATGAATTCTATGAATTGAAACCCCGTATTGAACGTCTGGTAACTGCGCAGAAAAATTACGTGAATGGTGTTCTCAATGAAGCCAAAAAACTTATTAATGAAGGGCATGCCGGTCCGACAGAGGGTGGATTAGCCCTTTTGAGAGCATACCGGGGTTTGCCAAAAAATAAGGCCCTGATCAAATTTCTGAGTGAACCCGGTATGAAGCAGGTTCTTACAAAGGCAGAAAATTATCACATGGAGAATCAGAACAAGGAAATGCCGAAGGCAGATGCTGAGCTTTTCTTTGTGATTGATGAAAAAAATAATCAGGTTGAATTGGCTGAAAAGGGGATTGAACTGATCACTGCCTCAGGTGAAGATCAAAGCTTCTTTGTGATGCCGGATGTGGGTACAGAGATCGCAGATCTTGAAAAATCTGCACTATCTACCGAAGAAAAAATTGAGAAGAAAGATGCTTTAATGCGTGATTTCTCGATAAAGTCTGAACGTATACACTCTGTAAATCAATTGCTTAAAGCTTATACCCTCTTTGAGATTGATGTGGAATATATTGTTGATGAGGGAAAAATCAAATTGGTTGATGAGCAGACAGGCCGGATCATGGATGGCCGTCGTTATTCTGACGGATTACATCAGGCGATTGAGGCTAAAGAAAACGTGAAGGTTGAGGATGCAACTCAAACCTATGCAACCATTACCCTGCAGAACTTCTTCAGGATGTACCATAAATTATGTGGTATGACCGGAACGGCTGTAACCGAGGCCGGAGAGCTTTGGCAGATCTACAAACTGGATGTTGTTGAGATTCCAACCAATGTGACTGCTCAGCGTAAGGATCATGAAGATATGGTTTACCGTACCGTTCGTGAGAAATACAATGCTGTTGCAGATGAAATTACAAGATTAACAGAAGCCGGCAGGCCTGTATTGGTTGGTACAACTTCCGTGGAGATTTCTGAATTGCTGAGCAGGATGCTTAAGTTAAGAGGTATCAAGCATAACGTTTTGAACGCAAAACTTCACCAGAAGGAAGCAGACATCGTTGCGGAAGCCGGACAGGCAGGAACCGTTACAATTGCTACGAATATGGCTGGACGTGGTACGGATATCAAACTCGGCCCGGGTGTAAAGGATGCCGGGGGTTTAGCGATTGTAGGTACCGAACGGCACGAATCACGTCGTGTCGACAGGCAGTTACGTGGTCGTGCAGGCCGTCAGGGTGATCCGGGTTCCAGTCAGTTTTTTGTATCTCTTGAAGATAACCTGATGCGTTTATTCGGTTCTGAGCGGATATCCAATATTATGCTCAGAATGGGGATTGAAGAAGGCGAAGTAATTCAGCATTCAATGATCACCAAATCCATTGAGCGCGCGCAGCGTAAAGTTGAGGAAAACAACTTCGGCGTTCGTAAGAGATTATTGGAATATGATGATGTAATGAACTCACAGCGTACTGTAGTTTATGCAAAACGTAAGAATGCATTATTTGGCGAGCGCCTGGATGTTGATCTGAACAATACTATTTTTGACGTGGTTGAAGATGTTGTATCAGAGTACAAGGATCAGGGCAATTTTGAAGGCTTTCAAATGGAGATCATCCGTATTTTCTCTGTAGATCCTGAACTTACTGAAAAACAATTTGCATCAAGTAATGCCCATAGCCTTACTGACGAAGTTTTTGAAAAAATCAACGATTTCTATCACCGTAAACTTGAGGCAATTGCAAATCAAACGCTTCCGGTTTTAAGAGATGTTTTTAAAGAACGTGGTGATCAGATTGAGAATATTGTAGTTCCATTCTCGGATGGAATTCGGTCAGTACAGGTTGCAACTAACCTTAAAAAAGCTGTTGATAGCAATGGTTATGAGGTATTTAAGGCCTTCGAAAAGAGTGTGGTGTTGGCACTTATTGACGATGCCTGGAAAGAGCATCTGCGTGAAATGGATGAATTGAAGCAGTCAGTTCAGAATGCAGTTTATGAGCAGAAAGATCCTTTGATTGTGTACAAAATGGAAGCATTTAGTATGTTCAAACAAATGCTTGCAACCGTTAATAAAGATATCGTCAGTTTCCTTTTCAAGGGAAATATTCCTTCTCAGGATCCGGGTCAGGTACGTGAGGCTCGTCCTCAACCACGTCAGGATCTGAGCAAGCTAAAGGTTTCAAAGCCTGAACTTAATCAGGCTTCAGGAGGAATGCCGGTTGATGATACCAGAGAACTACAAAAGACTCAGCCGATCAGGGTGGAACAGAAAATAGGCAGAAATGATCCATGCCCTTGCGGAAGTGGGAAGAAATACAAGAACTGCCATGGAATAGGAGCCGATTAAAAGAATGCGTTGGAAATTTCTCTTCGGATTTATTCTAATTATGTGTTTTCAGGAGCTTTCAGCTCAGGAGAAGGGTACTGTTTTGGTTATTAAAGACCCGCAAATTGATAGTCTGATTGCACGTCGACTTGAATTGAACAGGGCAGGTGTTTCCGGTAATAATGTGACTTTATCAGGGTTCAGGGTGCAGATCTTTTCGGGTTTAGATCGCCAGATGGCCTACTCTGAACAGGCAAAGTTTAAAGACAGATATCCGGGTATCAAAACGTATATAAGTTATACTCAGCCAAATTACAAGTTGAGGGTGGGGGATTTTCGTACCCGCCTTGAAGCTGAAAAGTTTATGAATGAACTTAGGAACTATTATAATTCTTTGTTCATTTTTTCCGAAATGATAATTCTTAAGTAATGTTAAAAGATAAGATTAGCCTTCTCGCAAAAGAGATACACGGCAATGTAGTTGAGAACCGCCGGCATTTACATGCCAATCCTGAGTTATCCTTCTATGAATACCAGACTTCAGCTTATGTAGCACAGAAGCTGGATGAACTCGGAATTAAGTATAAGAAGATGGCGAATACAGGCTTGGTTGCGATCATAAAAGGAGAAAAACCTTCTGATGCGGTTGTTGCCCTCCGTGCTGACATGGATGCTCTACCTATTGTTGAAGCGAATGAGGTGCCTTATAAATCAAAAAATCCGGGTGTGATGCACGCTTGCGGGCATGATGCACATACCTCCTCCCTTCTTGGAACAGCAAAGATCCTAACTGAACTAAAAAATGAATTTGGAGGAACTGTGAAACTGATTTTTCAACCTGCAGAAGAAAAATTGCCCGGCGGTGCAAGTATGATGATAAAAGAAGGCGTTCTCGAAAATCCGAAACCCGATGCTGTAATAGGCCAGCATGTGATGCCTTTGATCGAGGCAGGACAAGTGGGCTTCCGTTCAGGGAAATACATGGCTTCAACCGACGAGATATATGTGACTGTGCATGGAAAAGGTGGTCATGGAGCTCAACCACAGCAAAACATTGACCCAGTTCTGATTACTTCCCATATTATTGTTGCATTACAGCAAATCATCAGCCGGGTGGCTGATCCCAAGACACCATCTGTACTTTCCTTTGGTAAGGTTATTGCCAATGGTGCTACGAATGTGATTCCAAATGAGGTCTACCTCGAAGGCACATTCCGGACGATGGATGAAGACTGGAGAGGAAGAGCTCATGAGAAAATGAAGAAAATGGCTGAAGGCATTGCTGAAGCAATGGGTGGCAGCTGTGACTTTAATATTGTTCGCGGATATCCATTTCTCATCAATGAAGAAAAGCTAACAGCAGAGGTTCGTGCTTACGCCGAAGACTATTTAGGGAAAGAAAACGTTCTGGATCTGGATATCTGGATGGCCGCAGAGGATTTTGCGTATTATTCGCAGGTTTCTGATGCCTGTTTCTATAGACTGGGTACAGGCAATAAGGAGCGTGGAATAACGTCTTCGGTTCATACACCGACATTTGATGTGGATGAAGAATCTCTCAAATTAAGTACCGGTTTGATGGCCTATATTGCCCTGAAACAGTTGGGTAACTAGTATCATTTACTTCTTTAGGGAAGTACATGTTTTTGAAATTATTATGAAGAAAATATATTTATTACTGAGCCTGTTGGGCGTTTGCAGTGTAGGTTTGGCTCAGAAAATACCGCGTTTTAATCCTGATACAGTACTTACAGTCACTATTGATTCGGCTATCACCATTACTTCAACACGCCTCACCGCTGAGACCTTTATTAATGAGATCATTAATGATACCAGCTTTTATGCGGCTTTTCGTAATATGAAGAACTACAGCTTTAATGCTGAGAATCGCATTTTTACTTACAACAAAGCGAATGCGGTTGAAGGTAAAATCTATCGCAGAATCTATCATAATAATACCGGGCCTTACAAAATGGAGATCCTTGAAAAGAGGGATGACGGTAATGTCTACAAACGAAATGGAAAATATTCCCTTTACACTGTCGAGATGTTCGATTATATCTTCATGAACGCCTACAATTCTGATTTTGTTCCTTCTGCACCGATATCAGGAGCAAAAGGTGAAAGTAATGAATCGTACAAAGATAAGCTGAAAACCCTGATTTTCAGTCCGGGGAGGCCTATTAAGGGTGTACCCTTCATTGGAAATAAAACTCAGATTTTTACTCCAAACATGAGGCAGTATTATGATTATACGTTTTACAGAGGAACCTATCTTGATTCTATCCCGGTCTACCGTTTTAAGGTAGCACTTAAGCCGGATTTGTCGGGCTGGACTGAAGGAGGCATGATGATTAAGGAACTGGTTACGATTTTTGATATGCGTAATTTTCAGATTCTGGGACGTTATGTGGACATGAAATATGGAAATATGGCTTTTGATTTTGATGTTCAGATGAATATCGAACTGGGATATTTTGGTGAAGACAAAACCTTGTTACCAACCAAGATCAGCTATCAGGGGAACTGGGATATACCTTTTAAACGAGAAGAACGGGCTAGTTTCCTGATTCTGCATAAAGGGTATAAATAGTGTGTTGATACCCAAATCTCTATTGTTCTTTTAGTAGAATGTTTCAATAATATTTAGGGCACTCAAAGCCATTGGCTCACAAGCATATTACCCCATTATTTCTTCCTCAAATTAAGCTATTGTTTATTTTCCAAAATTTGTATCTTGCGCCCTCTTTTAAAATTATATTAGAAAAAAAATACGGATATGGGAATAATGAGTTTTTTGCGGAACCGTGCAGGGATAATCATCGTTGGGGCTATTGGTTTTGCAATTGTTGCATTTTTAGTAAGCGACGCAGTGCAGATGGGCGGATCGTTTATGCAGGGAAATCAGACTGAAGTTGGGGAAGTTGATGGTAATGCCATTTCTATTCTGGAATTTAATGAGAAGGTAGAGCAGAATACGAACAATTTCAAACAGCAGATGGGTCAGAATAGTCTAGATCCCCAAATGACCTCTTATATCATTGAAAATACCTGGAATCAATCGGTTTCACAGATTTTAATGAGCAAGGAAATGAGCCGTCTGGGTCTTCAGGTCAGTAAAAATGAGCTCAACGATCTTGTGTCAGGAAAAAATCCTGATCCACAGATCCTTCAGAACTTTGGAGATCCTCAAACAGGGCAGCTAAACAGAATGCAGCTAAATGCATTTCTTGAAAATGTGAAGTCTCAGCCGGCTTCAAGTCCGGTTAGTCAGCAATGGACTGCCTTTTTGCTCAATATCCGTGAAAATAAATTATCGCAAAAATATACCAATCTGATCAGAAACAGTCTATATGTTACCTCCCTTGAGGCGAGGGAAGATTACGATCAACGTAATAAGCTTGCCAATTTTAGTTTTGTGAATCTGGAATACAGTTCAATTCCGGATAATCAGGTAAAACTGACCGATCAGGATTATTCGGATTATTATAAGGAAAACAAATACAGGTTTAAGAATCCTTTAGAGAAGCGTTCATTTGAGTACATTGTTTTTGATGCGAACCCTTCTAAAGCTGATTCTGCAGATATAAAGGCTATGGTTGATAAAACCGCAGCTGAATTCAGAGCGGCTGCGAACGACTCATTATTTGTAAGTATCAACGCTGAAACTAAAATGCCTATCACTTATGTACGCAGAGGTCAACTGGAGCCTGCACTTGATTCAGCAGTATTCAGCGCTTCAAATGGAGCGTTTATAGGTCCTTTGTTTTCAGGAGGTGTTTACAAGATGGTAAAAGTTCTGGACCTTAAGGTTGGACCTGATTCTGTAAAAGCAAGTCATATTTTACTAAATCCTGCTACTGAAGGCGGAATTGACAAAGCAAAAGCAAAAGCAGATTCAATCAGGGGTGTAATTGCAAGAGGAGGCAGTTTCGCAGAGCTTGCTGCTAAATTCGGAACGGATGCTTCAAAAGATTCGGGTGGTGAACTGGGTACTTTTGCCAGAGGTGCTATGGTACCTGCATTTGAGGACGCTGTTTTTAATGGGAAAACCGGTGATCTTAAGGTGATTACTACCCAGTTCGGTGTACACGTAATTAAGATTAATGCTCAAATTGGTTCTTCCAGAGTAGCAAAAGTTGCTATTGTAGATAAATCTTTTTCAGCGAGTAATAAAACCCAACAGGAAGCCTATTCTAAAGCAACAAGTTTTCTGACTGTTGCAAAAAATGCTGAAACATTTGATACAGAAGCTAAAAAAGCTGGTTATGTTAAACTACTTGCAGCTAATGTGATAGCTACTCAATCTTCTATTCCAGGATTGGATAGCCCGCGTGAAATGGTAAGATGGGTATTTGGTGCTGATAAAGGAGATGTTTCAAATCAGGTATTTGAAATGGGAAATAAGTTTGCAGTAGCCAGAGTAGTCGATATATTTAAAGAAGGAACACTTCCTCTCGAGCAGGTAAAGAAGGATATTGAGCCAATGGTAATGAGGCGGGTAAAAGCGCGAATGCTTATAGAAAAAATGGATAAGGCTCTTGCTGGATCCACATCGATCGATCAGGTTGCGCAAAAAGCAGGCAGAGCGGTAACACCGGTTCAGAATATCGTGTTCGCAAACCCGGTAATTCCAGGACTTTCACAGGAAAATGTATTGGTAGGAACTCTTTTTGGGTCACAGCCCGGTAAATTATCACGCCCGATTGAAGGGGAGCAAGGAGTATTTGTTTTCGTTGTGAACGGATTTAGTAAGCCGGCACCCCTTACCAATGCCTTTAAACAAAAGGTTCAGGTATCTCAGGGACTGGCGCAGCGTGCTTCAGGTGAGGCGTTCAAAGTTTTACGTGATAATTCTAAGATCAAGGATAACCGCGTCAAGTTCTTTTAGTAGCTAATTTCATTAACTTTGTATCCGGAAGTGTTCTGTCACTTCCGGATTTTTTTTTGCAGCCAATCGGTTTATTCCGGATTTTGCTGTTCAATAATCAGGTTAGAAGATGGAAATTCAGGAAAAAATTATAAATAAAGTGGCAGAGAGCGGGCTCATAAGCTTTGATCTTGCCGAACTCTACCCGGCTGGCGAACGTATATTTTATGATATTAAGGATAACCTTTTTCATGGCTTGATGCTCAGGGAAAAGGATTTCCGGGAATTCATAAAGGAGCACAACTGGGAATCCTATGCCGGTAAGCATATTGCCATCGGTTGTTCAGCAGATGCTATAGTTCCAACCTGGGCCTATATGCTGCTGGCAAATAAGATGGCACCTTATGCAGAAACAGTGATATTTGGAAATCTTGAGGTACTTGAGGCAATACTTTTTGATCGTAAATTGAATCAGATAGATTTGGAAAAGTATCGCGATCAGCGGGTAGTGATTAAAGGCTGTGGGGAGATTCACATCCCCAACTCGGCCTATATTGAGCTTACGGTGAAACTGACCAAAGTAGCTAAAAGTATTATGTATGGTGAACCATGTTCCACTGTGCCTATTTTTAAGCGGAAATCCTGATCCCGGGTCAGGTCCTGGGTTGTTATCAAACTTGACCCGGTTGTCATCAAACTTGATCCGCTTGTCATCCCGGACTTGATCCGGGACGGGATGGTTCACTTTTTGCAGTAAAGACCAAATGGTTAAAAAAAGTATATTATTTCTTCTGCTGATATCCTGTTCTACAGCATTTTCACAGGGATTGCAAAACGTTAAGGAGCCTGTATTTAAAGCTGGAGAGTATTTAAGTTACAGACTTCGTTATGGGTTTATTACTGCTGCAGAAGCTTCAATTAAAGTATTGGATACTGATGTTAAATTTGATAATCGTCCTGTTTTTCATTTGCTTGCAGAAGGCCGTACCGCCGGATCTTTTAATGTTTTTTATAAAGTGAGGAATCGTTACGATTCCTATGTTGACAGGGAAAGTTTAAGTCCGTATTTGTATACAGAGAATATTCGGGAGGCAAATTACCGTCGAAGTGATAAGGCGCGGTTTTATCAGGATGAGAAGAAAGTTGTATCAAATAAAGGTACTTTCAAAGGCAATGGACAGACATTTGATGTTGTTTCTGCTTATTTCTTTGCAAGAAGTTTAGATATTTCAAAATTAAAGCAGGGCGATAAGTTCAGTATGGATTATTTCCTGGGGGATGGAATAAGTAAGCTGGAGGTGCAGTTTGTTGGCAGAGAACGTATAAAAACAGCATTGGGTACATTTAATTGTATCAAATTTAGTCCATCAATTCAACCCGGCAGAATTTTCAGAAAGGATAGTAAATTATACCTTTGGATAACAGATGATGCGAATCGTATTCCTGTAAAAGCGCATGTTGAGATCCTGGTAGGTTCAGTGACCCTTGAACTGATGACCGCAGAGGGATTAAAGTATCCCCTGGGTTTTGTTAAATAATATATATGATCGAAGTACAGAACACATTGGTTCATGAGGATGTAGTCAATGAAAATTTTGTTTGTAATCTTAATAAATGCAAGGGCATCTGTTGTATCGAGGGAGATTCAGGAGCCCCCCTGGAGCGGGATGAGTTGGCCGTTCTGGATGAGATTTACCCTCTGGTTAAACCGTATATGACAGAAAAAGGGGTTGCTGTTATTGAAGAATTCGGCACCTATGTTAAAGATTTTGAGGGGGATTATACTACCCCTTGCGTAGATACCAATAAGGAATGTGCCTACGTAATCATGGAGAACGGGATCAGCAAATGTGCTATTGAAAAGGCATGGGAAGATGGGAAAATTGCCTGGAAAAAGCCGATTTCATGCCATTTATATCCTATTCGAATCACAAACTACCCTGAGTTTGATGTACTTCATTACGATCGCTGGAGCATCTGCAGTGCTGCCTGTGCCTTTGGAAAAGAACTGAAAGTTTCTGTTCATGAATTTTTAAAAGAGCCGCTTATCCGTAAGTATGGTGCAGAATGGTATGCTGAGCTTGAAGCTAAGGTAAGAAAAGGTTAAAAGTGTCAAATACGTTTTCCGATTCATCGCCGGACTACTATCTTTTTCTAATTTCCTATCACGATTTCCAAGAGTATGGGTAGGGAAGATATAATTAATCTTTAAATTTATCTTTCTGTTCGGGTAATAAATACTTTCACTATTTTTAAATTCCAGTAATAAAAAATTGATTCCAAAGGATACCGTCGACAAGATTATTGAAACATCCCGTATTGAGGAAGTTGTAGGAGATTTTGTATCATTAAAACGACGGGGTACCAGTATGATCGGCCTTTGTCCTTTTCACAATGAAAAAACCCCTTCATTTCATGTCTCTGTCGGAAAGGGAATTTTCAAATGCTTTGGTTGTGGTAAGGGAGGAGACTCTGTCAGGTTCATTATGGAACATGAGAAAGCAACTTACCCTGAAGCTCTCCGTTATCTGGCGAATAAATACAGCATTGAAATTGCAGAGGTTGAAAATACTCCTGAAGAACAAGCGGTAAATGACCGTCGTGAAAGTTTGTACATCGTTTCTGCCTGGGCAGCGAAATTTTTTCAGCAGCAGATGCTTGAGACTGAGGAAGGCAAAAGTATCGGACTCAGTTATTTTAAGGAGCGTGGTTTCAGGGATGATATTATTAAAAAATTTGAATTGGGATATTCTCCCGATGTCTGGGATGCATTGACTCAAAATGCCCTTACTGAAGGTTATAATCTTCAATTTCTCGAAGAAACCGGCCTCACTATCCGCAAGGAGAATGAAAAATTCTATGACCGCTTCCGTGGGAGAGTGATGTTTCCGATACATAGTTTTACCGGCAGGGTCATTGGTTTTGGTGGAAGAACTTTAAAGACAGATAAGGCCGTCCCTAAATATGTTAACTCTCCCGAAAGCGATATCTATCATAAATCGAATGTACTCTACGGATTATTTTTTGCGAAGAAATCCATGCGTGATGAAGATAATTGTTACCTGGTTGAGGGGTATGCAGATGTTCTTTCGGTACATCAGGCCGGGATTGAGAATGTAGTGGCCTCTTCGGGTACTTCACTAACAATTGAGCAGATTAGAATGATTGGCCGGTTTACCAAGAACATCACCATACTTTACGATGGTGATGAGGCGGGAATCAAGGCATCATTAAGGGGTTTGGATATGATCCTGGAAGAGGGACTGAATGTTAAGATCGTTCTTTTTCCCGATGGGGATGACCCAGATTCTTATGTGCAGAAGTTTGGAAGTTCTGCCTTTAAATCTCATATTGAAGGAAACAAGAAGGATTTTATACTTTTTAAAACAAGTATTCTTTTAAAGGATGCCGGTAATGATCCGATCAAGAGAGCAGGAATAATAAGAGAAGTTGTGGAGAGCATTGCCAAAATTCCAGATGGGATTAAGGCCTCTATTTTCGTGCGTGAATGCAGTTCGCTGCTTCAAATAGAGGAACGGGTACTTATATCAGAGCTGAATAAGATTCGTCTTGGAAAAATAAAAAAGGATACTAATTTCAATCCTCAGCAAGCACAGGCAGAAAATATTCCGGAACCAGAAATGCTGGAGCAAACAGGAATTTCTGATACAGATGAAGCGCAGGAAAAAGAGATTATTCGCCTGCTACTGAATTATGGGCATGAGTTAGTGCATTGGGATGATATTACAGACACCTATATTGCTCCCTACATCATATCCAATCTGGCCGATGTTACATTTGAGCATCCGCTTTGCATTCAAATCATTGAGGAATATAAGAAACAGCTTGAGAATGGAGAACTCCCCTCAGAGCAGGATTTTATTAAGAACTCCGACCACCAGATAGCTGATCTTGCAATAGCAATGGTTTCATCACCCTATATCTTGAGTGAAAACTGGTATGCAAAAAGAAAAATTTACGTCAGGAATGAAAGTGAAAATCTGAGGTTAACTATTCTGGGGGGTATATTTCATTTAAAGAAGCGCAAGGTCGATAGAATCCTCAGAAGAATCCGTGATGAAATTCAGGCTGAACAGGATGCTGATAACCAGGCGATTCTGATGCGCAGATACATGCAGGTAAAAGAAGTGGAGAAAGGCATTTCAATGTTTTTGGGTTCTGTTATCCTGAAGTGATGGCCCGGCATAATGTCTTTGGGAATCAGGGTGAATTGCTTGCAAGGAAGTATCTTGAGGAACAAGGTTATGAAATACTGGATGAAAATTGGAGATTCAGGAAAGCAGAGATTGATCTGATTGCATACAGAAACCCAATTATTGTTTTTGTTGAAGTCAAAGCAAGGGAGAACAATAGATTTGCTGAGCCCGAAGATTTTGTGAGTAAGGCCAAACAGAAACTTCTGGCTATGGCTGCCGGAGAATATATTCATCTGATGAATCATCAGAATGAAGTTCGTTTTGATATAATTTCGATCCTGTTTAATAAATTTGGGGATCCGGTAATCAGGCATACGGAAGATGCATTCTGGCCCTGAGATTAGGATGCTCTTTAATAAAATAGAACCATGCGATTTAAATTAATTTGTCTCTCAATCTTCAGTCTTTTCTTTTTCACACATTGCTCGAATGAGGAGAAAAAAAGTGCTGATTCTTCTGCCTGGGTAATGCCTGAGGCCGGGACTTCTGTCAATCTTGGGGATTCGGTAAACCTGGAGCTTAAATTAAATGAGAAGGCCGATTCAGTTGTCTACTTTGCTGATGGAGTTAAGTTAAAAATGGCCGCAGATGAAAAATCTATTGCTGTACCTACAGCTGATCTGCAATTGGGAATAAAAGCCATAACCGCAAAGATTTACCGTGGGCAATCAGAGCCTGAAGAGATCAGTACAAATATCGTTGTTAAGTCGACTTTGGTTCCACAGAAATTTGGCTATGTAGTGCAACATGTGTTTAAGCATGACACCAGTTCATACACCCAGGGACTAGAATTTCATAATGGATATTTATATGAGAGTGATGGACTTGCTGGTGAATCCAGTATACGAAAAACAGATCCTTCTACAGGCAAAGTATTGCAAATGACAAAGGTTCGGGACGAGCTTTTTGCCGAAGGAATTACTATTGTGGGGGATAAAATTCTGATGCTTACTTATCAGAATAATGTCAGTCTGGAATACGATCTCAATTCCCTGAAACTGCTTCGTGAATTTTCAAATCAATATCAGCGGGAGGGTTGGGGTTTATGCAATGACGGAAAAGTTATCTATAGCAGCGATGGCAGCAATACCATTTACATCCTGAATAAGGATACCTATATGCAGGAAAATTCTATTGAGGTTTATGACCAGAATGGTCCTGTACATTCACTGAACGAACTGGAGTTTATTGATGGCCGTATATTCGCAAATATTTACAACTCTAACCGTATTGTGATTATCGATCCTGCTAATGGCCAGGTAACTGCTGAGGTCGACCTTAGCGATTTGTATCCTGATGCAGTAAGGCCGATGAAAGATTTCGATGGTTTTGTTCTGAATGGCATTGCCTGGGATAGTAAAGGGAAACGTTTGTTTGTTACCGGCAAGAAATGGGATAAGTTGTTTCAGATAAAACTGGGGGAGTTGCAGTAGATTTTTTACCGTCATTCCGAAGGAGGCACGACTGAGGAATCTGTTTATTAGAGCATGATTTATCAAGTTCAAACCATTTTCCATCTCAACAGATTTCTCCACGCGTCAAAATTCTTGAAAATTGAAGAATAGTACTCACGTGTTCGAAATGACGGTTCACGTGTTCGCAATGACGGTGGGTGAGAAGCTTTTCCCTTTTAGTTTCCCCTTTGAGCTTTCCCCTTTCAGCTTAATTCCTCCAAACCTTATACTGATTAATCAAGCCATTGGTTGAAGCATCATGACCGTCTACAGGCTGATCATCTTCCAGTTCCGGAAGAATACGTCCTGCCAGTTGCTTCCCAAGCTCAACACCCCACTGATCATAACTAAAAATATTCCAGATTATGCCCTGAACAAATATTTTATGTTCGTATATCGCGATTAGCGAACCTAAGGTGAAGGGAGTAATTTTTTTAATCAGGATTGAATTGGTTGGCCTATTTCCTTCAAAAACTTTGAATGGAGCCAATTTTTCAATTTCCTGTGCACTCTTGCCGGCGGATTTTAACTCTTCTTCAACTTCTACTCTGCTCTTACCATTCATCAATGCCTCTGTTTGAGCAAAGAAATTGGAAAGTAATAACTGATGATGATTAGCAATTGGATTATGGCTTTGCGCCGGGGCTATAAAGTCACAGGGTATCAGTTTTGTACCCTGATGGATGAGTTGATAGAATGCATGCTGACCATTGGTGCCAGGCTCCCCCCAGATTACTGGTCCGGTTTGATAATTTACAGGATTACCATTTCGGTCGTTGGATTTGCCATTGCTCTCCATATCCCCTTGTTGGAAATAGGCAGCAAAACGGTGCATATACTGGTCGTAAGGAAGAATCGCCTGACTTTCGGCACCAAAAAAATTGGTGTACCAGATCCCCAGCAATGCAAGAGTAACCGGTATGTTTTCCCTGAAATCACTATTACGAAAATGATTATCGGCTTCATGTGCTCCGGCAAGTAATTCTTTAAAATTTTTAAATCCTATTCCGCAGGCAATACTGAGTCCGATAGCACTCCAAAGCGAATATCGCCCTCCAACCCAATCCCAGAATTCAAACATATTGGCCGTATCAATCCCGAATTTCGCTACCCCTGCTTCATTTGTAGAAATTGCTACAAAATGTTTCGCAACGGCTGTCTCATTTCCTCCGTTCCTTAAAAACCAGTCGCGTGCCGAATAAGCATTGGCCATCGTTTCCTGGGTAGTGAAGGTTTTTGAAGCGATCATGAAAAGTGTGGTTTCGGGATCAAGATTTTTGAGCGCTTCGGCGATGTGCGAACCATCTACATTGGAAACAAAATGGAGCTTAAGATGATTGCTGTAGGCTTTTAAAGCTTCAGTAACCATCACCGGACCCAAATCAGACCCCCCTATACCTATATTAACAATATCCGTAATAGATTTAGCTGTATATCCCATCCATTCTCCTGAAATAACCTGATTAGAAAACTGTTCCATTTTATCCAATACGTTGTGGATATCAGGTAAAATATCTTTTCCGTCAAGCATGAAGCCTGTCCTGCCGGGATTGCGCAATGCCGTATGAAGAACAGCCCTACCTTCAGTTTCATTAATTCGATCTCCCTTAAACTGCTGGTTTATCGCCTCTTTTAGCCCACATTCTTCAGCCAATTGCAGTAATAAATCATGAGTTTGGGAATTAATGCGGTTTTTAGAATAGTCGAGCAAAATATCACCAAAGCTGATTGAAAACTGTTCAAAGCGTTTTGGGTTTTTAAAAAGATCCCGGAGCGGCTCTTTTTTCATCTGTTCAAAATGGTTTAAAAGTGCATTATACGCATTTGTAGAGCAGAAATTTATTCTTGGAAGCATATGATCAGATAAGTGGATAAAGAAAAAATGGTCTATTATAGTAAAATTAGATTTTATATCTATTAATTTGAACTAATTTCCAACCTGACCAATATAAATTAATGAAAAGATTACTAAGTATTCTGCTTCTGGGCTGCTGGATTCCCCTGTCTGCACAAACTAAGGCCGATGATGTAAAGACATTTACCTTAAATAACGGCATGAAATTTCTGGTTCTTGAGGATAGTTCTATTCCCAATGCCAATATGTACCTTTTTTATAAGGTAGGTTCAAGGAATGAATATCCCGGTATTACCGGATTATCCCATTTCTTTGAGCATATGATGTTTAATGGTTCAAAAAAATTCGGACCCAAGATGTTCGATCAGACCATGGAGTTTAATGGAGGCGCAAATAATGCCTATACCACACAAAATGTCACTGTTTATACTAATTGGTTTCCTGTAGGTGCAATGGAAACCATTTTTGACCTCGAATCCGACCGTATTTCCAGCCTTAGCATCGATCCGAAAATGATTGAAAGTGAGCGTGGAGTGGTGTTGTCAGAGCGGAGTACAGCTCTTGAAAACTCACCATGGAATATGTTGAATGATGCAGTTTATGCGACAGCTTTTCAGGAACATTCCTACCATTGGACAGTTATAGGGTATGAAACTGACATCAAAAACTGGACTAAAGATGATCTGGAGAAATATTTCAAAACCTATTATGCACCTAACAATTGTGTGGTGGTAGTTTCCGGGAATGTAAAAGTGGCTGAGGTTAAGCTTCTGGCTGAAAAGTATATGGCTCAAATTCCTGCCAGTGATCTTCCAAAACCTGTACATCTGGTTGAACCTCCTCAAACAGGTGAGCGAAGGATCTATACTCAAAAGGAGGTTCCAAGCCCTCATTTAATGATTGGATACCACACACCGGAAGCAACAAGTAAGGATTTTTATCCACTGAGTATCCTGAGTTCAGTGCTATCAAGCGGTAATTCATCACGATTACATACAGAGCTGGTCGATAAAAAGCAACTGGCTACTATGGTCGGTACTGATTTCAGCGAAAGCTTTGATCCTAACCTCTTTATGATCTATGCTTTGGCTGCAAAGGATGTTGAGGAATCGGATATTGAAAACGCAATTTACACTGAGATCGAGAAAATCAAAAAGGATGGAATCACTGACCTGGAACTACAAAAGATTAAGAACCAGAAGCTGATGGAATTCTACGGACAGCTTGAGACCATTAATGGCAAATCAAATAATATCGGCACTTATGAGCTTTTCTTTGGCGACTACCGTAAGATGTTTGATGCACCGGCAGAGTTTTCGAAGGTTAGCCTTGAGGATGTAAAGCGTGTGGCGAATGAGTATTTCAAAAAGTCAAACCGAACGGTAGGGATATTAAAAGCAAATGTGGAGGAATAAAGAGATGAAGAACTTAAAAAATTATACCAGCATTGTTCTTACTGCTTTGATGATATGCAGTACAGCAATCGCCCAGAATACACCGGCAGCTTTTAAAGTACCGGCTTATGAGAAATTTATTCTGCCCAATGGTTTGACCATTTATTTAATGGAGCAGCATGAAGTTCCTGTAATCAGCTTATCGGCTATAATTCCCGCAGGATCGATATACGATGGATCCAAATCAGGATTGGCCAGTTTAACGGCTGCAGGTTTACAATATGGAACAAAGAGTTACAGCAAGACTAAAATAGAAGAGGAACTTGACTTTATAGGCGCAAGTCTGAATACTTATGCAAACAAAGAATCTGCAGGAATTTCTTCAAAGTTTGCTGCAAAAGATTTAGAGAAAGTACTTCCAATTTTAAAAGAAGTTTTGGTCGACCCTGTCTTTGATCAGGAAGAATTCGAAAAGGAACGGAAACGTGTCCTTTCAAGTCTGGATCAGGCAAAACTTAGTCCGAGAAATGTGATTAATGCCTACTGGGATAAATTTATTTTCGGGGATCACGTCTATGCCAATCCGGTAAGCGGAAGTCCGGCTAGTGTTGGAAAATTTATCATCGAAGATTTGAGGGATTTTTATAAATCAAATTATGGTCCGCAGGGATCTGCAATTGCCATTGTGGGTGATTTCAATTCGAAGGAAATGAAAACCCGTCTAAGAAATTTGTTTGGAAACTGGAAAAAGTCTGTTCTTGTACAGAAGAATCTTGCTGCTCAGCCGGTTAAATCAATCCAAACATCCAGGGTACTGCTGGTCAATAAGGAAGATGCACGTGAGACCACCCTTTATATTGGTGGACTGGGTATTCGTCGTGACAATCCTGATTTTGTGGCGATTGATGTGGTGAATACTGTTTTTGGGGGCCGCTTCACTTCCTGGTTAAATGATGAGCTTCGTGTAAATTCGGGACTCACTTATGGAGCGAGAAGTGGTTTTATTCCTTTGAAGACTTCAGGAACATTCTCGATATCAACTTTTACGGCAACAAAAACGACTCAGGCTACGCTGGATAAGGCATTAGAAGTACTTGATAGTCTGCATAAAAATGGATTTGATGAGAATACCCTGACTTCAGCCAAGAATTATGTCAAAGGGCAGTTTCCGCCGAAATATGAAACCGCAAGCCAGCTGGCCGGTTTGTTAACTCAAATGTTCTGGTATGGATTTAACGAATCTTTCATAAATAATTTCCAGACTAATGTCGACGGACTAACAGTCGCAAAATCGAAGGAGATTATCAATAAGTATTTTCCAAGAGAGAATTTACAATTTGTACTGATTGGAAAATCGGAAGATATCAAAAGCATTGCCGCGAAATACGGACCTGTAACTGAAAAGCAAATAAAGGCAGACGGTTTTTAAGGGCAAAGGCTGACAGGGTTCAAAACCCTGTCAGCCTTATCAAAACCCTGTCAGCCTTACCCCCGGATCAAGGACGGTCATCAAAAATCTCACCCTTCCTGATCGCACATCCTTTCAAAATTTTCCCGTTCAGTCTGATTTCTGCCGAGTAATTATACTTACGATCAGACATTCCATCACTGCATTTTTCTTTTCTGATCAGAACTTCAAGTTTTTCATTTTTCGGATTTGTAGCAGTGTAGTGATAAAGTCCTCCGCTGATATTGGCTGGAGAATAGAAAAATTCCATCACTTTTTCCTCAGCAACATCCTTTAAAACTATGCGCTTTTCGAAGGGAATGATGTCCAGCGACCAGAACGGTTCATTGCCTAAAGCAATGAACTCATAATTATAACAGTCGGTTCGGAAGTTTTTTGGTTCAATCTTAATTATTTCTGTAATGACCAATACATTCTCATATTCTGAGGCATAGCCTAAAGATGATTTTCCGGATAAATAACCTTTAACTTCAGCATACACACTTTCATAGGGATAGGATAAGAATTTGTCTGACTCTTCATAGGGTTTACGCATATCCACCAGGCTATCATTTACCCAGAAAATCTTTTGATTAGCACATTCCTGAAAGGTATTTACTTCATTACCAAAGACATATAAACCTTTGAAATCGATCGGAGTTTTATTTAGCAGTGGAGCACTGGCCTTACTTGTTACCGTATCGGCGGCCGGTACTTTTTTTTCATTGGAGTTACAGGCCTGTAATAACAGGGCAAGCATAAACATCAGGATGTAATTTCTCAAGATTAATTATTTAGGGCGATACCAAAGATGCAAATTTTTCTATTTTTGCATTATGACCAAAGAAAATATTACGGATTTAAGAGACAGAATAACGTCTCTGAGGAGGCATCTTTGACATCGACAAGAAATTAGATGATCTCAAGAACGAACAGGATATAGCCCTAAGGCCCGATTTCTGGGATGATCCCAAGGAGGCCGAAAAATCATTGCATTCTATCAATTCCAAGAAAAAATGGACGGATGAATTTCAGGCTGCAGAAGCTTCTGTGGAAGATGCTGCCGTAATGCTTGATTTCTTTCAATCGGGTGATGCAACAGAAGCTGAAGTCAAAGAGCAGTATGAAATCACCTTAAAGAAGGTTGAAGAGCTTGAGTTCAAAAATATGCTCAGCTCAGAAGAAGATCAGTTAAATGCGGTAATGCAGATTACTGCCGGAGCAGGTGGTACTGAAAGCTGCGACTGGGCATCCATGCTGTTGAGAATGTATGTGATGTGGGGAGAGAAGCATGGTTTTAAGGTTTCAGAACAGGATATTCAGGAGGGTGATGTAGCAGGAATCAAAACAGTTACTATTCAGTTTGAAGGTAATTTTGCATACGGTTACCTGAAAGGGGAGAACGGTGTTCACCGGTTGGTAAGGATCTCTCCATTTGATTCAAATGCAAAACGTCATACATCTTTTGCTTCAGTTTATGTTTATCCCCTTGTAGATGATACGATCGAGATCTATGTCAATCCAGCCGATATTGAATTTGAAACTTTCCGTTCAGGCGGTGCTGGCGGACAGAATGTGAACAAGGTTGAAACTGCCGTTCGTTTATATCACAAACCATCGGGCATTATCATCAAAAATCAGGAATCCAGATCACAGTTACAAAACAAAGAGAATGCAATTCGCTTACTAAAGTCTCAGCTTTATGAGGCTGAAATGCGTAAACGTCAGGAAGCTTCTGCTACGATTGAAGGGAATAAGAAAAAGATAGAATGGGGATCACAGATCAGAAATTACGTTCTTCACCCATATAAACTCGTGAAGGATCTTCGGACAAATTACGAAACTTCAAATGCTCAGGCTGTGCTCGACGGAGATTTGGATGAATTTTTGAAGGCTTATTTGATGGAATTTTAAGGAGAACCAAGTATCAAGAGCCAAGAACCAAGACGGATATTGAATAAGTAGTTTAAAACGTATCCAGGATTTTAGTTCTGATACTCATCATTTTAATTTACCTGTAAACTGTCTTGAATCCTGGCTCTTGGTTCTTGGGTCTTTTTGACTTTTGGTTCCTACCTCGGTTCCGGGAAAATCGCAAGCAATTCTTCCAACTCCGCTACCTTTTCAACAGCCGAAAGTTTTTCATAAGCACTGATCAGGTTTCTGAGTACCCTCTGGATGATTTCAGTATTGCTGCAGGGCTCATAGAAATGGTTAAGCGGTTTCAGATTCAATTGTTTTAAGAATGCATCCACATCTTTTCGGCCAAAAATAAAGCCCTTGTTAAAGGCATTGATATAAAACAGGATACTGTTCTCAAATACATTTTGGGATACATGGAAGTCTTCTGTAGGATGTTCATCCACATAGGCCAGAATGAAATGTTGTGGCAGGTTTACTCCATAGACAGGGATGTCCAGCTTTTGGGCTATGATTGAATAAATCACTGCAAGCAGAATCTGGTTTCCTTTTTTACTTTCAAGAACCTGGCTCAGGTAAGAATTTTGTGGATCCTGATGGTTAGTAGTATTGCCCGAAAACCCATAAGCACCATAGAATATGTGATTGATTAATTTCACCTTTTCAACCGCACTCATTTCATAGATCATCTGCATCCAGATATCCCGCTTAATATCCTCAATCTGATTGATGACTTTTTGTTCATCAAGATCAGGATACTGGTATTTATTGATGATCAGCATACCCTGCAGGAGGTCAAAAGATCCACCCATATGCCATAATTCAAGCTCACGCTTAACATTCTGGAACTGAATTTTGTGGACAAGGTTTTCTATCCTTTCCTGCAGAATGGTATCCAGCGACTGTGACCAGGCATTTTCCAGATATTCAATAACCTCATTGCCGTAGGATAATAATTTATCTTCCACATGACGGGATATCTCTGTGTCCGGGTCGTCGAGTAATTTAATTAGTGATTCTACTTCCTTCTCATTCATTGCTAATTACAAATTTACGCAAAAATGTATTTGTTCTTATTAGCTATTGCCTGCCAGCATCTCATATCTAATGTCTCACAACTCATATCTCAAATCTCAAATCTGCAAACTATCTTTAAGCCCATGTTTAATCTGTCAATGGCAATGAATTTCCTGAAGCATTGGTCTAAGGCCAAAAACCGTCATGGAATTCATTCCCCCTTTGTTTATCGGCTTCTTGATGAAGTTATTTACGATTTTCATGCCAAAAAAGTTTATCAGGAAATAGAACAATTAAGAAATAATTTAAGGCAGGATGAATGTTGGATAATCAATGCTGAGACTGTTGCATTATACCATGTGGCAAAGAATGTCTCAACACCTGCCAAACTTGCTCAACTTCTTTACCGGCTTGTAGCAGATCTAAATCCCAGAACTATTATCGAATTGGGTACATCTCCCGGAATTACTACTGCATATCTTGCAAAAGCAGCACCCGGAGCAAGACATGTCAGCATAATGGAAAATTCTGGAGCCTTAACAATCGCAAAGGAGAATCTCCAAAAGCTAAACATCTACAATACTGAACTACTCTCTGGGAATGTGGATGAATTATTGCCAATACTCTTTGAAGGAATTTCTGAACTTGATTTCATTCTCATTGATGGAAAACATTCCAGTGAATCTATCCTGAACTATTTTAAAAGCTGTCTGCCCAAGATGAGCAACCATTCAATGATGGTCTTTGAGGATATTTACCGGAACCGGGAAATGAGATCTGCCTGGCAAGAAATTAAATCCAATCCTGAAGTGAGTGTTACAATTGATTTGTTTTGGATAGGATTGGTTTTTGTTAGAAGAGCGCAGAGTAAAGAGGATTTTAAGATCAGATTTTAATTTTGGAATAAAATTGAATGCACTTGATCATTAGTTTCCAGAAAAATTTGAATTGTAGTACTGAAGATCATATTCTTAACTCATAATTATTCTCTTTTCCTGCAGCAGAAAAGAAACATGCCGAGGAGGAACGACGAGACCATGAGTACCTTAAAAACAATAGACAAAAACGAATAAATGCCGCCGCTGTCCCGAAGTTTCGGGACTGCTT
>NZ_JAUYSS010000067.1 GCF_030695525.1 Daejeonella sp. | reverse complement strand
TGGTCACAGACCATATCCATTTGGCACGTGTTCCAAACCCTCGGATTGAAGCCATCCCAGTACATCTAGCTTCAGAGCCCGATTTGGTTTATGATCAAAAGTTTACAGATTTAGGTGATGGAACAATAAGCATGAGAATACCAGTTATCAGGCAGCGTGCGTACGCAGGATATTTAAGAGGTTATGAAGATCCCGAATATTATGAAGATGCTCCCACTATGACTATTGACGTTTACAAAGAACACAAGGGGAATTATTTGGCTTTTGAAGTTGTTGGAGACAGTATGACTACATTTGATCCTAAGGAAGCGAGACAAAGTATTTATGATGGATATTTCGTAGTTGGGAGAGAAGTACAACGACAGCACTGGAAATACAAACTTCATACCCACTATGTGGATTCATGGATTATCATTCACCAGACTGAAGGAATTTTGATAAAAAAAATTATTAATCACGATGTCGAAAACGGTATAATTACAATTCATTCTCTAAATCCGGATAAAGACTTATACCCGGACCAGGACTTACAACTGGAAGAGGTTCAGCAAATTTTCAATATTGTACAGAAGATAGATAAAATGTAAACGCTAGATTATTGTTTATGGTAAGAAGAATACTTTTAGTTATGGCTTTATCATTAGCCGTTAACATTGTTTATGCCCAAAAAGGCAAATACATAGCTATCCTTACAAAGGTAGAAGTTGGATCAAATGTAGCATCTGGTAGTATTTCAGAAAATGGGATAGGCTATCAGGATAGTTTAATAGCCATAGATTGGAATCTTGGGAGTTCAGAGTACAATTTTGTCCTACAAAACAAGTCGCAACAAACGATTAAAATTATTTGGGATGAAACTGCTTATATCGGTCCAGACGGAGAAACAGGCAAGGTTTTCCATCAAGGAGTAAAATATATCGATCGTAATAACTCGCAAGTGCCAACAAGTATAATCAAAGGATCTAAATTGTCTGATCTCATTGCACCAACTGATCTGGTATATTATAATGACAGCCGCTACAGTACAGGGTGGACTCAAAGGTTATTGTATGGCTATTCAAAAAAGGCAGGGCCGGTCAACGATGGAGCGACAGCAAAAATTCTCCTGCCAATATCAACAGGGGATAAAACGATCGAATACATATTCGAATTTAAAATCACCTGGGAGGTAATTCAGAGAAAATAGCATGCACAAAATAATCACCATTTTTTAAAGCAACCACAATGAACATTAATAAAATAGAAACAGGCATTCGGATCCGGGACTTCCGGTTATCGCTGGGCCTATCGCAAACAGAGTTTGCCGAGCAGATGGATACGGACCAGCCGGTTATCTCTGCATATGAGCAAGGATTGCGTTTGCCATCTACCTCCTTCTTCACAAAAATCACTAAACTGTATGGGGCCTCACAGGAATGGTTCACTGCCGGTATTGGATCCCCGAAAATAAAACCAGCGCCTAAAGCGGATCCTCACACACGGATCGGACTACTTGAGAAGAAAATTGACTTCATGGAAAAGAAGTTAAAACTGCTTGAGTTTAATTTAAAGAAGACATTAGACATGCTTGGTGAATTAGCGGAAAAATCCAAATAACGGACACTATATAGACACCATTCTTTTTTTATGGCTCATATAGCATTGATAAATAGCGAATTAAGTTAATTATAAAGTAATCCCTCCGGCTCCACTTGATGATCAAAAGCCAGGCCGCAGGCTGAGCGAAATAAAAAAACCAAGTCCTGAAAGGCTTGGTTTTTTTTATGCAGCGAAGAATGCCTGAGCGTAGCGAAGCTGGCTTTTGATTCCCTTCACGGGTTAGGAGATGATCAGCGTAAGCTAACCCCTCCGTCGGACAAAGTCCACCGCTGGGTTGTGAAGGAGACCACCCAATTAAAACCAAGCCCAAAAGGTTTGGTTTTTTATTCAGTAATTTTCAGGAGGGATGAGAACCCGGGGAGGGTTCGAAATTTCACCTGAGTTGGATCTACGAAAATTATAGTTTTAGGAGACTGTACAAAATAATCACCTGATATTTGTTTCAGTTCCAGATAAATTAAATGAAAATTATTTATAGACAAATTCTATATTAACATAAACATAATCAATAAGAATTATAATGTTTAATAATGTAGATTTGGATAGGTAAGTTTAAAACAAAACCTACACGTATTTTATAGAATCTATAAATTTAATTATATGGAAGATAACACAACCCAGGGCAAGTGCCCCTTTGGTCATGGTTCATTAAAACCGAGCCCTGGTGGCACAAGCAACCGCGACTGGTGGCCAAATCAGTTAAAGCTGAACATTCTTCGTCAGAACTCTTCACTATCCAACCCAATGGGCGATAAGTTCAACTATGCTGAAGAGTTCAAAAGTCTGGATCTGGATGCTGTAAAGAAAGATATTTTCGATTTAATGACCAATTCACAGGACTGGTGGCCGGCTGATTATGGTCACTATGGTCCATTCTTCATCCGTATGGCATGGCATAGTGCCGGTACTTACCGCATCCAGGATGGTCGTGGTGGAGCAGGTTCAGGTACTCAGCGCTTTGCGCCACTGAACAGCTGGCCGGATAACGTGAGTCTGGATAAAGCTCGTTTGCTGCTATGGCCAATTAAACAAAAATATGGCAGAAAAATATCCTGGGCAGATCTGATGATCCTCACAGGCAACTGTGCCCTCGAATCAATGGGTCTCAAAACCTTTGGTTTTGGTGGTGGACGTGAAGATGTTTGGGAGCCGGAAGAAGACATCTATTGGGGTTCTGAAAAGGAATGGTTGGCCGATCAGCGCTACACAGGCGACCGTGAACTTGAAAACCCTCTGGCGGCTGTTCAAATGGGTTTGATTTATGTAAATCCGGAAGGACCAAATGGAAATCCTGATCCGATTGCAGCAGCACGCGACATCCGTGATACATTTGGTCGTATGGCAATGAATGACTACGAAACTGTTGCCCTGATTGCAGGTGGTCATACCTTTGGTAAAGCACATGGAGCCGCTGATCCTGGTCAATATGTTGATGTAGCTCCGGCAGCTGCAGGAATTGAAGAGCAGGGTATGGGCTGGAAAAACACATTCGGCAGTGGCAAAGGAGCAGACACGATCAGTAGTGGTCTGGAAGGTGCCTGGACTACCACACCTACCAAATGGAGTAATAATTATTTTTGGAACCTTTTCGGCTACGAATGGGAGTTAACTAAAAGCCCGGCAGGTGCACACCAATGGATACCTAAGCATGGAATGGGTGCAGGAACTGTACCTGATGCACATGATCCCTCTAAGCGTCATACACCAATCATGTTTACCACCGACCTTGCCTTAAGACTAGACCCTGCCTACGAAAAAATTTCAAGGCACTTCCATGAGAATCCGGATGAGTTTGCAGATGCTTTTGCCAAAGCATGGTATAAACTTACCCACCGCGATATGGGACCTATTTCAAGATATCTTGGTAAAGAGGTTCCTTCAGAAGCATTGATCTGGCAAGATCCTATCCCTGCGGTTTCACATGAATTGATTGACAATAATGACATTGCTGCTCTTAAAGCTAAAATTCTTGATTCAGGACTTTCCGTTTCACAATTGGTGTCTGCAGCATGGGCATCGGCATCGACCTTCCGTGGTTCTGATAAACGTGGTGGGGCAAATGGTGCACGCGTTCGTTTAGCTCCTCAAAAGTACTGGGAAGTCAATAATCCGGCTCAACTTTCACAGGTGCTTGATAAGCTGGAAAGCATTCAACAAGAATTCAATAATGCTCAGTCTGGCAGTAAAGCAGTTTCTATCGCTGATCTTATCGTTCTGGGTGGATGTGCAGCCATCGAAAAAGCTGCAAACAATGCCGGTCAGCATTTGCAGGTTCCATTTACTCCGGGAAGAAGTGATGCTTCACAGGAACAAACTGATGTAGAATCATTCGCTGTTCTGGAGCCGCTTGCAGATGGTTTCCGCAACTATCAGAAGTCCAGATCAACTTCTACAACAGAAGAAATGCTGATCGATAAAGCACAATTACTAACACTGACTGCACCAGAAATGACAGTTCTTATTGGCGGGATGCGTGTGTTAAACACAAACTTCGATCAGTCTCAGCACGGTGTCTTTACTAAAAATACAGATGTTCTTAGCAACGACTTCTTCGTGAATCTGCTTGATTTAAACACAAGCTGGAAAGCAATTTCTGAATCTAAGCTAGCTTTTGAGGGACGTGATCGCATAACAGGAGATGTCAAATGGACCGCTACCCGTGCCGATCTGATCTTCGGTTCAAACTCTGAGCTTCGTGCAATTGCTGAAGTTTATGGATGTGAGGACGCAAAAGGTAAGTTCGTTCAGGATTTTGTTGCGGCATGGACTAAAGTGATGAATCTTGACCGTTTTGATCTGGCCTGATTTAATTCGCTAAATAATTTAATAAAAAGGTGGTCAGGTAATGGCCACCTTTTTTTATGTAATTAATTGATGAACTGGATGTCATTCAATTAACATTTCAAAGTCCTGCTAAAAGGAAATAATATCTTCAATTTTATTATTTTAGAGAACACTTTATCATGATTCAAAACCTAATTAATCAATACAATTTACTCCCCCATCCAGAAGGAGGTTATTTTAAAGAGACTTACCGATCAGAAGAAAGCATTCCGAAGAGCGGATTACCATTAAGATTTCCTGCTGAGCGGAATTTCAGTACCGCCATTTATTTTCTGTTATTAAAAGATTTATTTTCTGCTTTTCACCGCATCAAAAGTGATGAATGCTGGCATTTTTATGAGGGCGACAGCTTGCATGTGCATGTGCTGCACCTTAACGGAACTTACGAACTGATCCGTCTGGGAAAGAACCGTGAAGAGGGAGAAGTATACCAGGCAATCGTGCCCGCTGGTGCATGGTTTGCTTCAGAAACAATTGGAGAATATTCATTTGTTGGCTGTACTGTAGCTCCGGGCTTTGATTTCACTGATTTTGAACTGGCCAAAGCTGCTCAACTGAAATCAGAATATCCCATATCTGCCAGCTTAATCGAAAGACTTTGTCGTCAGTGAAAAATCTTTAACTTACAGTATAATTAATATAAGTTTTCGTTCATGAGAATTCTATCATTTATTCTGGCGGCAATTATACTTCCAACGAGTATAATTGCTCAAAAAATAACCCCTAGGGCAAAAAACATATTGATTATTTATTCTGATGATCATAGTTATCATGCCCTGGGTGCTGCCGGGAACAAGGAGATTTCAACACCCAATCTCGATAAGCTGGCAAAATCAGGATTGATGTTTACCCAGGCACATGTGATGGGTGGCCACCAGGGTGCAGTTTGTATTCCAAGCAGGGCAATGCTGTTAACAGGTCGTTATGTAAACAGATTACCAGGAGATGGAAACATAATCCCTGACAGTATTGTAAGCCTTCCTGAGGTACTGCGTAAACAAGGCTATAATACCTACCATACCGGCAAATGGCATAGTGATAAGACCTCACATAGCCGCATGTTCAGTACAGGCGGTGATATATTTTTTGGCGGAATGCATTTTCCAAAATTTGGCGGACAGGAACATCCGACAGTATCTCTTTTTGACAGCACGGGCGTTTATAATGAAAACCGAAAGCGGATCAGCGATATTTATAGCACAACGCTGTATGCGGAAAATGCTATTAAATTTTTGAGCAGTTCAACGGCAAAGTCAAGTCCATTTTTCTGTTATGTGGCTTTCACCTCGCCGCATGATCCAAGAACTCCGCCAGGAAAATTTTCGACAATGTATGATCCGGCAAAAATTTCATTGCCGGCAAATTTCATAACAAAACATCCCTTTGATAACGGTGATCTGAATGTAAGAGATGAACAATTGTTACCTGTTCCCCGAGATCCGGAGGCCATAAAAAAAGACATTGCACTGTATTATGGAATGGTCAGTGAAATGGATGCCCAGGTTGGCCGGATTTTAGATGCTTTGGAGAAAAGTGGCTTGAAAGAAAATACCTTAATTGTTTTTGCCGGTGATAATGGCCTTGCAGTGGGGCAGCATGGATTGCTTGGCAAACAGAATTTGTATGAGCATAGTATCAGGGTGCCTATGATCATGTCTGGGCCCGGTGTACCTGTGAACAAGAAAACTGAAGGATTCACCTATCTTAGTGATATTACACCTACAATAATAGATTATCTGGCGGTAAAAAGACCATCAAGTGTTGAAGGCCGTTCATTATTGCCTGTCATTAAGGATCCATCAAAAAAAGTAAGATCATCTATTTACAATGTTTACGGTCACTGGAGCAGAAGTATCAAATCTGAAGATGGATTTAAAATGATCGTTTATAATGTTGATGGCGCTTTAACAACTCAATTATTTAATCTCAAAAAAGACCCTCTTGAAATTAATGATCTTTCCAAAGATCAGGCTTATAACCAAAAGATCCTGCAAATGAGAGCACTGCTGAAACAACAAATGACCGCAGCATTTGATGATCTAACTATTGATCTGCCTGATTGGGGGCGTACAAAAAACCAGAAACCAAGGGGTAGTTAATTTATATAAAAGCTATTAAAATGAAGTTAAAGGGATCAATTAAAAATATTATCAGCTGCCTGCTCATTGCCTTGTGCAATATTGCCTATGGGCAAAAAAGTATTCCTATCCCTAATAAAAGCCAGTTAGTCTGGCAGGATGCAGAACTTACCACCTTAATTTCCTATGATCTGCATGTTTTCGATGGGAAAAGGTACAATCAGGCAGCAAACAGAATCAATCCAATTGCCGATTACAATATTTTTAATCCCACAAAACTTGACACCGATCAATGGGTCAGGTCGGTCAAAGACATGGGTGCTAAGGTTGCCATTTTAACAGTTACCCATGAAACAGGATTTGCACTTTACCAGTCTGATGTGAACTCCTATTCCATGAAGGCACTTAAATTTCAGGATGGGAAAGGAGATATAGTTCGTGATTTTGTTGCCTCCTGTCGTAAATACGGCGTTTTACCCGGACTCTATATCGGAATACGCTGGAATTCCAATTATGGAGTTTATGATTTTATGGTTCACAATGACAATTCTCCATTTGCAAAAAACAGGCAACAACATTATAACAAGCTTTGTGAACAAATGACCGAAGAACTGATGTCAAGATATGGGGAACTCGCTATGGTTTGGTTTGATGGTGGAGCACATGGCCCTGAACTGGGTGGCCCAAATATCCTACCCATAGTAGAAAAACATCAGCCAAATATTATTTTCTATCACAATACCCAAAGAGCAGATATCCGCTGGGGCGGAAGTGAAACCGGGAAGGTCAATTACCCTTGCTGGGGAACCTATCCTTTCCCTTATTCGCATTCGACAAACACAAAGGAAATTTTCAAGAACGATTTTCAACTCCTTAAAGAGGGTGATCCGGAGGGAGAATATTATATGCCGGCGATGAGCGATGCTCCATTAAGAGGTCATAATGGGCGTCATGAATGGTTCTGGGAACCAGGTGATGAAAAACATATTCAACCCCTTGAAAGCCTGATGGACATGTACTATGGTTCTGTAGGCAGAAATTCAACACTTATTCTGGGTATCACCCCAAATGCTGAAGGACTTGTTCCGGATCCTGATGTTAATCGAATGAAAGAATTTGGAATGGAAATCAAAAAACGCTTTTCTTCAGCTCTGGGAAGGGTTTCAGGAAAGGGTTCGAATTATGAATTAAAATTAAAATCTTACCAAAAGATTGACCACCTGGTTCTTATGGAAGATATTGCATATGGTGAACGGGTCCGGGAATTTAGTATTGAGGCTAAAACCAAAAAAGGTTGGCAATTGATAAGTAAAGGAACGAGCATAGGCCATAAATTCATAGCCAAATTTGGGCAAATAGAAGTATCAGCACTAAGATTGAATATCAACAAAAGCCTTGCTGAGCCTATTATCAGAGACTTTTCAGTTTATAACTCCTCTTCTAATCCTTAAGTTCAGGATATCAAAATTTAGTAAAGGCGAGTAGTAGCCTAATTAAGGTGAGTTAGATATAAAACTATCTAAAGATTAATATTTAACCACATAGATTGACTGTTATGATACTTTAAAGGAGACATAGATTGTAAATCACATAAATTGAAGCGGAGCTTCAAGGCTATCTGTGTCCAAAATGTAGGTAGAAGCTATAAAATGCTATGTTTCTATGTGGTTTTTTAAATATTATGTCGTGTTCACGTTAATTAACCAGAAAATGTAAAATTCTGCAGGCATTACCTTTACTCTTATTATTCTTCTCTGAAAGGGTTCTGATAATCACTGTATGTTTTTTAGCCTCTAATTCATCGTTTAGCATCACATACCATGGAAGATGAAGTCCCCCACTCCATTGAGTGTAAAGGTCTATCTTTTTAAAAGCAGCTCCATCAATGCTGTATTCGATCATGCCTGCATCCGGACCTGAAGCAATACAAATTCCAATAGCCTTCCCGCTAAATTCAAGCTTCATTTCAGCACCAGATACTTCTGCGACCATTGCCGGAATATCAACATAACGCTTTCTTGTAGAAACACCATCTTTAGGCGACCATTTATCAATAAAATTCCAGTTTATCGCATTTATCGCCTGATTAACAGGCAGGTATTGGCCTGAGGTATAACTGAAACTATCCAGCGCTTCAGGCAATTTTCTGGAGGTAGGTTTCGGACTGTCTGAAGCAGCCATTGCGAATGCATTATCCAAAAATGTGCTGATCGAGCGGGCATAAATTTCATGCCCAAATTCTGATGGATGAAGATCCTTAAAATCATCCTTCCAGTTAAATTCGCCAGCAACAATGCGATCACTGATCTCTCTGGCAAGATGAATACTGTTCACTTTGTATCGTTCAGCAACCTTTTCGTGATTGAGAATAACCTCCGGCACACCCCCATTTTTATAAATTTCAAGTTTGGGCGGATCAACAAAATGCAGCATCACCACATCCATATTGGGATAGCGTCTTAATGCATGACTAATTATGCCTTCCATGCCCCTTAACTGGGCTTTTCCATTAAAGCCATTCACTTCATCATTTACAGCGGCTTCTTCAAAAAACAAGTCGATCGGACCTTTAGATAGCACATCCTGCTCCAGCCTGAAAGCTCCGGGAGTACTTCCGGTTGAACTGATTCCGGCATTGATAAATTCAAAATCAGTATCCGGAAAACGGCCTTTCAGATAGCTTTCTATCTTCCCGCGCCAGGCACCACCCTCCGTAATCGATCCACCCATAAAAGCTACCCTTCCTTTTTTCTCCTGACTGAACTTATTATAACTGTTTTGCAGGCTCTGCCGGTGTATGTGGTACTTTGATGGCGAAATAAAATTATTTGCAGTTTCATTCTGCTTGCCAGGAGGCTGTATGGCCTGCCTAAGCCTTAATGAATCTGCGATCTGTTCATACAATTCATCCGGCCATGGAATCTGCTTCCCTGTAATTTTGTAAGTTGGCATTGCAGCGCCCCTTTTTTTAAGTTCATTGGTCAGAAGTCCCGCCATTTCCTTCAACTTTTCAGATTGCAGCATTGAAAGATCATTCTTCTCACCAATATCAGCCTGAATATCATAAAGTTCAAGTTTAGCTGCCTTGTGGAAATAAATAAGTTTCCAGTTTCCCTTTCGGATAGCAGAAGCCCAGGAAATTCCTTTCAGATTGATGGTCGTCCAATTATTTGGATAATGCCAAAGCAGAACTTTTTCATTATCTGTTTTAACTGAATCAAAGAGAAAAGGCCTGATACTTCTACCGTCAACTTGTTGTACGGTGTTGTACTTTTTGAGTCCGGCCAATTCCAACACAGTTGGAAAAATATCATCAATACCTACATATTGATTGTTGGTACTGGCTCTGGCTATTCCCGGCCCTGCTGCAATCATCGGAATACGAATTCCCCCTTCATATAAAGACCCTTTTCCCATCTTTAAGGGCAAATTCTGTGTATGTGCCAATCCACCACGATTAGGGGTAGTGCTTAATCCACCGTTATCAGAAAGAAACAAGATATAGGTATCATCAGCTATTCCCTCTGTATCCAGATAATCCATCAGATCACCCAAACTCTTATCCATGCCTTCAACTAAAGCCGCATATCGGGCTTCGGTATCCGACAAACCCTTATCGATATAGTGCTGATAAAAACGTTTGTCTTTACTGAATGGCAGATGCACTGCATAATGCGACATGTACAAAAAGAATGGCTTCTTATTTTTCCTGTTTGATGATAAAGTAGCGATGGCCTCTCTGGTCAGAGCATCGGTAAGATTTAAACCCTGATCTGCATATTTGTCCAATCCACGGACGCCCCAGGTAGTGTCATTTGGATTGTTTCGATAACGGTCTTCGGCCAGAAAACTTCCCGGATGACCTGCAGCTGTTCCGGCAATATTAACATCAAAACCGATGTTTGAAGGATCAGATGCAGGTGTACCATAGGGCGCAAAATGGGCCTTTCCGCAATGTATATTGAAATAACCTGCCTGCTTTAATAGCACAGGCAAGGATGTAGCTATAATCGTATTGTTAATACCCTCTGCCAATGCTAGTCCGTTATGGTTCCACACCGGAGGAATCAGAACACTGTCCGGATAATCAGTAGGCGTATTCTTCTTCACATTAGTCCAGTTAGTTACTCCATGCCTGGCTACATTCATTCCGGTTACCAGACTAACACGGGTTGGTGTACAAACTGAATTAGCATAGGCATTACTGAATTTCATCCCACGGCTGGCAAGACGCTCCATATTTGGAGTAAGATAGATCCCGTTTAAACCGGTTGATTTTGACCAGAATGGGACTGAAGTATCCTGCCAGCCCATATCATCAACCAGAAATAGGATGATATTCTTTTTTTTCTGCTGGGAAAAGGCTTGCATCGAAATAACTGATAGCAAAGCAATTAGAAGGGAGTATCTGATCTTTAGCATCTGACTAAAATAGTTAATAAAACCAAAAATTTGTTCAGGTAATAAAAAAGCTTGATTGAAAACGGAAGTCAGTTTTTCTTAAACACAACTGGGAAATTGTCTTAAAATTGAATACAATTTTTCTATATTGTAGTTCAAATTCAATTCCTAAAATGTTCAAATTGTCAGGAAATCTCTTAAAAAAATCCCTGAAGATTCCAGGCCTGTATATTTTATTTTCTCTGATCCCATTACTGACGATAGCACAGCAGCAAAAAACAAAACCAAACATCATTTACATTTATGCAGACGATCTTGGTTATGGAGAATTGGGCAGCTATGGTCAAACAAAAATAAAAACTCCTAATCTTGACCAGATGGCAAAGGAGGGAATGCGTTTTACACAGCACTACAGTGGAGCACCCGTATGCGCTCCATCCAGAAGTATATTGATGACAGGCAAACATTCAGGACACTCCTACATCAGAGGGAATTATGAAATGGGGGGTTTTGCTGATAGTCTGGAGGGTGGACAAATGCCCTTACATGAAGGCGCCTACACAATTGCCAAAATGCTGAAGGAAAGAGGCTACCATACCGGCCTTGTCGGGAAATGGGGAATGGGAGTTACAAACACTACCGGCAGTCCACTGAACCAAGGATTTGATTATTATTACGGGGTTCTTGATCAGAAGCAGGCACATAATTTTTACCCAACACATCTTTGGGAAAACGACAAATGGGATGCTTTAAACAATCATTCATTCCATGTTCATGGGAAAATTGATCCAAAAACTGCTACGGACGGCGATTTTGAAAAGTTCAGGGGCAAAGATTATGCTCCTGCAAAATTCACGCAGAAAGCACTGAGTTTTATTGAAAAAAACAGTAAACAGCCATTCTTTTTATACCTGCCCTATACCCTGCCACACCTTGCATTGCAGGCTCCTGAGGAATATGTCAGGAAATATATCGGTCAGTTTGATGAAAAGCCCTATTTCGGTGAAAATGGTTATGCACCCAATAAATACCCGCTCTCCACCTATGCTGCAATGATTACATTTTTGGATGACCAGGTTGGGATTATTATGAACAGGATTAAACAACTCGGATTAGATGAGAACACGATCATTATGTTTTCAAGCGATAATGGGGCTACATTTTCGGCAGGGGTTGATACCAGATTTTTTAACAGTGTTTCAGGGTTACGTGGTTTAAAAATGGATCTCTATGAAGGTGGAATCAGGGTACCTTTCATAGCAAGATGGCCAAATCATATCAAAGCTAATACAGTTAGCGATCATGTTTCCATTCAGTATGATATTATGCCTACCCTTGCAGAGTTGACTGGCTCAAAAATTTCCAAATCAGATGGAAAATCTTTACTTCCCGAATTATTAGATAAGAAAACAGAGCAGACAAAACATGAATTTCTTTATTTTGAGTATCCGGAAAATGGAGGTCAACTGGCTGTAAGAATCGGAAACTGGAAAGGGGTAAAAAGAGATGTTAGAAAGAACCCAAAAGGAGCCTGGGAGCTTTTTGATCTTGCAACTGACAAATTTGAGCGCAATAATCTTGCTGCTCACCATCCTGAGATTATTGAAAAGATGAATGCCATTGTAAAGCGGGAGCATATTCATCCTCATATACTTGATTGGGAATTTATTGACCCAAAAATCATCAGGAACTAATATTTTATAGACCAAAGTTTCAACACACAAATATGAAGTATAGATTTTTAATATTATTCATGATTCTGGCTGCAGAACCATTCGCACAGAAGCCAAATGTAATACTCATTTATGCCGATGACCTTGGTTATGGCGATCTAAGTTGCTACGGTGCTAAAGCTATAAAAACACCCAATATTGACAAATTAGCAAAACAAGGAATAAAATTCACGAGGAGCCATAGTACTTCGGCAACCTGCACCCCGTCCCGATATTCTTTGTTAACCGGCCGTTATGCATTTCGTCGGAATGATACCGGGATCGCACCGGGAGATGCTTCTGCATTAATTAAAGGCGGGCAGCAGAGTGTGGCTACGGTCTTCGGAAAAGCAGGCTATCAATCGGCTGTTGTTGGTAAATGGCATCTGGGCCTGGGCGGTGCTGAAGGCCCAAATTGGAATGGGAAAATAACTAATGGGCCGCTTGACATCGGATTTAATTACGCATTTCTTATCCCTGCTACCGGCGATAGGGTACCTTGTGTTTATGTTGAAAATGATCGGGTAATAAATCTAGATCCTAAGGACCCAATTCAGGTGAATTATGTAAATAAAATAGGCCAATGGCCCACAGGAAAAGAAAATCCTGAACTTTTAAGAATGAAACATTCAGACGGGCATGATAACACCATAGTCAACGGAGTAGGTCGTATAGGTTACATGACTGGCGGAACCAGCGCCCTATGGAAGGATGAAGATATTGCCCAGCGTATTACTGATAAAGCCAAGGAATTTATTTCAAAGAATAGCCAAAATCCATTCTTCCTGTTTTTCTCCACCCATGATATTCATGTTCCGAGAGTACCTAATTCCAGATTCCTTGGCAAAAGTGGCCTTGGAAACAGAGGCGATGCAATTTTGCAGTTTGATGATTCAGTTGGGCAGCTTATGAAATTACTCGATTCGCTTCAACTAAGTTCAAACACTATGGTTATTCTGACAAGTGATAACGGACCCGTTGTGGATGATGGATACCATGATGGTTCAAAAGAGAATATTGGAAAACATAAGCCCGCTGCAGGCTTAAGGGGAGGAAAATACAGTGCCTTTGAAGCAGGTACACGGGTGCCATTTATTGTCAGGCATCCATCCGTAAAAGCAGACGAAACCTCTAGTGCATTGGTATCACAGATCGATTTTTTGGCAACAATGGCCGGACTAACGAATCAGAAATATGATGTAGCTTCAGCTTCAGACAGTCAGGATCAGCTAAAAACCTGGTCGGGTACCGATAGTAAAGGCAGAGCTCATATTATCGAGCAATCAGGCACCTTAAGTATTGTACAAGGCAACTGGAAGTATATTAAACCGAATAAAGGCCCTGCTTACAATCCTAAAGTCGATATCGAATATGGGAATGATGAAGCAGAACAACTCTACGATCTGAGCAGAGATCCTTTTGAAAGATATAATCTCGCTGCTTCTGTTCCTGCAAAATTGGGTGAATTGAAAAGTCTGCTTCAAAATGAGTTATTGAAGAAATAAGGAATCGTTCTTATTGGAATGGGAATGTTTTCTGTCATATTAATAAATCATTAATGTCGCAAGAAGAAATTATTTTCTAACCAGAAAATTTTTCATCAGACCATTTTGACAGAATTTAATTGCTAAAAATCTATAATTTGTATTCGTAATAAACTGTTAAATTCTCATATTAAAATGTATTAATCTAAAATAACAGATGTATGCAGACTCAGGAAAAAGATGATGCAAGTGATAAGTACTTTCAAAAAACTGCTTATTTTGCCAACCATATATATATTGACATCCCAAAGATCAAAATTTTTCTATACTTCGCTTTCCTGATACAACTTTCATTCAATCTTGCAGTAGTCTTTTTAACTGAAGCAGGATATACCAATTTTTATGGATTTAAAAAGTTCTATTTTGATGATGAAGAAACCATACCTACCTACTTTTCAGCAATTAACCTGTTATTCGCAGGAATTTTATTAGCCTTAATTACAAATTTAAAGTCAAGGGTTAATGATCCCTTTACTCTACACTGGAGGATTCTTTCAATCCTGTTTGTTCTTTTATCAATAGATGAAATTGCAGGCTTTCACGAAATGACCATCGACCCCCTGGTACAGACTTTTCATCTTAACGGTTACATGAGGTTCCCCTGGGTTATTTTGGGAGTTATTTTCATGACCGGTTTTTCCCTGTACTACTTTCAATTTTTAAAAGCCTTACCGAAACCTTATATAAAAGGCTTCTTTTGCTCATGCCTCATTTTTTTAGGCGGTGCAATTGGTCTGGAAACTTTAAGTGCTAAGATATTTATCAATCTGGAGCAAAGTCCTAAAGATCTGATGTATAATTTAGTGACAACTTTGGAAGAGAGTTGTGAAATGATTGGAATTATTATGTTCATTAACATGCTCCTTTCATACCTGAAGTCAATGAAAATCACTATTAACTTCTATTTCAAATACAGTGAATAGTTTTAAATCACTAAATAGAATTAGAATTCTCCAGAAAAAACTGATCACTAAAATTGACCAGAAATAACTCCTTATTAGAGCGGGTAACACCAGTATACAACCATCTTAAAAATTCAGTGTTCAGCATTTCATCTGTAAGATATCCCTGATCAATAAAAACAGCAGGCCATTGGCCACCCTGAGCTTTATGGCATGTGACAGCAAAGGCGAATTTTATCTGGAGGGCATTGTAGTATGGATCCTTTTTTAATTCCTCCATTCTGAATTTCTTATTTTCGATATGCATATAATCCTGCAATACAGCTTCATAAAAGCGTTTATTGTCGGCATTTGAAAGGCTTGGTGTTTCAGAATACAGAGTATCCAGCATCACTTTACAGCTCAGAGGTTCCTCCTCAGGATAATCAAGCAGCTCAATAACAAGCTCAGCAAAGCGGAACCCATACTGCTCCTCAATTCTTCTTACCTTCCTTATCCGGGCAATATCTCCGTTTGCAATAAAATCCCCGCTGTTATCTTCCGGTTTTAGCCAGAAATAATTATTCCGAACAACCATAATGTGGTCGCCACCACTTAACTCCTCTTCCCGGTAAAGAATCCGGTTACGGATATTTTGATTGTAGGCATTCGCATTTTTATTGGAGCGGCAGATTACAATGGTATTCTCCATTCCATATTTATCATAGGCATAGTTCAGGCCTTCAACAAGACGTTCACCCGTCATCCTGAAAATGTCCTTGTATCCTTTGATCTTAAATTTTGGAAAGACCTCCTCTCCTTTTCGTATCAATTCACGGAGTTGAGTAGCATTAAACAGTATTCCGGATTCCTTTTCCTGACGAACTACATCAGTTAGTTCAAAAGTTAAAACACTCAATCGAAAATGATCGGAAATAAATTGACTGTTCAGTGCCGGACTTATCGCTGAACCTACCGGCGGCAATTGTGCCGTATCCCCTACCAGCATCAGTTTACAATTCTTACCATTGTAAACATAGGAAATCAAATCCTGCAAAAGACTCTGCCTGCTGTAATCATGCACCTGATCGGAGATCATAGAAGCTTCATCAATGATAAACAAGGTATTCTCCATGATATTCTCACCCAAAACGAAATTCATTTCAGGGCTTGCAGCAACCTTTTTCCGGTAAATTTTCTTGTGAATGGTAAATGCTTTTTTACCCGAATAATTACTGATTACTTTTGCTGCCCGGCCTGTAGGTGCGAGTAAAACTGATTTTAACTTTAGTTGCGGAAGAACTTTTACCAGTGCACTGATCAAGGTAGTTTTACCGGTACCTGCATAGCCTTTCAGAATGAAGCATTCATCAGCGTTTGCTGATGTAAGAAATTTCTCCAGCATAACAAACACTTCTCTCTGCTGGGCGGTAGGTATATTGCCAAAATTTTGCTCGATTAGATCCCGGATATACATTCCTGCAAATTGCAAATAATGAATCTATTTTTTTTCGAAAGCACAAAATGGATTGAAAATAATTAGGAGAGTAAATCAGCTCTATGGATAAAATATTGCTGAGAAACTATATTTTTGTTGTTGATGATCAAATTACTTCACTTAGTTGACAATAGCTTACAATCTCAAACGGCAGCCAAGTGCGATCTATTGATCCATGTAGGTACCGGCAAACTTCAATACGCAATTATTGATAAGGTAAGGGATGAACTTAAAGCTCTGGCAGAATATGAATTACCAGAGATGAGCAATCTGGCTGATCTGATGTTTGCGATAGAGAAACTTCCTGAAACTAAAAAGGAATTTAAGTACCCTTTTAGTAAAATCCGGGTCTCTTTCGACTCTTATAAGTACACATTCATCCCGGAAGAATTATATGAGAATGAGAATGAGCAGGAATATGCAAAATTCATCAAGCCTTTGGCTTCTGATTTAATACTCACAAACAGGATCAGAACTTCAAAAATCAGAAATGTTTTCGCAATTGATGCCAATTTCAATAGTGCTCTTAACCATATCTTTCAGAAACCTCGCATCTATAGTCAGGCTACTTCCTTTATTGAAGGCATAAAAAAAACCAACCCTGATAGAAACGGCATCTGCTTATTCATCGATTTCCATGATGATCATATCCAGATCGCTTGCTTGAATAAATCTGATCTTGTATTATACAACAAACTTGAATGTATCAATGCAGATGAATTCAATTACTATTTACTGAACACAATTGATTTATTAGCACTTGAGACAACAAATACAAAAGTAATTATGTCTGGAAATGTGGCTTCCGAAAATGATGAATACTATCAGAGAATCCTGAAATATTTTGAATCTCCGGTGTATGCAGATGGCAGATTAATTGTTAATCATCCCGAAATGTTCCATAAAATACGTCCTCATACCTATTTTTCACTGCTTAGTTTGGACGAATGCGAATAATTGGCGGAGATTTAAAAGGCCTGCGTTTAAACCCTCCAGCAAAATTGCCTGTCAGACCAACTACGGATGTTGCAAAGGAAGCCCTGTTTAACATTCTTTATAACCAGTTTGATTTTGAAAAAATCCGGGTTTTAGACCTTTTTAGCGGAACCGGAAATATTTCAGTAGAATTTGCATCACGAGGAGTTCCTGATATCCGCTCAGTGGACCGTGACTTTGGATGCTATAATTACCTCAAAACATTAGTTAAACAGTACGATCTTCAGGCAATAAAACCGCTTAAGGCTGATGTATTCAAATTTCTGGAATCTGAAACAGAAAAGTATGACCTGATATTTGCTGACCCACCTTACGACCTCCCGCAGATCAATATAATTGCATCAAAAATTTTTGATCATAAACTCTTAAAACCTGATGGCTATCTGATTATAGAACATCCAAGCATGAAAAAACTGGATAATCACCCGGGCTATGTTGAACAGCGTAAGTATGGCTCCTCTTCATTCAGCTTTTTTCAGGAAAAGCAGAGCATAAATGAAGATTGATTATATTCAATTAATTTTACTTTAATCAAAAAGCTTAATAAAAGAATTTCTGAATTCATACAGACTAATTTAATTAATCGAGCCGCCCTTGGCGGTAAAAACAAAAAAATCATGAAGATCGCCCTATTTCCAGGCTCATTCGATCCGGTTACAAAAGCACACGTTGATATATTGAAACGTTCCCTACCTCTTTTTGACAAAGTTATCGTCGGCATTGGCCTCAACAGTACCAAAGCCCCATACCTCGGTATCGACATCAGAAAAGCAATGCTAAGAGCCGTATTCGCTAATGAGCCTAAAGTTGAAGTTCAAACTTACGAAGGTCTAACCGTTGAATTTTGCAAAAAGATCAAAGCCTCTTACATGATCAGAGGTATACGAACCGTTTCAGATTTTGAATATGAGAAGGCAATCGCACAGATGAACCATGCCCTGGTACCTGAAATTGAAAGTATCTTTATTGTAAGCAAACCAGGCTATTCATCCATAAGTTCAACAATTGTTCGTGATATTATGCGAAATAATGGGGATGTGAGGCAGTTTATACCTCAGGAGGCCTTTGATTTAATTAATCACTGAATTCGATAAGGGAAGGATAAAATAATACTTTAAAATTGGTCATATAAGGCTCTGGTGCACAATGATGAGATTTTGGAAATCAATACCTGCGTGTTATAGGCTGATTCAGGCCTTTCCTCCGCTTAGTTCCGGCAAGAAATCGCGTTCTGATTCAAATTTCCAATCTCCGGAAGCTAATCCATTATGACATATCGCCTCTACAGGGCAAATGGGCAAAACGGTACCAAACAGAAATCTTGAATGCTTGAAAATCAGAACTCAGCATTCAGCAAATCCCTGATCAGGGGATAAGTATTCTGCCTGATCATCATAAAATCGCCCGGTGCAAGCCATCGTACATCTGTGATTCCTTCTTCCAGCTGAGGGATCAATACCTTCTGATTAACAGCGTACATCCGGTACCAGGAAGTTTTTTTTAATATTCGTTCATGATTCATTTCATAGATATGATACGTATTACAGATTTTTTCTCCCAGGCTATTGATTTGAATACCACACTCCTCTTCCACTTCACGAACTGCAGCCTCTTTTATGGTTTCTCCGCTATCCAGCTTCCCCTTTGGCAAATCCCATTTACCATTTCTGAAAATAAACAAGTAGCGCTTTTCTTCATTACTCACAAGTCCGCCTGCTGCCCTTATCATTTTCATGGATTGCTTAATTTTCATGAAATGCGACTTGAAATTTTTACTTAAAAGGAGAAATACCTTTGGGCTGCTAAGCTCCCTGGCCTGTTCATAAAAGCTGAAAAAATTAAACTTAGAAACTTGAAGTACCTGATAGTCTTGAATATCAGTAGGTTGAGAATCAGTAATGATTAAAGCTACTTCGTTGATATAAATTTTATAAATTTGAGCCATGATTAACAAGAGTGAGATTGAACAAAAAGTAGCTGAATTTTTGCTACAAATTAAAGCAATTAAATTACAACCCAACAACCCATTTACATGGGCTTCAGGTTGGAAATCCCCTATTTACTGCGACAATCGCATCACTTTATCGCATCCATCTATCCGTACCTATATCAGGCAAAAACTTTCTTCTTTGATTCAGGAAGAATTCGGTTCTGTTTCTGTAATTGCCGGAGTGGCAACTGCCGGGATTCCACAGGGGGTTCTGGTGGCACAGGAACTGGGCTTACCATTCATTTATGTGAGAGCAAAAGCCAAAGAGCATGGCAGAGGGAATCTGATTGAAGGCGAATTTTCAGCAGGCCAGAGGGTTGTAGTTGTAGAAGATCTTATCTCAACCGGAAATAGTAGTTTACAGGCAGTTCAGGCGCTTCGGGAGGCCGGTTGTGAAGTAGCGGGATTAGTTGGAATATTTAACTATGGCTTTGACGCTGCTGATGAAAATTTCAAAAAAGCAAAATGCCGTTTCCTTACACTTTCAAATTATAATGCTTTGATCGACTATGCTGCCGAACATAGTTTTGTTTCAGCAGATGATTTGAAATTATTACGAGCATGGCGTGAAGATCCTCAGAACTGGGGAAAGACCTTAGTAAGCTAAACCTGGTCATATGACAACCATTGAAAGCACAGTATCTATCGACAGACCGCTTACAGAGGTATTCGATTTCCTGGCCGACCTGAATAACCATCAGCAGTTGATGCCTGAGAATATTTACAATTGGTCCTCAACAAAAGATGAAGCCCGTTTCACCATACAAAATATGGCAAAACTGGCTTTAAAGGTCTCTTCCATAACAAAAGATAAAGAAATTGTTGTCAAACCATCAGAAGCAGCTCCATTCGAACTGGAATTAAAATGGACCCTTAATGACCTAGGCGATGGAAAAACAGAAGCTGTCTATACCATTACTGCAGACCTGAACATGATGATGAAAATGATTGTTTCCGGACCGCTGCAAAAACTAGTAGATCATGAAGCAGCTCAACTTAAAGCCCTTCTGTCAAAATAAACAAATTTAATTTCTTTACTAATCTTGTCCTGCAAAACAGATTCCTATCTCCTGTCCCTCTGATTTAATTCAATAAGACAATTTATCAGTACAATATACTAATTATCAGACATTTAGTCAGTAATAACTGAAGTGTTACTGACAAAATTTCAGCTCGTCAATTTTAAACAAAAATGGCAATTAATTTGAGGGTATATTGGTACTATGAATCTAAACAACTTCACCATCAAAGCACAGGAAGCAATTCAGAAAGCTTCCGAAATAGCAGGCGGCAATCAGCAGCAGGCTATAGAAACTGCACACATACTGAAAGGATTATTAAGTGTTGATGAGAATGTGATCAGCTACCTTCTGAAAAAACTAAATGTCAATATTAACCGGATTTCTGAAGTTCTGGATGCTCAGATCCAAAGCTTTCCAAAAGTCAGCGGAAGTGAGATTTACCTTTCTTCAGGAGCCAATTCTGCGCTGCAAAAAGCAGTTTCTTATTTAAAAGAATTTAAAGATGAATTTGTTTCTGTAGAGCATGTCCTTATGGGATTGCTTGAAACAGGCGATAAGGTTAGCTCTATTCTAAAAGATGCGGGTGTAAATCAAAAAGATCTGAAGAAAGCGATTCTGGAGCTTCGGGGAAATACCAGAGTCACTGATCAGAATGCAGAAGCCACCTATAATGCACTGAATAAATATGCCCGCAATTTGAATGAATATGCAGAATCTGGCAAGCTCGATCCGGTAATTGGTCGAGACGAAGAGATCAGAAGGGTTATTCAGATTCTTTCACGACGTACTAAAAACAATCCGATTCTGATTGGAGAGCCAGGGGTAGGTAAAACTGCTATAGCGGAGGGAATTGCCTTTAGAATCATACAGGGAGATGTGCCCGAAAATCTGAAGACCAAAACCGTTTTCTCTTTGGATATGGGTGCCCTGATTGCAGGAGCAAAATATAAAGGTGAGTTTGAAGAGCGTTTGAAAGCAGTAATCAAAGAAGTAACTCAAAGTGATGGCGAAATCATCCTCTTTATTGATGAGATCCATACGCTGGTAGGTGCCGGAGGTGGAGAAGGCGCAATGGATGCTGCAAATATCCTTAAACCTGCACTTGCTCGGGGAGAACTACGTGCTATCGGAGCAACTACCCTGAATGAATACCAGAAATACTTCGAGAAAGACAAAGCATTAGAGCGTCGCTTTCAAAAGGTAATGGTTGATGAACCAAACACCCAGGATGCAATTTCTATTCTACGGGGTTTAAAGGAAAGATATGAGACACACCACAAGGTAAGAATCAAGGATGAAGCCATAATTGCCGCAGTTGAATTATCGCAACGTTATATTTCTGACCGTTTCCTTCCCGACAAGGCTATTGACCTTATGGACGAAGCTGCTTCAAAACTTCGTTTAGAAATGGACTCGGTGCCTGAAGCTGTAGATGAACTGGATCGCAAGATCATGCAGCTTGAAATTGAACGCGAGGCCATTAAGAGAGAAAATGACGAGAAAAAAGTAAAAGAACTTTCAGAGGAGATAGCGAACCTTTCGAGTGAACGCGATTCGCTTAAGGCTCGCTGGAAGGCTGAAAAAGATTTGGTTGATGCGATTAATAATGAGGGGGAGCAAATAGAGAACTTTAAACTAGAAGCAGATCAGGCCGAGCGTGCAGGGGATTATGGCAAAGTTGCTGAACTGAGATATGGTAAGATCAAGGAAGCCCAGGACAAGGTTGAGCAATTGAAGCAACAACTGGCCGAAACTCAGGTCGACAACCGAATGCTGAAAGAAGAAGTAACTTCAGAAGATATTGCCGGTATTGTCTCACGCTGGACAGGTGTTCCGGTTACCAAAATGATACAGAGTGAACGCGAAAAGCTGCTACATATGGAAGCTGAACTCCATAAACGTGTAGCCGGGCAGGATGAAGCTATTGAAGCTATTTCTGATGCTATTCGACGCTCACGCGCCGGATTGCAGGATAAGCGCAAGCCAATTGGCTCATTTATTTTCCTGGGAACCACTGGTGTAGGCAAAACCGAGCTTGCCAAAGCTTTAGCAGATTATCTATTCAATGATGAGCATGCAATGATCCGGATTGATATGAGTGAATATCAGGAGCGCCATGCTGTTTCGCGACTGATTGGTGCGCCTCCGGGATATGTTGGATATGATGAAGGCGGACAGTTAACAGAAGCAGTAAGAAGAAAACCCTATTCAGTAATTCTATTGGATGAAATAGAAAAAGCCCATCCGGATGTGTTTAATATTTTATTACAGGTATTGGATGATGGGAGATTGACAGATAATAAAGGACGTTTGGTTGATTTCAAAAATACAATCATCATTATGACCTCCAATATTGGCTCTCACCTGATACAGGATAATTTTAAAGATCTGAACGAAATAAACAGGGATGAAGTCATTGCCAAAACAAAGACTGAACTTTTTGATCTCTTGAAGCAAACTATCAGACCTGAATTTTTAAACCGTATCGATGAACTGATTATGTTTACTCCGCTTAACCGGAACGAACTCAGGGATATCGTAACACTTCAGTTCAAAGGTGTACAAAGTACTTTAGCTGAAATGGGTATTGAAATTGAAGCTTCTGAAGAAGCGCTCGACTGGCTGGCACAATTGGGATATGATCCGCAATTTGGAGCACGCCCTTTGAAAAGAGTTATACAGAAGAGAATTTTGAATGAATTATCAAAAGAAATCCTTTCGGGGAAAATAGATAAAGACAGTAGAATTAAACTGGATGTATTTGACAATCAATTTGTATTTCTGAATGCAGACAAAGCATGAGCCTGAATTATTAAAGAAAAAAGCCGTGAAGATCTAAATCTGCACGGCTTTTTTGTTAGGATGTAATATCAATATCCGAATAGAATGATTAAAAGTTTAAGCTAACCTTACGTTAACTGCGCTTAAGCCTTTTTTACCTTCTTCAACATCGAACTCTACTTTATCATTTTGTCTTATATCCTGTTTAAGTCCGCTTACGTGAACAAAAATTTCTTTGCCATCCTCTTGGGTAATAAATCCGAATCCTTTGGACTCGTTGAAAAATTTTACTGTACCGGTTTCCATTAATAAATAGTTTAGTTGTTTAATTTGTTAAGTGTTATTGCAAATTACTTATTTATTTGCAATAAATAAATATATAAAAAACAAAATTAAATTCGGCTAATTTAATTTTTGGTAAGGAGAACTAAAAATACAGGTATACAAACAGTCATAGCCAGCATTGGACTAAAAATTCGTTTAATTCTCTTTTAAACACTGATTTACGATACCCACCAATATTTTCTCCTTTTCAAAAAATTCAGCTAATAATTTAAACTGATTTCTTGTGCGATCGAGGTTTTGCTCCGGATAAGAGATAGGATAATAAATATTTCCATTCAGATAATCACTTAAGAACCTGATTGCCTGCATATAAATCAGGTACTTTCCGGAAAACAAGATCAAATCCTTTTCAATTTCAGTTAAAATAGAGCCCATTTCGTGCAAATATCCTCTGACAATAGCCTCAAAATATTCTATACGAATAAAGATCTTATCTGTGTCCGGTTCGTTTTCTGAAAAGGCACAGAGGTAAGTCCGCATCATATCACCCAGATCTGAAATAAACTTTCCTGACATCATTGTATCCAGATCAATCACACAAATACCCTTCATGGTATCTTTATCAAACAGCATATTGCTGATCTTGGTATCATGGTGCATCGCCCTGTTGGGGAAATCACGCGAATTCTTAAATGAATTAAAATAGTCGAGAATAAAGGAATAGTGTCTGGCCTTCTGAATTTCAGGCCCCGCCTTTTGTTTAAATGTTTCAGATGTATTCTCCAGCGCCTCGGCAAATTGCTTATAACGCAATCCAAGATCGTGAAAACCCGGAATGGTTTCTTTCAACTGAGAAGCATCAAAATCAGCGAGTAACCTGTTTAACCTCCCAAACTGCATGGCAGCTTCGTAGGCCTGGTCAGGGTCACTCAGCGTATCAAATGAAACCGAATTTTTTATAAAATCAGTCAGCCTCCAGTAAATATCCCCTACAAAAGCCATTTCTTTCCCATCCCGGGTTGGAATAGCACCCACAAAAAGATAATCAGGATTGTGTTTTTTAAGATAATCTGATAACAGCTTCACATTGGCGGCAATAATTTCCGGCTCCTTAAATACATTGCTGTTAATACTTTGCAATATGAACTGTTCTGAACTATTTTGAATACTTATTAACCAGGTGGAATTAATATGACCCGTTCCAAAGGGCTTATAATTTACCTGACCGGCTTCAAATCCATATTCATTTAGAACTTGATCGATGAGTTGATTTTCCATTTTGATTAAAGCGAAATTTCTAGATTAATGTTCGGAGGATGGCTTACTTAAAACCAATGCTTGATATTTTGTATAAAAGTAAATAAATGAAAAGACTGTCAGAGCTAGTCCGACTACCGATAAGCCAATGACACTATTGGAAAAGAAGGTTACCCAATTTAGCTGTACTTTAAAGATCTCTTTGCTAAGCATAACCCCAACACTTCCAACATAACCGAAAGAATCTGCGAGGTAAATCAGAAAACCTACGTTCCCGGTATGTTTAAAACTTGCAATCATTCGTTCAAAAAACACAGAATTAAACGGAATATAGACCATATACAAGCCAAGCCCAACGAGCGTCATCCACCATACAGGTGCCATCGCACCAGAAATAAAGAGGTAAGAGCATATTCCCGCCAGCACAAAACCAAATCCAATGAAAAAATGGGAAAGCATAAAGGCTTTAAAACTATCTTTGATCAGTACCATACTACCAATGAGTACCAGAATAATGATGGTTATTGGCGTTTCAGTCTTCGCAAAGAGATCGGGTTTATCAAAAAAGCCCATTTCCTTCCACATTTCAGCACTGAAATTATCCCGCATATCCCTGAAAATAGTTGCGAAGGTATAGATCAGGATACAGGCTGCAAGTCCGGGAAAAAACATTCTGATAAACTTTTTACGGTCAGCAGCTAACATTGGAACCCTGTCCATCCTGTATGCAATATCTTCATCATCAGGTGCCGGAATTTTTTCGATAAGGTAGACAAATAGCAGCAATGGGGCTGCAAACACCAATCCGGTATAAAAAGGAACCCAGAATTCCGTAATATTAAAGTTCAGCATTAACCAGGCTCCAACTGTTTTCACAAAGCCGGAAGCGAAGATGAAGCTTACAGCAAGCGTTGCACCTATAAAATCAGTACTCCTTCTACCTTCAACATAGGAGAACACAACTCCCCATAACATCCCCAATGGAAAGCCATTAATGAACAGAAAAAGTACATTATATGGAGCAGGAACCAGCGCAAAAAACAACCAGCTTAGCCATGCTATGAGCGTTAATACAAGAATGATCTTTCCACGTCCATGTCGTTTTAGTTCAGATATATACTTTATCCCGTAGAACTTTGCAAGCATATAACCTAACATCTGGGAGATTACCAATACAGTTTTATAACTGTATCCTGCAATTGTCATCCCATCGAAGGTTGCAACAGTAAAAGATTTTCTGAATCCAAAAACCATAGTGTAGGTCAGAAATACGGTGATGGCTGCATACAAACCTATCTGAAGGGAATTCCCTTTAATATATGCGGGTTTAAATAAACTCATTCAATTTCCAGGCTATCAATAGAATCTCATTAAGGCAGGAAGGTAGTAAAACCTTTGCCAATGCAAAAATATGATCTTCGGATTTTCTGGTATGCTTGATTATTATTCAGGAATAAGTTGATCCTGAAAATGATCAAAAATTTTCAATTCAGCATGAATTGTATAACTTCAACTCATATATAACCCGAACTCATGAGACTAAAATTCTTAAAGCTGTTATTTCTACTTTTTCCGATGATTACTGTAGTGATAGCACAAGAAAAGCCACTGCAAATCATTATGATTGGAGCACACCCCGACGATTGTGATATCAAATCAGGGGGTACTGCAGCTCTGTTCGTAGCACTGGGGCATAAGGTTAAATTTTTATCAGTTACCAATGGGGATGCAGGTCATATGAAAGAGGGCGGTGGAATGCTCGCCCAAAGGAGATTGGAAGAAACAAAAGAAGTTTCAAGAAGATTAGGAGTTAGCTATGAAGTATTGGATAATCACGATGGGGAATTACTTCCAACCTTAGCCATCCGCATGGAGATCATCAAAAGGATCAGAGAATGGAATGCTGATGTTGTTATTGCACCAAGGTCAAATGACTATCATCCTGACCACCGTTATACAGGAATATTGGTACAGGATGCCGCATTTATGGTTGGGGTTCCAAATATTGCTCCGGATACTCCTCCGCTAAGGAAGAACCCGGTTTTCCTTTATTTCCAGGATAATTTTAAAAAACCTAATCCCTTTCAACCGGATATTGCGGTTGATATTACTAGCGTAATCGACAAAAAGGTATATAGTCTGGATGCCCATCAGTCACAATTTTATGAGTGGCTTCCATGGATTGGAAGGTCTGAGAACCAGGTACCAAAAGGACAGACTGAACGTTTGGAATGGATAAAGAAATTGAGGGGAAGCGGCATCAACCCGGCGGTTAAAAGCAGTCTTGAAAAATGGTATGGAACAGCAAAAGCAGGGCAGGTAAGGTTTGCCGAATCATTTGAAATATGTGAATATGGCAGCCGCCCAAGCGAGGAGGACATAAAAAGATTATTTCCAATGTTAGGAAAATAATCTTTCCACGTATTATTCCGGTTTCGGACCACGTTTATAAATAATCAGTCCGTTCAGGAAATTCCGAAGAATCTGATCACCGCAAGGCTTAAAATTCTCATGCTCCTTATTCCGGAAAATCGCTCCAAGTTCGGCTTTGGTAATTGAGAAATCTACCAATTTAAGTATATCAACAATTTCCTGATCGTTTAGCTTGAGTGCTACCCGAAGCTTTTTCATAATGTCATTATTACTCATATCAATTATCTGGAAACTTCAATTTTGATTTTTTTATTCTTAATTTTTTCCATTTTCAGCAGTCTTACAACCGCATCAATTTTATTTCGCTTTACAGCAGCGTATGATGAAAAGTCCTGAACCTCTATCAAACCCAGTTCATCCTTATCCAATTTACCTTTTTTCATTAAAAGGCCAACAATATCAATCTTATTTATTTTATCCTTTCTGCCAGCTCCAAGGTACAAAGTCGCCCATTCGGTATTTGATGGGACTACAACTTTTTCAGGCAGTTGCACTGTTTCTATGTTATCTGAGAGGAAAGATGGATGTTCAGCTTCGGTAAGTATCACATAGGCAGTTCCACTTGAATGCATCCTTGCAGTACGCCCATTTCTATGCAGAAAGCTTTCTTCATTATGAGGTAACTGATAGTGAATAACATAATCAATCTCCGGTATATCCAGTCCTCTGGAAGCAAGATCAGTGGTGATTAGAAGTCGATAACTGCCATTTCTAAATTTTAATAAAGCCTTCTCACGATCTTCCTGTTCCATTCCACCATGAAATACCCCATGGTCTAATCCCATATCCCAAAGTAAAGCACTGATCCTGTCAACCGCTTCCCTATGATTACAAAAAACCAAAGCTGAGCCATTCCCGATTTTACATATCAGGGAGAATAAGGTCTCCAGTTTATCCGCAGCATCAGAAATCACTGATTTGATCTTTAGGTTAGGAAGGCTATTGGTATCCTTTAAGAAATTAACCTCTAGAGGGTGTACGAGTCCGGTAAACAATGGTATTCCCTCCATCTTTGTCGCAGAAGTCAGTATTCTTCTTTTGACGTTTTTGAGACGACTGATAATAAAGCTCATATCATCTTCAAAACCGAATTCCAGCGCCTTATCAAATTCATCCAATACCAGGGTATGGATAGAATCGGGGTTTAAATTTTCATGACGGATATGATAGGCTATCCTTCCGGGAGTACCAATCAAAACAGCGGGGGCCTGTGTCAGGTTGTTCTTCTCCGTCCTCACAGGATGTCCTCCATAAAAACAATTGACTTTAAAACCTGTAAGCATCGCTTTAAAAACCTGTTCAATTTGCATGGCCAATTCCCTCGAAGGCACCAGAATCATTGCCTGAACACCTTGCTTTGAATCCTCAAGTCGTTTTAACATGGGAATCAGGAAAGCAATAGTTTTTCCGGAGCCTGTAGGCGCTAAAATAATCGTATCCTTATTCGCTGCAGCATCTATTGCAACACGCTGCATCTCGTTAAGGGATGCTATTTTTAAATTCTTTAATACCTTTTCAGTCATCTGGCTTTTCAAAGTGCAAAGGTAATGCAAATATCCTCAATCGATTTAGTCATTTGGTAAAGTTTATGGAAAGCCCTTTAAGAATCGGCTTAACGAAAATGGGCAAATCACAAGGCTGAAAGTTGCATCAAAATCACCCAAAGCAAGCCCGGAAGTCCTCAAAGAAAAGGGTATGAAAGATCAAAAAAAACTGGATGCCGTTTTGTTACCAAACACGGATCAAACTCAAATAGAACTCGAATAGAACACAAAACATGAGCGTCTTTTATCCCTGTTTTCTTCCTTTTCCATGTGCTATATATTTGTGTTTATAAACATGAGGGTAATAAGCCTTAACGGCTTGGTAATAAGCGCTGAAAATGAATCTGTATTTGAATCGCCGGATAGGGCATACATTGATTTTAAATTTCTTGCCAGAAGCGCGATTTTTCCTTTAGTTGTTGAAATTCTTTCAATACACTGAAAGGAATTGGTAGAATTTCGATTTTCTAACAGGAGGTAAAATCAATGTCGATTTCTCAGGGATTATTTTATTAAATAACGTGAGTTCAATATATGGAAAAGGCTCTGGGGCCAAAATAATTTGATTTTGGACAGCAATACCTGTGTGTTATAGGCTAGTTCAGCCCTTTCCTCCGGGGTAGTTCCGGCAGGAATTCCCGCTCTATCCTAAATTTAGGAATAGCCGGAAGCTACTTCCTCCGGCAAGGTTTATTTTACCCGGAGCTGATTTTAATTAGAACAGCCAGTCTGGCAAAAGGACCATTTGCCATTTGAAATAAACCCGGGTGGCAGCTGTAGCTTTTTTGCAATACTGAATTTCCTGATATATATTAAATCTGCTGCAAAAAACTACGGCAGAACACGGGACTGGCAAAACCGAAGAGAAACAGACCCTGCTTTCTAAAACAAAAGAAAAATATTCAATCTAAATTTACTCCAATATGATTTTATATCGAACTCACGTTAAATATAAATTTGTAGCCAATTCTGCTTATCAGCCTATTTTTATCTATTTTCGTGAACAATTAATCAAATCCTCAAGCCTGGCTATTTTCAAACGATGAACAAAAACCCAATTCCATTCTATGTACTGATTTTATGCATTTCCCTGGCTTCCTGCCAATCAAATTCTAAACCTCTGGCATCAGGATCATCCGACAGTATTTCAGCAATCCAAAATATTGAGGAAAGCAGCTCCAACGAGCCCGAAAATGCAGAACCACAAAAAACTGGAGGTAAAAAGGCCACTGCAGCAGAGATTCTGGCCAGACCTCAGGTACCTATTCTTTGTTATCACCAGATAAGAAACTGGGTTTCAACCGACGGTAAAATGGGGAAAGATTATATTGTTCCTATTGCAGAATTCAAATCACAAATGAAAATGCTTGCTGACAGCGGCTATCAGACTATTTTGCCGGATCAGCTTTATAATTATCTGGTTTATGGTGCCAAATTACCAAAGAAACCAATCATGTTAACCTTTGATGATACCAAACTCGATCAGTATACCACTGCTATTCCAGAAATGAATAAATACGGCTTTAAAGGTGTATTTTTTATCATGACAGTATCTTTAGGCAAACCGAATTATATGAGCAAAGCACAGGTTAAAGAACTTTCTGATGCCGGACATGTGATTGGATCACATACCTATGACCACCAAAATGTTAAGAAATATCAGGGTGAAGACTGGGTGACTCAGATAGAGAAACCCACAAAAACATTAAGGGAAATTACCGGGAAAGATGTGAAATATTTTGCCTATCCCTTCGGCTTATGGAATAAGGAAGCCATCCCTGAATTAAAGAAAAGAGGATTTACCTCTGCATTCATTCTTGCAGAAAAAAGAGATGAAAATGATCCATTATTTACCATTCGCAGGATAATTGCCAGCGGTTACTGGAATACACGTACACTTCATAATAGCATTGTAAAAAGTTTTTAATTTTATTCTTAAGAATATCCTAATCGATATATTTATAAATTATAAAAGATAAAACCATGAAAAAACTATTTCTATTAACCCTGGTAACCGGACTATTTTTAAGTCTTAGTTCATCCGCTCAGCAGGATAAAAGTAAAAGACCTAGTCCGCCCGCAAAGGTTTCAAAAACTCTTGCTTCAGGAGCTGAAATTTCAGTTGATTACAGTCAGCCATCTCTAAAAGGAAGAGCTTTATCAGCTCTTGCTCCGGTTGGAAAAGTTTGGCGTACCGGAGCAAACGAGGCTACTGTATTTGAAACAAGTAAGGATGTAAAAATCGAGGGTAAAACCTTACCCGCCGGAAAATATGGCCTTTATACTATTCCGGGAGATGATGAATGGACTATTATTTTCAATAAGAGCTGGAAGCAGTGGGGAACCGTTTACAAAGACAGTGAAGACGCATTACGGGTGAATGTTAAGGCCGGAAAATCCTCAGAAAATACAGAGGTATTTACTTTTGATATTACTGACAACGGAAATGTATCTATGATGTGGGCTGATACTAAAGTAGTTTTTAAAGTTCAATAAAAAAGTTTCTTATATTAGAAGGGCTTAAGTTTAATTACTTAAGTCCTTTTTTTATGTCCATTTATTTAGTTTGAGCTTATCCTGAAACTCATTATGAAGATTCTTTACTCTTTTACCTTACTCAGTTTTGTTTCACTCATCCTGCTATCTTCTTGTAAATCAGACAATAAAACAAATTCTAAGAAAAGAAATACCGACTATCTTCAAAATGATTTTAAACCGGATGAATTTTATCCGGCCGGGCAGGTTGAATTACAAATAAAATCTGATGGCTCAACCATGTATGGTTTTGCTTATACAGCAGATGGAAAGGGTCCACATCCAACAGTGGTTCTATTGCATGGATTACCTGGTAATGAACGAAGTCACGACCTGGCTCAGAATTTAAGGCGTGCAGGGTATAATACCATTTATTTTAATTACCGTGGAGCATGGGGAAGTAAGGGCACATTCGGATTTCAGAATGCAATTGATGATGCTATTGCTGTAGTAGATTATCTTACTGATAGTGCCACCATAGAAACTTTACGGGTAGATACTTCAAAAATAGCATTTGCAGGCCACAGTATGGGAGCTGGAATAGCCCTGCTTGCAGGATTAAAAGATCCAAGAGTTAAGTCAATTGTTGGAGTTTCGGTGTTTAACCCCTACACCCTGTTACAGGGAGGGGGTGCTGAAGGTAATCTGATCGGACTCAAAGAATACCTTTTAACCTTAGATATGCTTAACTGTGAACCCAACAAATTTTTAGATGATATCCTGGCCAAACTTGATTTATATGATATTGAAACACAAGTTTCCAAATCGAATAAGGCAATACTGGTTCTGGATGAACACCAGAACAATACCTATTTCTCCAAATTTAATCCAAGGAAAAATTTCGACTACAAAATCTGGAACACAGACCACGCTTTTACGAACAAACGTATTGCCCTGGCTAAAGAAATAGTGAACTGGTTTGATGATACGATGATAGATAAACCAAAGGCTAAATAAAGGCTATTATTGAATATCTTCTATTTTAAATGTCTTGCCATTAAAGTCAAACTCATAACCTCTTTTCTGCTTCATTAATTTTGCCCCTATTGGCGAGGCTGCAGAAATAGCGAAATAATTGACCCCCTCAATCTGCATCTGTCCACGACTGATTGCGATATAAAATTTGCCAAAATTTGTACTGACCAGGCTTCCCGTTTGAACAATATCATAATGCTTTTGATGTTCAATCTGATCCAGACTTGATTTTTGTCTCTTAGCTTCTTCCAGTTGTTTCCTGTTTCTGTCGATTTCCTGTTGCATCATCTCCCTCCCTGTTTCATACTTATCCCCGGCACTGCTTTTCGTATCATCATTAGATGATTCAATTGCTGCGTTAATAGCCTGCTGAGCAGTATCAATACAATCCTGAACATAATTCAGGCATTCTTTATACAGTTTTTCTTTTATCACAGTCATTTGTGCAAAGAAGCATATTTTTTCAGGATTCGTGAAGCTGTCAGCGCATTTTGAAGGTTGATATTTATGAACAATTGATAAAACCTAGACATAGCCTGTTGATTATTTTAGTTTTTTTAGAATTCGCTTCCCGCGACTTTGGAGCGCAGCCGAACCATCCTTTAGCAGGAACTGAACCTGTGAAAGGAGTTCGTCATGAATCCAGGCTTGCTCTTTACCAAAATAAAGTAAAATATCCATGCAATTAACTTTCACGGCGACTGGTGTTTGCGGATCGATCAGCCAATCGAAAGTAGTTTCAATAATCTGCTCCTGATGTTCACTTATCAGGGCCTTGATTTCTGTGTTCGATCCTGAATCAGTCAGATACATCATGATCTTAGTAAAATGCCGCTGACAACTACCATTCTTCTGAATGAGATATCCAACCATAAAATCGGGAAGGGATGGAACGATATCCTCCCATCTGTGATATAGAAACTGTTCAAGAACCCATGATGCCCTGAAGGCAATTTCATGCTGAGGGTATAAGCTTATTGCAATCAAATCGCCCGGCACACAGGCTTTGTCTGAGGCAATCATGACAGTATCAGCTTTAATGAGGGATTTGGAAAGTCTCTTAAATAATTTATCCCTATCCATACAAATAACATTGAGAATTAACGATTTTCACTTACAAACATTCCCTAATGTTTATAATACCCCTTTAAATCCGTACCTTTGCAATTTATTTTAAATACATGATTACAGTATCTAATCTTTCACTTCGTTACGGTAAACGAACTCTTTTTGAAGAAGTAAATTTAAAGTTTACTCCCGGAAATTGTTATGGTATAATTGGTGCAAATGGTGCCGGAAAATCAACTTTCCTTAAAATTCTTTCCAAAGAAATCGACCCAAGCAGTGGTTCAGTTTCCTTCACACCGGGCGAAAGAATGGCTGTTTTGACCCAGGATCACTACGCTTTTGATGAGTTTCCAGTCATTGAAACGGTTATGATGGGTCACAAAGAGTTGTACAGTATCATGAAAGAGAAGGATTCACTGTATGCCAAAGATGATTTTTCTGAGGCAGATGGTGAACGGGCCGGCGAACTCGAGAATATTTTTGCAGAGATGGATGGATGGAATGCAGAGAATAACGCTGCCACCATGCTGAGTAATCTGGGCATAAAAGAAGAATTTCATTATAATCTATTGAAGGATCTTGATGGGAACCAGAAGGTACGGGTGCTTCTTGCTCAGGCATTATTTGGAAAACCGGATATCCTCTTACTGGATGAGCCTACCAACGACCTTGACATACAAACCATTGCATGGCTCGAAGATTTTCTTGCCTCCTATGAGGGAATTATCCTGGTTGTATCTCACGACAGGCATTTTCTGGACACTGTTTGTACCCATGTGGTCGACATTGATTTCAGTAAAATGAATATTTATACCGGTAATTATTCATTCTGGTATGAATCAAGTCAGCTTGCTTTAAAGCAGCGCTCTGACCAGAATAAAAAGACTGAAGAACGCGTGAAAGAACTTCAGGAATTCATCCGTCGTTTCAGTGCCAATGCATCGAAATCCAAGCAGGCAACAAGTCGTAAGAAAGCATTGGATAAAATTAATATCGATGAGATCAAACCATCCAATCGTAAATACCCTGCAATTCTTTTCAATCATCAGGGACGCGAAGCTGGCGATCAGATCCTTCAGATTGAAAATCTGAAAAAGGAATTGAATGGTGAAGTGCTGTTCTCAGGTATCAACCTGATGGTTAACAAGGGCGATAAAATAGCGGTACTGTCTGAAAATAGTATAGCGACTACTGCATTTTATGAAATTCTGACAGGAAGGGATAAAGACTACAAGGGCTCCTTTAAATGGGGTGTCACAATTAATATTGCTGATATTCCAAATGATAACTCAGGATACTTTAAAGGCAAGGATACAAACCTGGTCGACTGGCTGCGTGAGTATTCTGAAGCAGACAAGGACGAACAATTCATCAGAGGTTTCCTGGGCAGAATGTTATTTTCGGGGGAGGAAGTTTTAAAACAATCTTCTGTTCTTTCGGGTGGAGAGAAAATGCGCTGTATGTTCTCGAGAATGATGCTTCAGCAGGCTAATCTTTTATTATTCGATGAGCCAACAAATCACCTGGATCTTGAATCCATTACCGCTTTGAACAATGGAATGAAGGATTTTAAAGGAGTAATCTTATTTACTTCACGGGATCATGAGCTTACAGAAACTGTTGCAAATCGCATCATTGAGTTAACTCCGGGTGGAATCATCGATAAATTGATGACCTACGATGAATACATTAACAGTGATATTGTTAAACAACAACGGGAAGAGCTGTATTCTTTGGTTTAAAACAAAAAAAATAGAATAAAAAAGCCGGTAAATACTGATTCATCGGCTTTTTTTGTTTCAATATAATCTTGCCCGCTTCCTTAATTCAGCAATTGGCATGGTCAGCATCCGGCCCACAGGTTCCTTTCCTCTGTAAGTAATTACTTTCAATTGTTTGGCATCGATAGGTGCGGTCAAGGTACTCATGAATTTAGGGTAAAACCTATCGGGGAATGAATTATCAAATGAATAATAAATATCCAGTCCTTCCACTTCAGTACTCAGATCAATCGTCAATTTGTTATCGGCTGTTTTACCGGCCTTGAATATAGGATCGTAGACTGCGGGAGAATATTTGGTTTCAGAGAAGTCAAGGCGCCCAAAATGCTGCTCAACCCTGTTAAAAAACTCTGGCCAGTTTTTCTGTTGATTTGGTGACCATACTGACTCTGCAATTGCAAAACCTCTGGGCCAGGTCATATATTCTGCCTGCCGGATGTTATAAACCTGCTCAGTCCATAAATTGGCCTGCCCCCCCTTTATATATTGCGGATCAACCCCTGCCGGAACAGGCTCGAATTCATAGGATTTACTCAGACGTAATGAAGCATAAACCCTGGGTTCAGATATCTCGTCAGATTGCATGTAATCAAGATAAGCATAGGTTGTAGGGCTCATCACCACCTGATGTTTATTAAGTGCTGCTTCTATTCCATATTTCATCCCGCGCCAGCTCATAACTGCAGTAGAGGGACTAACCCCTCCTTCCAGTACCTCATCCCAGGCCATCATTTTCTTGCCTTTCGATTCCACAATCTTTTCAACCCTTCCGGTAAAATATCCCTGCACCTTTTTGATATCTTTAATACCTTCACGAATCATCAAAGCCTTGATCTGCTCATTCTTCTGCCAGAAATTTATTGGCGCCTCATCACCTCCTAAGTGTATATACTCAAATGGGAATAGTTCTGCCAGTTGTGTAATTACAGTATCCATGAAACTATAAACCAATTCATTGGCAGGGCAAAGCGTATTATCTAATAATGCTATTGGAGGCGCGCCCCTCGACCAATCCATAATCTTCTCACCTGATCTTACTTTATATTTTACAGCCTCTGGGGTACATGACAATTCAGGATAAGAAGCAATGGCTGCAAGACTATGACCCGGAACATCTACTTCAGGTAAAATATTTATAAACCGGTCTTTTGCAAATTGTACCAGCTCCCGGATATCATCCTGTGTATAAAAACCACCATAGTCGCGGGGTTCATCAGCTTTTGGTGGGATAAAATCGCCAAACACTCCTACTCTTTTAACATTCCAAGCTCCAACTTCTGTCAGCTTAGGGAAACCCTTAATTTCAATTCTCCAGCCTTCGTCGTCAGTAAGATGCAGATGCAGCACATTGTATTTATAGCGTGACATAGCAATAATGTATTGTTTCACTTCTTCTTTTGTGAAAAAATGCCTGGCAACATCAAACATTAAACCACGCCAGCCAAGCTTAGGATAGTCGGTAATTTCAACAGCAGGAATAACCCAATTGACATTCTTTATGAGTGATTTACTTTCTATTTCCTTTGGTAAAAGTTGCAACAAGGTTTGGACCCCATAAAATAGACCCGCAGACTGATTTGCCCTGATAATTACCTGCGAAGAGGTCACAGAGAGGTGATACCCTTCCGTTCCAAGTGTATTATCTGCATGCGAATTGATTAAGAGTTTAACCGAAGCACTTTCCTGACTACTCACTGAAGAAACATGAAAACCAGTAGGTACAGTTAAGCGTTCCTTTAAGAAAACAAGGGTTTGTGCTAGCTCAGGAGCAGCAGTAGAATAGAGACTTATATTTTGGGGCAGATTAAAATGACCTGTTCCTTTATGCATTTCGACCGGCTTGGGAATTATCGAAATTTCAGGATTAATTACCTGACTAAATGTCTTAACTGATATGAAAAAACAAAATAAAAATTGAATACTGAACTTCATTACTAAATAATTTTTTAATTTAATAAGGGTTTGAAAACCTTATCCATATGATTATTAACCAATAATTACTGATTAAATTATCGCGGAGGCAATTTATATAAATAAACCTGAACCCTATAAATTGATTCGAAATCCAAATATATTTTAACTGAAATCAGGCCGCCCGAAAAATAAAAAAAGGCCGCTTCATTGTCAGAAGCGGCCTTCAAAGGCAGAATGCAACAGAGAATTTTATCGGATGGTTATACCCTTTACAAATTGTCCCTTAGCATCAAAATGGATTGCATATTTGGTCAAGTTCGCATCAATCAGAACCAGGTACCCTTTCAAAGTTCCATTTACTTTCAGCTCAAAAGCTTTTTTGAAAACATAATTAGGATAGGTGGCATTAAGGTATGATGTTGCATTTGAAGGCAATGCTGAAGCCTCTATTGATCTTCCTTTAGCATGTCCTGCCGGCAATTGAATGCGTTTAATAAATGTAGTTGCGGCTGAAAAGGATGTAGCATAAAAATCAATATTTTTACTGATCAGAACAATACTCAGATCCTTATTTACAAAGGCATGAACCAGGGTATCGGTAGGGTAATTTGAAGACATATAGGTTTTGATTGCAGCAGGGATAGCGCTAATGACAAGGGTATCACGCTGTTTACCATCCCTGTTATCAAAGCAACCGCCTGCATGCCATCCGCCTTTGCCTTTCATATTGCGGCCTTCCCTGATTTCAAGTACTTTGACAAAGTTCCCGCCTGCATCAAATTTTATCGCTACTGGTTTATCATTGAATTGCACAATGATTACATAACTATCTAATACAGCAGTGGATTGATTTGCAATTTGATAAGCCTTCATAAAACTATGACCGGCATAATTCGCACTTAAGTAAGATAATACTGATGCCGGGAGTAAACTTTGCTCAACCCTGGTTTTTTTATTCCCTTTTTTACAAGCATCCATAGCAAATAAGGAATCTGTACTGCTTCCCGAACCTTTGATTGCCGTGGTACTGCTGATAGTAATAGCTTCAAGTTTGGCAAACTGAAGTTCATCATCAAGAGATACTGTATTGTCTTTTTTGCATGAGTTAAGACTCAAAATAGCCATACTGACTACCAGTATGATGCTTTTAATGTTTGTGGATCTTTTCATATCTGTGTTTTTTATGTAAAAAAAAAGACACAAGATGAAGAACAAATGATTTTTGATATTTTTAAGAAAATATCAGGAATTTACTGCCCAAACCAGCATGAACAGGAATAAACTATTTAATAAACCTGATTAGCCTGAACATTTAAATAAAAAAGGGCATTGCCAATGGCAATACCCTTCTGATAAAAATAGCTTAAATTAATGGGCTTCGTGACCGTCGGCACCATGAGCATGTCCATGTGCAAGTTCTTCTTCTGTAGCAGCACGAACAGAAATGATTTTACCGATAAAATGAAGATCCTGACCCGCCATTGGATGGTTCAAATCTACGACTACAGCCGATTCAGTCAACTCATGTACTTTTGCCCTAAACTGATTCCCTTCGTTATCCTGTAATGGAAGAATTGATCCGATTTCAGGCATTTCCATTTCTCCAAACATATCCAAAGGGAGTTCGGTAATTGCATTTTCATCTTTTAAACCGTAAGCATCCTCCGCGATAAGATGAAAGTCGTACAGGTCGCCTATGTTCAAACCTTCCAGATTTTCTTCGAACTTTGGAAGCATCATGCCTACTCCATATAAAAAAATTAATGGGTTTTGCTCATCAGCTTTTTCTACAAATACTTCCTGATCATTTTCTTTTGTGTAAAGATCATAGGTTAGCGCTACAACGCTGTTTGATTGAATTGTCATTTTAATAGATTTTAAGTAAAAACAGGTTTGGGATTCCTAATCCTTCCGCCCCGGCCTTGTATTTGGGTTATCGATTTGTTTAATAGCTTCAATCGCCTCATTTACAGGCAAAAGACAAGTTTTATTACGGCACACATAAATTTTTGTATCTGAAGCCAGCTTGTCAGCTAACAAAGGTAATGTTCCTGAAGTTCCTCCCAAAAGTATTTTGTTAGGAATGTAATATTTTTCTATTTCCTTACGCCTTTCCTCTGCCTCAATTCCGGTAATAGCTATTTCATATAATCCAAAAACATTGTTTAACAACAAAATAGCCCAGTTCGAATAGGCAGAACCGTATGATTTGATATGAGGATGAACAGTTCGTAACATATTTGAAGAAATCTCCAGATAATTCTGCTGATCAAAGAGATGACCAAATTTATACAGGTTATTGGCCATGACAGAATTGGATGAAGGAATCACGTTATCCATAATTTCCTGCTTTCTGGCAATGAGCTGCTCTCCTGAAGCCGGTGTATAGAAAAACATCCCACTTTCATTGTCATAAAAATCTGAAATAGTATAATCCAGTAATAGTTTTGCTTTATACAGGTAGGCTTCATCAAAACAGGCTTCATACAAGCCTATGAAACCATCTATCACAAAGGCATAATCATCCAGAAATGCTCCTGACCATTCATCCGGAGAATTATTTGAAGAAAACACTCGCCTGATTTCATTGCCAACCATCAGTTTATTCTGAATAAATGCAGCACTTAATTTTGCTTTTTCAAGAAATTCCGGCTCTCCGAAAACGCGATAGGCGTCAGTATAGGCTTTAAGCATCATACCATTCCAGGAAGCAAGGATTTTATGATCGAGTCCCGGACGAATACGGTCTGCCCTCGCAGTAAGAAGCTTTTTCTTTCCTTCTGAAATTTTATCGGTCAGTTCATCCTCACTTAATCCAAGCTGGGAGGCCAATTCAGAATCTTCCATGTTTCTCATCAGAATATTTGTCCCTTCCTCCTCCCAGTTGCCATCATCAGTAATCTGATAATAAATAGAAAACAGATCTTCATCATCCTTTAGAATGGCTTTTATCTCCTCTTTTGTAAAGGTGTAAAACTTGCCTTCAACACCTTCACTATCTGCATCCAGTGCCGAATAAAACCCAAATTCATCTGAAGTTAACTCCCTCTCCACAAATTCCAGACTTTCATAAACAATGTTCTTATATATCGGATCAGGAGTGTATTGATATGCTTCAGAATAAAGTGAAATTAACTGAGCATTGTCATAAAGCATTTTTTCGAAATGTGGTACATGCCACTTTCCGTCGACAGAATATCGGGCAAATCCCCCTCCTATCTGATCATAAATTCCCCCAAATGCCATTTTTTGCAGGGTAATCCTCACTGCAGCATGAGCAGCATCATCCTTCATTAAATGAGCATACCTCAGCATAAATTGCCAGTTATTTGGCAATGGAAATTTCGGAGCCCGATTATATCCTCCATCAATCAAATCAAAAGATCGCTTCCAGGGATTAAAGATGGCTTCCAGATCCTTCCTGGTAAAAACAATTTCTTCTCTAACCGGAACTAACTGCTCGGTTTGATTTATACCTTCAGTTAGCCTGACTGCATAGCCAACAGCCTCATCTGGTTTTTCTCTCCAGAAATCGGCGAGATTCTTCAATAAACTTTTCCAGTCATTCTTCCTGAAATAGGTTCCTCCATAAATTGGCCTTTGATCAGGAAGACAGAAACAATTAAGCGGCCAGCCGCCACTGCCAGTCATTAGCTGTACGGCATTCATATAAATCTGATCAATATCCGGGCGTACCTCGCGGTCGATTTTAATACAGACAAAGTGCCGGTTCATAATTTCAGCAACCTCTGAATCTTCAAAGCTTTCATGTTCCATCACATGGCACCAATGACAGGCCGAATATCCTATACTTACCAAAATCAGTTTATTCTCCAACTTGGCTTTTTCCAGAGCTTCATCACCCCAGGGATACCAATCAACAGGATTTTCTGCATGTTGCAGTAAATAGGGAGAGCTTTGATTCTTTAATCTGTTTGACATAATCTGATATATTTATGTAAAAATAAGAAAGGCCTGGGCAATTGAGGAGTCTTTACAATTTAATGACCTCTTCATGTTGAAACTGATTGTAAGGGTAAAAAACTTTAATCTCTCAGATTATCAGATCTTATTCTAAAGAAATATCTCTCAGATTAAACATAAAGCTTTAAATTTCGCCATGAAAATAACCCATACTGATATATATCGATTTAGTATCCCCATGGAGCCATTTACAATTGCAACCGGCACTATGGATTTTGCTCAAAATGTTCTAGTAAGAATTTATACAGACAGCGAACATTATGGGGTTGGAGAGTGCTCTGCATTTCCAATGATTGTTGGAGAAACTCAGGAAACCTGTCTGGCAATGGCCAAAGATTTTGCAGGAATACTCAAAGGGAAAGACCCAATAGCAATAACTGAAAGGCTTCAGGATCTTCACAATTTCACCGCACTTAACTCAACCATAAAAAGTGCTTTCGATATGGCGCTTTATGATCTTGCTGCAAAAAAACAGGGACAGCCACTTTACAGATTTTTAGGTGGGGAAAAAAGAGTGATTGAAACCGATATAACCATAGGTATCGCTGAGCCTGAGCAAATGGCTGATTTAGCAGCAAAATATCAGAAGCAGGGTGCACGGATTCTGAAAATAAAATTAGGTAAAGATCCCGATCTGGATCTGCTGCGAATCAGGGCAATAAGGAAAAAAATTGGTGAGCAAATAATTCTTAGGATTGATGCAAATCAGGGCTGGAATTTTGATGATGCATTAAGGTGTTTAAATAGTATGCAGGAACTTAATATCGAGTTTTGTGAACAACCCATGCGTACCTGGTATGATGATAAACTTCCCGAATTAAAACAGCAGACAAACACAAAAATCATGGCTGATGAGAGTTGTTATAATCATCATGATGCAAGGAGACTTATTAATTCGGGATCCTGTGATTATATCAATATCAAATTCGCTAAGTCGGGGGGTATTAATGAAGGACTTAAAATTCATCAAATGGCTTTTGAATCAGGCATTCCATGTATGATTGGAAGTATGCTCGAAAGCCGAATTGCCCTGAGCGCGAACTTACATTTTGCCTATGCCTGCCCTGGAATTAAATATTTCGATCTGGATACCTGCCTGCTTGGGCATCTGGTGGATCCTGTTAGTGGCGGGCTCAATTATGATGGTTTTTTTCTGGATATTCCTGAAACACCCGGTATTGGAGCAGATGCTGATGAAGGATTTCTAAAATCCTGCGAAAAGTGGAGTATTTAATTAACCTGAATCGGTTTAATGAAGGGTAAAATAAAACGGTTATAATTATCCAAATAAGGCTCCAGTGCCTAAATAATTTGCTTTTGGAAAGCAATACCTGTGTCTTATAGGCTGGTTCAGTCCTTTCCTCCGGAGTAGTTCAGGCAAGAAATTACGTTCTATTTCAAATTTTCGAATAGCCGGAAGCTACCTCCTCCGGCAAGGTTTATTTTACCCGATGCTGTTTTTCATTGGGACGGGCAGACCTGCAAAAGGACCATTTGCTATAATTCATTTTAAAATAGCCAAGCAAGATTTTATATCGAACACACATCAAATAACAAAGGCCGGAATTTTTCGGCCTTTGTTATTTGAAAATTTATCGTTTCTTTATTTACTGAATTCAGCAAAGTATTTATGGAATAGTGGAATAGTCTCAATTCCCTTGTAAAAATTAGCAATATCAAATTTTTCGTTCGGAGAATGAAGATTATCACTATCCAGACCGAAACCCATTAAAACCGTTTTAATACCCAGCTCCTTCTCGAATAATGCTACAATTGGAATGCTCCCTCCACCTCTGGTTGGAATCGGTTCCTTACCAAATGATTCAAGAATTGCTTTTTGTGCTGCCTTGTAGGCTATACTGTCAGTAGGCGTTACCACGGGTTCACCTCCATGGTGTGGTGTAACTTTAACTTTTACACTTTTGGGGGCAATACTTTCGAAATGATCTTTAAAAAGTTTTGTAATTTTATCAGATTGCTGGTTTGGCACCAGGCGCATAGAAATCTTTGCGAATGCTTTAGATGGCAGAACGGTTTTGGCTCCTTCGCCAATATAGCCACCCCATATACCATTAACTTCCAGAGTTGGACGGGTACCTGTTCGTTCAAGAGTGGTATAACCTTTCTCCCCCCATAATTCATCAACTTTCAAATCGATTTTATAATCCGACTCATTATAGGGTGCTTTGTTGAGCATTTCCCTTTCTTCTTTACTTAGGTCAAGCACATCATCATAAAAGCCGGGGATCGTAATATGATTGTTTTCGTCGTGCATTGAGGCTATCATTTTCGCCAGGATAGTAGCCGGATTCGCAACTGCACCCCCATAAACACCTGAATGTAAATCTCGGTCCGCACCAGTAACCTCCACTTCTACATAAGATAGTCCACGTAATCCGGTTTCCAATGAAGGATGTTCCAAACTTATCATAGAAGTATCTGAAATCAACACCACATCCGCCTTCAAGCGCTCCTTATTCTGATTAACAAAAATTCCTAAGTTGCTTGAACCAACTTCTTCCTCCCCCTCAATCATAAATTTAATATTACACGGGAGTGAGTTTGTACGCATCATCAGTTCAAAAGCCTTCACATGCATATAAAACTGTCCCTTGTCATCACATGAACCACGTGCATAGATCTTTTCATCCCGAATTGTCGGTTCAAAGGGAGGGGTATGCCATAGTTCAAGTGGATCAGGTGGCTGAACATCATAATGTCCATACACTAAAACCGTTGGAAGCGAATTATCGATAATTTTTTCGCCATATACTATTGGATAGCCTGCTGTTGCACAAATTCCAACAGTATCGGCACCAGCAGATTTTAACTTTTCAGCAACGTATTCCGCAGTTTTTAGCATTTCAGCTTTAAACTTTGGATCTGCACTTACGGATGGAAATCTCAACAATTCAAATAACTCATCCAGAAAACGCTGCTTATTTTCGCTCACATAGGATCTAATATCTTGCATATAATTGGTTTTTATACAAAGATATGAATCTATGCTTAGTCATGAATCAATGTATGAAAAAATCAATCGGAGATTAACTTAATCTCCATTAATCAAATACTAAAGGGATGATCCAAAAGCGAATTTTTATCGATTCAATTCAAATCAATCCCAATTTGCAAGACGTTTGTCGCTGATATCAACTGACCTGTTGTACTTTTCATTTTGCTCAATTTTTACATTCTCTTCCTTGGAATTTGTATTTCCAACAACTGTGAAACCTAATGATATAAAACCTGCTACCGATAATGAAATGATAATTTTTTTCATGATAATTAATTTTTTGTCCCTGAAATTTGTCAGGTCTGATGAATGATCTTTTTATAATAAATTTTTCTTCCTGCTTTACCTAAATTTTACTGAACATGAGGTATTTTCAGAAAGGTAAACTATGGCTGAGGTTCGGTAATATCCCAATCACCACAACCACGGCATGCCACACCTTTTTCTGTTTTGATCAATGATTTTTCAGATGGAACTGCCAGTTCATCTTTTTCACAAGCACTAAGTAATACTGTTCCTAAAACAGCAACTGTTAATAATAACTTTTTCATAAGTATGGGGTTTTTTGTTTATAAATTATTTTGTAATGTCAATAGAATCTATTAAAAATCAGGTTTAAATAAAAATTAATCGCTGCCTGTAATTGTTTATTTTTTTTTAAACTTACTCCTAAATATGGTGATGAATATGTTGAACCTGGTATTAATACTTATAAGCTTTTTCATTTATACTCCAGGTATTCAAAAAAGTTCTATAAATTTAAAGATAAGTTCTGACACTAGTACAGTTATTAAGCTTAATAGTCAGGCCTTTAGATCCCGCTTAACAGACCCGGACATCACAATTTCAGAAGCTAAAAAAGCCCTTGCCTTAGCTGAACAAATCAATTATATCAATGGAATTGCAGAATCCTATCGTGTAATAGGAGTCGGAAATAGTTATAAAAATTCAATTGAAGCAGCAATTGATAACTATTTAAATGCCCTAAGCTATTTCAAGCAAACCAATAATCTGGAAGGAGAGGCTAAAGTTTATAATAATATAGGGAATCTTTACCGGGGTATCGACTATAATAAGTCATTAGAAAACTTTGAAAAATCTTTAACGATAGCCACAAAACTCAACATTAAAGATTTAATAGCAGGCCTTAAGTTAAATATCGGTACAGCTTATCAACAACAACAAAATTATTCGAAAGCATTGACGTATTACCAGGAAAGCCTAAGCATGTTTGAGAACCTGGACAATAAAATAGGAATCATTCAAAGTCATCAAAATCTCGGGGTACTTTACTTAAATCTGAGAGACTTTAATAGTGCAGAAAGCCATTTGATTAATGCCTTGAAAAAGTCGAAGGAAGAAAAATTAAATAACTCAATTGCAGCAATTAACTTAACCCTTAGCTCTGTCCATATTGCACAAAGCAGGTACGAAGAGGCTGAAAAAACAATTGAGGAAGGTTTAAAGTATGCCGAACTACTACAGGATTCTAAGCTCATACACAACTATACCCTAACCTCCTATGAGCTTGAGAGTAAACGTAAAAACTATTTTCAAGCCTTAAATTATTTACGTAAAGCCTATCGGGTAGATAGTGCCCGATACGTGAATAATGTATCTGACAAAATCAGACTCCTTCAGGCACAACATGTTCAGCTTGAAAAGCAGAAAGAAAATGAACTGACAATTGCCCGACAAAAAAATACCCGGGTATTTCTTTGGGCAAGTATTGCGATTGCAATAATGGCATTTTTTGTCATTTTCCTATTAGTGAAAATCGTCGGCAAGTCTGCTAATAATAATAGAGAACTAAGCCGGCTAAATCTCGAGATTTCAAAACAAAAAGATGATTTGGATACAATCAATCAGAATCTCGAAGAAATTATTGAAGATCGGACCAGAGATATAAAGATTAAAAATAAAAAATTATCGGAATATTCCTCTCACCTGTCTCATCAGATCAGAAGTCCTGTAGCAACATTGAAAGGGCTCATGCTTTTGGATAAGGATAATTTAATTGAACGGGATGAACTGCTTGAACAGATTGGAAAATGTGTTTATGATCTTGATGATAAGATTATCAATATGAATGAGAATCTCAATAACCCTCAAAAATCAAGTTTGATGAGCGATGAATAATCTTTTGTCTTCTTCAGCGATAAAATCAGATTTTATCAAAACAATTAATTGCCTGATTAGACATAAGTATTTAACACCAAGCCTTAATCTCAAATCTCTTTCTTAATTTAGCAGACAAAAACAGGAGTACATTTTGGATTATTTAGACGGATTAAATCCTTCTCAGCGGGCGGCAGTTGAACAGATAGAGGGACCAGTGATGATAGTTGCCGGTGCGGGATCCGGAAAAACACGGGTAATTACTTACCGTGTAGCTCATCTCATCAGAAAGGGAGTTGACCCATTCAATATTCTGGTATTAACATTCACAAATAAGGCTGCGAAAGAAATGCGGGAACGTATTATGAAAGTAGTCGGTTCAGAGGCCAAAAACATCTGGATGGGCACCTTTCACTCGGTATTCGCAAAACTCCTTAGGGTTGAAGCTGCAAAAATTGGTTATCCATCCAATTTTACTATCTACGATACCGATGATAGTAAGAGTCTTATCCGAACTATCCTTAAGGAGAAACAATTAGATGATAAATTATATAATGCCAATTTCGTCTATAACCGGATATCCTCATCTAAAAACAATCTTATTTCTCCGGCCGAATATCTCAATAACGAACATATTCAGGCTGAGGATTTTTCAACAGGTCGCGGGAATTTAGGCGAAATCTATCAAATATATACTCAGCGTTGTTTTAAAGCTGGTGCAATGGATTTTGATGATCTGCTTTTTAAAACAAATGTTCTGTTGCGGGAACATCCGGAAGTGCTGTATAAATACCAGAATAAATTTAAATACTTAATGGTTGATGAGTACCAGGATACTAATTTCTCTCAATACCTTATTGTCAAAAAACTGGCAGCGAACAATGAAAATATCTGTGTAGTTGGAGATGATGCCCAAAGTATTTATGCATTTCGGGGGGCTAATATTCAAAATATTCTAAATTTTGAAAAAGACTATCCTGACCTGAAAGTATTTAAACTTGAACAAAACTACCGCTCAACCAAAAACATTGTCAGTGTTGCAAATAGTATTATTGCAAATAATAAAAATCAACTCAAAAAGTCAGTCTTTTCTGAAAATGAAGAAGGAGATAAAATCAAGGTTTCGAGGGCATTTAGTGATAATGAAGAGGGCAAAATTGTCGCAGAGGCCATCGCACAGGAACAGGCCCTGAAGGGGTCAAAATATCATGACTTTGCTATACTCTATCGCACCAATGCTCAATCAAGAGCAATGGAAGAAGCGCTCCGAAAACTGAACGTACCTTACAAAATTTATGGAGGACTTTCATTCTATCAGCGTAAAGAAATAAAGGATCTGATTGCTTACTTCAGACTCACTTTCAATCCAAATGATGAAGAGGCCCTTAAAAGGGTAATTAATTATCCGCGACGCGGGATTGGAGATACTACGATTGAACGGATCATGATTGCAGCTGATCAGTATAACCTGACCATGTGGGAAGTCATTTGTGATGCTCCAAAATACCTTGATTCAAGAAGTTCAGCTTCTGTCGCAAATTTCGCTTCTTTGATACAAAGTTTTCAGGTGATGACTAAAACGCATTCTGCCTATGATACAGCCTTGCATATTGCCCAACATTCCACCCTCCTTAAAGATCTTTATTCTGATAAATCTGTTGAAGGTTTAAGCAGGTATGAAAATATCCAGGAACTTCTAAATGGTATCAAAGAATTCAGCGAACGTGAAGATATTGAAGAAAAAGGCCTTGATATCTTTATGCAGGATATAGCCCTGCTCACCAATGATGATAATGACAAGAACCCTGATGCAGATACCGTATCATTAATGACCATTCATTCGGCAAAAGGACTGGAGTTTGACAATGTATTTGTAGTTGGTCTCGAAGAGAACCTCTTCCCCTCCCAGATGTCATTGAGTTCACGAGCAGATCTGGAGGAAGAGCGCAGACTTTTTTATGTTGCAATAACCCGGGCAGGTAAAAAACTAATGCTCTCCTATGCCACATCACGTTACCGATGGGGGACTTTGACCAGCTGTGAACCCAGCAGGTTTATTGAAGAAATTGATGCCCGATATCTTGAACTCGAGTTCAAATCCAATACCAAAACTGCAGGCAATTCACTTTTTGATGATGAAAGGTCGGCATGGCAACAAAAAGAAACATTTAGCAAGCCAAAACCCTCATCCCTTCCAAAGACTAGGTCCATACTTCCTAAAGCACACGTACCAAGTGAAGGATTCGCTCCATCGGATACTTCGGGTTTACAGATGGGCATGGAAGTTGAACATGAACGCTTTGGATTTGGTAAAGTAATCCATTTGGAAGGCAATAAACCCGACATCAAAGCAACTATATTTTTTAAAGATTTGGGACAGAAGCAATTATTGCTAAAATTTGCTAAATTGAAAATTATAAAATAAATTCAAAATCGCGATTTAGAGCTTAAAAACCGCATATTTAGGCCCGCGCCAACACATAATTACCATGACATTTGATTATAATACAACCCGGAAAAAATTAATTCTTGCCGAATATGGACGTAATGTCCAGAATATGGTTAAATATATTGTCGATCTTCCAACCAAAGATGAACGTAATCGCTATGCTCAGGTTGTCATAGACCTTATGGGTTTTTTAAATCCACACTTACGTGATGTGGCTGATTTCAAACATAAACTATGGGACCATTTACACATTATCTCTGATTTTAAAATCGATGTAGACTCACCTTATCCAAAACCATCTGAAGATGCCATTCGTTTTAAACCTGCGCCATTGTCTTATCCGCAACAAAGGATAAAATATAAACATTACGGAAAAACCGTAGAACTGATGATCAGCCGGGCTAAAAGTATTGAAGATCCTGAACGAAAACAGGCTATGGTTCAATCCATTGCCAATTTCATGAAAATGGCATATGTTACCTGGAACAAAGACAGCGTTGCTGATGAAACCATTATCAAAGATTTGCGTGAAATGTCAAATGGTGCTTTACAATTAGAAGAAAATGTTAACCTGCAACGTGTAGAGGTCAGACAAGCTCCAAGTGCCAGCCGTCAAAGGAATACCAATCAAAATAAAGGAAGGCAAAATAGCAGCAACAGAAATAACTCAGGCTCAAACCGCCAGAGGAGTAATAATACTGGTGGAAAAAGATATTAAAGAATACTTTTTTCTTCTTGATTTAAAGAATTAACCAATTCAATAACACTTATTTATTAAGGAAGGCTTGTTTTTGTAAATTAGCTTTTTCGCTAAATAATAATACCATTAAAACCCTTTACACTAAAGATGAATGCATTTGAAATTGTTGGTGGCAAACCTTTAAAAGGGGAAATTATACCTCAGGGCGCAAAAAATGAAGCATTACAAATCATTTCAGCCGTTCTCTTAACTGAAGAAAAAATAACAATCAGCAATATTCCGGATATTAAAGATGTAAATAAACTGATCGAGTTAGTTTCAGATCTTGGGGTAAAAGTTGAACGCATCAATCAGGACACCTACACTTTCGAAGCTTCAAAAATCAATCTTGATTTTTTTCAATCAGAGGTATTCAGAGCAAAGGGCGGTAGTTTAAGGGGATCGATCATGATTGTTGGACCCCTATTGGCACGTTTCGGAAAAGCAGCAATTCCAAAACCCGGTGGCGACAAAATTGGAAGAAGACGTCTTGACACCCACTTTCTTGGATTTGAAAAGCTGGGAGCCAAATTCATTTATGACAAAAAAACAAACTTCTTTAACGTTGATGCCAGTAACCTGAAAGGTGCCTATATCTTATTGGATGAGGCTTCAGTTACAGGAACAGCCAATGTGGTTATGGCCGCCGTTCTTGCTAAAGGAGAGACAACAATTTATAATGCAGCCTGCGAGCCTTATCTGCAGCAATTATGCAAAATGCTCAACCGGATGGGCGCTAAAATTACCGGTATTGGCTCTAACCTCCTGAAAATTGAAGGCGTCAAAAAACTTGGCGGGACTGAACACAGGCTCTTACCGGATATGATTGAAATTGGCTCATTCATTGGATTGGCGGCTATGACTGAATCTGAAATCACTATCAAAAATGTCCATTATGAGGAACTAGGTATGATTCCTGAAGTTTTCCGAAAACTGGGTATTAAATTTGAATTGAGAGGTGACGATATTTTCATCCCATCACAGAAACATTACGAAGTTGATACGTTTATTGATGGTTCAATTATGACCATTGCCGATGCCCCATGGCCGGGATTTACGCCGGATTTACTTAGTATCATGCTGGTAATAGCTACCCAGGCCAAAGGAAATGTCCTGATTCATCAGAAAATGTTTGAAAGCCGCCTATTCTTTGTTGATAAACTGATTGACATGGGCGCCCAGATTATTTTATGCGATCCTCACCGCGCAACAGTAATTGGTCTGGATAAAAAAGTAAATCTTCGTGGAATTGAAATGACTTCCCCTGATATCAGGGCAGGCGTTTCATTACTCATCGCGGCTCTTTCTGCACAGGGTACATCCATAATTTATAATATCGAACAAATTGAACGTGGATATCAGAACATTGATGGACGACTTAAGGCATTGGGAGCTGATATAAAACGGATAAATGTCACTAACCAAACAGGGCATTAATTATTAAATAAGCTACTCAAACTTAACACCCTTAGTGCAGAATTTTGATTTGTTCTTCACATCTTTTCACGTTCTCAATTTTGGGTTTAATTACACTCCAAAAGTAATGCTCTTCGTAAAATAAACTATATTAATAGTACATTATTCGTACAATGGATAGAATAAGGCATAAAAGTGCATACCCGCTTACATAAATTTCATTCATGAATATCGTCATCATCGGGAATGGTATCACAGGAATAACCTGTGCACGGAATATCAGAAAGCTGGATTCCAAGGCTTCTATTACTTTAATCTCGGGAGAAAGCGATCATTTCTTTTCACGTACCGCTTTGATGTATATCTACATGGGCCACATGAAATTTGAACATACCAAGCCTTATGAAGATTGGTTTTGGATTAAAAACAGAATAAATCTAATCAGGGCATATGTTAAAACCCTGAATGCAATTGATAAAATACTTGTCCTCGAAAATGGCAAACCTATTGCTTTCGACAAGCTGATCATTGCATGTGGTTCAAAACCTAATAAATTTGGATGGCCGGGTGAAAACCTCCATGGAGTTCAGGGACTTTACAGTATTCAGGATCTTGAACAAATGGAGAGAAATACCCAAAATATTTCATCCGCAGTTATTGTAGGCGGAGGATTGATTGGTATTGAAATGGCGGAGATGCTTCATAGCAGAAAAATACCTGTTACTATACTTGTTCGCGAGAAATTTTATTGGAATAATATCTTACCCAAAGAAGAAGCAGAACTGATTGGTAAACATATGGCCGGACACGGAATAGTTCTTCGTCTTAATACTGAGCTTGAAGAGATTATTTCCGATAATCAGGATCGTGTGGCAGGAGTACTCACAAGCACAGGCGAAAAATTTGAATGCCAGTTTGTTGGGCTCACGGCTGGCGTAAAACCGAACATCGGTTTCCTTATGGAAAATGAACTGGAAACTGACAGAGGAATTCTCATTAATGAATACTTAGAAACCAGTGTCCCGGATGTATATGCTGCTGGTGATTGTGCCCAGTTTCGTAATCCAAAACAAGGTGAACCAGCTATCGAACAATTATGGTATACCGGAAAAATGCAGGGAGAAACGTTGGCAAAAACTATTTGCGGAGATAAATCTGTCTACAATCGGGGCATATGGTTTAATTCGGCTAAATTCTTTGATATAGAATATCAGACATATGGGCAGGTTCTGCCTGAAATCAATGATCAGCAGAAAAGTTTTTATTGGGAACATCCTAATGGAAAACATGCCTTCAGGGCAAATTACAGTAATACCGATGAAAGTATATTAGGCTTTAATTTCATAGGCATCAGATTCAGGCAAGTTATTGCAGAAGAATGGATCAGGGAGCGCAAAACAATCGCTTTTGTAATTCAAAATCTGGAAAAAGGCTGGTTTGACCCTGAATTTTCCAAAACCTTTTACAAGGATATCTCACTTTCTTATTTTCAAGGTATAAAAGACGGCAATAATGAATAATACACATTTAAAATAAATGAAGGATATTTCACTTTCTATCGCCAGTCCATCTGCAGGCAGCCCTTTCCAAAAAGCAGGAGCTGCGCTTACTGCCTGTGCAATACTCTGCTCAATAATTGCCGCTTTCGGAGTTGGAAAGACCAATCCCCTGTTATTCTTTTTTCTGATTATCGGCTTATTCATTTCGGGAGGCCTATTCTATTCAATTCCCTATTTTAAGGCACAAGCCGGAATCAAAAATGATGGGATTATGCAAAATCCCCTGAGCAACCGGGGTGCAATTGCCTGGGGTATTGCGATATTAATGACCGGGTTTTATATCATCCTTTACTGGTTTCCTTATTATCTCGAAGGTCTTATCCGGACTATGGATCCATTAAGCATGATGCTTAGAAGTAAAGCGTCTGATCAATGGTTCTTATATGGTGCCTTCTATACCCTGGCCGTTCTTATCATGGGAATGCGCTTTATTGCAAAGTATAAATTCAGTCGTTATCACATCATAAGAACTATTTCAGTAATGTTTTTTCAGATGGGCTTTGCTTTCTTATTGCCTGCATTTCTATTAAAATTAAATCAGCCGGAATTTTACTTTTCCTACTTCTGGCCATTGAAATACTCCTATTTATTCCCGAATGATATAGATTATCTGATCCAATCAGGCAATCTGGGGGTATTTATGGTATTCTGGGGATTGGTTATGACATTCATCGCTACTCCAGTTCTAACCTATAAATATGGTAAACGATGGTACTGCTCATGGGTTTGCGGTTGTGGTGCCCTGGCCGAAACTTTAGGTGATCCTTACCGGCAAAATTCAGATAAATCCTTGAAAGCATGGAAAATTGAACGCTGGATGGTTCATTCCGTCCTTGTATTCATTGTACTCACTACAGCTCTGCTCTGGCTGAATTCGTGGAAAAGCGGAACAATTTTAGGTGATGCATCAGGCTTATTTTCTCAATGGTATGGATTCCTGATAGGCTCTGTATTTTCAGGGGTAATTGGAACCGGATTTTATCCAATTATGGGATCTCGTGTTTGGTGCCGCTTTGGATGCCCGATGGCAGCTATTCTGGGATTATTCCAGAGATTCAAATCGAAATTCAGAATTACGACAAATGGAGGACAGTGTATCTCCTGCGGGAATTGTTCAACTTACTGTGAAATGGGAATTGATGTCAGGGCCTATGCACAAAAAGGAGAGAATATAATCCGGGCTTCTTGTGTAGGTTGCGGTGTTTGTTCATCTGTTTGTCCGCGTGGTGTTCTGAAGTTAGAAAACCTGGAAGAGGAAGGCCGGTTTATTCCATATATCCGTCATGAAGACAGGAAATGAATCAGGACCAACAAAAACCATTAATTTATGTAATCATCCCTGCATTCAACGAAAGCAAATCGATAGGAAAGGTTATTGCTGATATCCCTGACATTGTCACTGAAATTATTGTAGTTGACAATGCTTCGACAGATCATACGGGGGAATTCGCTAAAGAACAAGGTGCCACCGTTTTAAGGGAAGACAGAAAAGGTTATGGATATAGCTGTTTAAAAGGCATGGACTATATCGGTAATAAAGCTAAAAAGAATGATATCATTGTCTTTTTGGACGGTGACTATTCTGACTATCCCGCTGAAATTGGAATGCTGATCTCTCCAATAATCTCATCCGGTTTTGATATGGTTATCGGATCAAGAGTATCTGGTAATAGGCAGAAAGGTTCCATGCTATTTCAGCAAATTGCAGGAAACTGGCTGGCCACAAAGTTGATTAAACTGTTTTTCAATGCCCAATTTACCGATCTGGGCCCTTTCAGGGCAATCACCTGGAATGCCTTGCATCAAATAAACATGCAGGATAAAACCTTCGGCTGGACTGTCGAGATGCAGGTAAAAGCAGCCAAGCTTAAACTAAAGTTTACCGAAATTCCGGTCAGTTACCGAAAGAGAATCGGTGTAAGTAAAGTTTCCGGTACAATAAAAGGTACAATTTTGGCCGGATATAAAATATTACTCACCATTTTTAAAAATATTTAATTTTTTTACTGCGGGTTTATGCTTGAACAGGGTATTGTAATACTTTATTACTTTTTCTTTTTTTTTATCATCCTCTTCAGCATTGGGCAGATGGCCTTGTTAATTACATTCCTTTTTAACAGAAAAAAAGAAAATCCATTTATTGAAAATTTCAAATTACCCCTGCTGACTGTTCAATTACCCGTATTTAATGAACGCTTTGTAATTAAACGATTACTGGATGCAGTGGAAGCATTAAATTACCCCAAAAGCCTCCTGGAGATTCAGATACTCGATGATTCTACTGATGATACTAAGACAATTGTTTCAAAAAGAATTGAAGAATTAAAGGAACTTGGCTTTAACATAGGGCATATACTCCGATCAAACAGGGAGGGGTATAAAGCAGGTGCATTACAAAACGGACTTTTCAGTGCTTCAGGTCAATATATTGTGATTTTTGATGCAGACTTTGTTCCACATCCGGATTTCCTGATCGATACACTGCCTTATTTCACTGAAGAGAAAATTGGAATGGTTCAAACCAGGTGGGGACATCTGAATGCAGGTCAATCCTTGCTGACCAGGGCACAGCGAACAGGACTGAACAACCATTTTATAATTGATCAGGAAGGAAGAAATAAAGGCGGATATTTTATAAATTTTAATGGTACTGCGGGAATCTGGAGAAAAGAGTGCATCCTCGATGCCGGTGGCTGGAAATCGGATACCCTTACAGAAGACCTTGATCTGAGTTTTCGTGCCCAGATTAAAGGATGGAAATTTAAGTATTGTCCAAACATAATCACACCGGCTGAATTACCGGACCGGATTAGCGCAGTACGTACACAACAATTTCGCTGGACAAAAGGAGGAGTTGAAACATCCAAAAAACTATTAGGAAGGCTATGGAAAGCTGAACTCAGCCTTGCTGTGAAATTATTTGGGAGCATACAGCTCCTGAATAATTTTATTTATGCCTTTATTTTAATTAGTGCTTTAATAAGCGTTCCCCTGATGTTTGTAAAAAACCTCTCAACAGAATTTATTCAGACCTTTAAATGGAATGCTATTATTACGGCAGTAATGCTGATAAACTTCCTGTATTGTTTTACTGCAATCTTAGTTGATAAAAAGAAGTTTATCTCTGCACTAATTGAAGTAATAACTGCATTCCCAATTGCCATGGTTCTTTCTTTGGGTATGTCATACCATAATACAAAGGCAATAATACATGGACTTATAGGAAAAAAGACCGCATTTATCAGAACTCCAAAGATCAGTGAGTCGATCGGAAAAAATCCCTACATACAGATACAGAATTATAAAAGTTTTACTCCTGAATTTCTTCTAAGTATTTACTTTCTATTTGCTGTTTTCTCGGATATTTACTTCAGGGATTTCGGATTTCTAATCTATCATGTTTTAATGCTTTCAGGTTTTGGCTTTGTTATATGGAGTGCCTGGACTGAAGCATCCGAGAATTAATCTGATCAGGCAGATATCGCATTTATGATATCATACTGAGTAATAATCTCGATTTCACCTAGTTCACACTCGACCAGTACTGCCATATTATCCTTATTAATTATTGATGTAATCTTATCAATAGAAGTATTCAAATCAACAAAAGGGAAAGAAGATGTCATGATATCCTTTACAGAACCTGATCGAAGTGCGGGGTTCTCCATAACAGAGCTTAGAATATCGCTCTCAGTTATCTTACCTACAATCATTCCTTTTTGAGTGACCGGTATCTGTGAGATATTCAATGACTTAATTGTGTTGATTGCCTGAAGTACTGACTGTTCACAATCAATCGTTACAATTTCCTGACGGCCACGTTTTTTTAAAATAGATTTAGTTGTCAGTTTTTCATCCTTAAGAAAACCCCTTTCCCTCAACCAATCTTCGTTATACATTTTTCCCATATATCTGGATCCGTGGTCATGAAAAATGACTACAACAACATCACCTTCCTTCAACTCATCCTTAAGCTGCATTAAACCGGCAAGTGCTGATCCGGCAGAGTTACCAGCAAATATACCCTCTTTGCGGGCAATCTCTCTGGTCATTAATGCAGCATCCTTATCTGTTACCTTCTCAAAACGGTCAATGATGTCAAAGTCAACATTTTTAGGAAGAAAATCTTCCCCTATTCCCTCTGTAATGTACGGATAGATCTCATTTTTATCGAGGATACCAGTTTCCTTATATTTCTTAAAGACAGAACCATAGGTATCAATTCCCCAAACTTGAATAGCTGGATTTTGTTCTTTGAGGTATCTTCCGGTACCGGATATTGTACCACCTGTTCCCACCCCCACAACCAGATGAGTAATTTTCCCCTCAGTTTGTTTCCATATTTCAGGACCGGTTTCCTCATAATGAGCCTTTGAATTGGAAAGGTTGTCGTATTGATTAGGTTTCCATGAATTCGGAACTTCGCGCTCCAGACGTGAGGATACTGAATAATATGAGCGGGGATCTTCAGGATCAACATTTGTAGGACAAACAATAACCTCAGCCCCAAAAGCACGCAATGCATCAACTTTTTCTTTTGATTGCTTATCAGTGGTTGTGAAAATACACTTATAACCCTTTACAATTGCTGCCATTGCCAATCCCATTCCGGTATTACCGGAAGTTCCCTCAATAATAGTCCCTCCAGGCTTGAGTTTGCCCTCCCGCTCAGCATCTTCAATCATTTTAACCGCCATCCGGTCTTTTATGGAGTTTCCCGGATTGGTAGTTTCAATCTTTGCTAAAACCGTAGCCTTAACATCTTTGGTTATTGAGTTTAATTTGACCAGAGGGGTGTTCCCAATGGTTTCAAGAATATTGTTATACCACATAACACAAAAATAAGCATTTAAGCCCGAAACAACAGAATAAATGCCAAATGGGAATAAAATCAAAATAATATTTTATGTATATTACTAAGACAAAATAATATACCATAATACTACTATTTCAGTAGTCTAAACCATTGGAAATTCGGGAAAAAACAGAAGAAAAATTAAGCCCGCATCCAGGATTCTGAAATAAAAAATTCTTAAATGAAATTGATTAGAATTTCAAATGCTTAACCGTTAAGCCATTATTGATCAGTTGCTTTAATGAATCAACACCTATCCTGAGGTGATTCTCAACAAAATTTTCAGTCACAACCGAATCACTTTCTGCTGTTTTTACGCCTTCCGGGATCATCGGCTGATCAGATACTAGTAACAAGGCACCCGTTGGTATTTTATTGGCAAATCCAGTAGTAAAAATGGTTGCAGTTTCCATATCAACGGCCATTGCACGTAAACTTTTGAGATATTTCTTAAAGGTCTTATCATGCTCCCATACCCTGCGATTTGTGGTATAAACTGTGCCTGTCCAGTAATCTAATGAGTGATCACGAATAGTTGTAGAAATAGCCTTTTGCAAGGCGAAGGCAGGCAGGGCCGGAACTTCAGCCGGTAAATAATCATTCGATGTACCCTCTCCCCTGATGGCAGCAATGGGAAGGATCAGATCACCTATTTTATTTTTTTTCTTTATGCCCCCGCATTTTCCCAAAAACAATACTGCTTTAGGCCTGATTGCGGTAAGCAGATCCATCATTGTTGCTGCCATCGGACTGCCCATTCCAAAATTAATCAATGTGATCCCATTTGCAGTAACACTCTGCATTGGTTTATCCATCCCTTTAATTGGAGCATTATCATTCCATTCTGAAAAAAGTGTCAGGTATCTGGAAAAATTTGTGAGCAAAATAAAACTACTGAACTCAGCAAGGGGTCTACCGGTATAGCGTGGCAACCAATTAGCGACTATATCCTCCTTAATCTTGAGACCGGATTTTACAGGTGTTTCAATTTCACTATTCTTTTTAATAGAAGAGGCTGGCTCAGATTTATGATCTTTCTTTTCCATAATTAGTAACTAATTCATCAAACAAAAAACCCCGGTTTTGATCCGGGGCTTATTTTATGCAACTTTTAACTTTTTCAGATCAGATTTCTCAAATTTATCTTTCGCATAATCGAGTGTAATGAACAACTCCTTACCACTTTTCCCAGAAGGTGTTTCATACATTGCATCGATCATAATCGCTTCACAAATAGAACGTAAACCCCTGGCCCCCAATTTGAATTCCATGGCTTTATCAACAATAAATTCCATTACCTCTTTATCAAACTCAAGCTTTACATTTTCATATTCAAATAGCTTTTTATATTGCTTGATCAATGAATTTCTCGGTACTTCCAGGATGCTAAGCAAGGTTTCCCGGTCTAAAGGATTTAGGTGGGTAATCACCGGTAATCTGCCAATTAGTTCAGGAATAAGTCCGAAGGACTTCAGATCCTGAGGGGTAATATATTTATAAAGATTTTTAAGATCAATATTCAATTCATCTTTATCTACCTTATAACCTACAGTTTGAGTACGAAGCCTGTTGGCAATTTTCTTCTCTATCCCATCAAATGCACCACCACAAATGAAAAGGATATTATTGGTATTCACCGGAATCATCTTTTGATCGGGATGTTTCCTTCCTCCCTGTGGGGGAACATTAACTATCGTCCCTTCCAGAATCTTTAACAAGGCTTGTTGTACTCCTTCACCTGATACATCACGTGTAATTGAGGGGTTATCACTCTTGCGGGCAATCTTATCAACCTCATCAATGTAAACTATACCACGTTCTGCAGAAGTTACATCATAATCGGCTGCCTGTAATAAACGGGTTAGGATACTTTCCACATCTTCACCTACATAACCTGCTTCAGTTAATACCGTAGCATCACATATACAAAAAGGAACATTTAAAACTTTGGCAATTGTTTTGGCAAGAAGGGTTTTTCCAGTACCTGTTTCGCCAACCATGATAATATTGGACTTCTCAATCTCAACCTCATCCTTACCTATCTTTTGATTCAATCGTTTATAGTGATTATAAACAGCTACAGAAAGAATTTTTTTTGCCTGATCCTGTCCAATAACATACTGATCAAGGTGAGTTTTTAACTCAACAGGCTTCAAAAGGGTTTCGAATGTCTGGGTTGATTTGGCTTTCCGGACATTAAGTTCCTCCGCCAAAATCTGATTCGCTTGCGTGACACACTTATCACAAATATGGGCATCAAGACCCGCGATCAGCATTAGTGTATCCTGCTTGCCAGAGCCACAGAATGAACATTTAATATCCTTATTTCCTTTACTCATTATTTTTTATCTCCGGTTCCAACTAATACCTCATCAATCATACCAAATTCTTTGGCTTCATTAGCAATCATCCAATAGTCACGGTCTGAAGCTTTCTCCACCCACTCATATGTTTGGCCTGAATGCTTGGCGATGATGTCATAGAGTTCCTTCTTAAGTTTAAGCATCTCACGAAGATTGATTTCCATATCAGCAGCAACTCCCTGAGCTCCGCCTGATGGCTGATGAATCATCACCCTGGAGTGTGGCAATGCTGCCCTCTTACCTTTTGTTCCTGCACAAAGTAATACTGCTGCCATTGAAGCTGCCATACCGGTACATATTGTGGCAACATCCGGACTAATGTACTGCATGGTATCATAGATACCTAAACCTGCATAAACAGAGCCTCCCGGTGAATTAATGTAGATCTGGATATCCCGCTTTGCATCAGTTGACTGCAAAAACAACAATTGAGCCTGGATAATATTGGCTATCCCTTCGTGAACAGCATCACCCAAAAAGATGATCCTATCCATCATTAAACGTGAAAACACATCCATTTGTGCTACGTTTAACTGACGTTCCTCTATAATATAAGGTGTCATAGCTGTAGGAATGGAAGCATTTTGAACCCTTCCAATAAAGCTATCTACATGCTGACTGCCGATACGATGATGTTTAACGGCATATTTCCTGAATTCATTCTTATCTATGTTCATTTTTGAATTTATAATTATTATTTAATATTTATTTCGAAAGAGTATAAAAAAATGATCGAAATAAATGGCCATAATTAAACCAAAAAGAATCAAATTATTTTAACTCCAGAAACTTATTATATTCTATGTCTTTTTTATCTAAGGTAATAACACCCTTCAGATATTCAAATACATGTTGTGCTTTTACTTCCTCAAAAATACGATTTGCATTCTCTTTATTTTGTAAGAACTGAGCAGTATACTGTCCCAATTGCTCTTCAGAAAGTGGTTGCGGACTATACATACGGAACTGTCCGTCAAGGCGATTTTTAGCAGCAGCAAACACTTCCTCGTACTTGATCTCCAATTTATTATCCTTGATAATCTTGTTTTCGATCAAAGTCCAGCGTAGATTACGTGCAAAGTCATCATAACCCTTTTCCAATTCCTCTTCACTCAGCTTCTCATTCGTTGCTTTTAACCAGCGTTTCAGGAAATCGTCGGGAAGGCTAAGTTTAACCTTATCCAATCCAAACTGGAACAAATCTGCCTGAAGTTTCTGGTCAGCATTCTGAACCATCATACTTTCAAGCTCTTCCCTGATTTTCTGCTCAAATTCAACTTCTGTCTTTACAACATTTTCACCGAATATCTTGTCAAAAAATTCCTGGTTCAGATCGCCTTCTTCCAGTCGATTAATATTTTTAACTGATAATTTAAATTTAGACTTAAGGTCCTGCGCATCCTCTTCAGAAATATTCAGAAGCTTTGCAATGATTGTTTCATTGCTGCCAAATGCCTTTTGAATATCCAGAACCACCTCATCGTCTTTTTTAAGACCAATCAATGATTTCTTAATCTTCGAATCTTCTACCTGATCTAAACGAACAGATGCCGTATTCGAAATACCTCCTTCAAAAACAGAACCATCTGCAGCAATTTGACTTAAATCTGCATAGATAACATCATCATCTGCCGATACGTCAGGATTTGACATTTTGCCATAACTTTTTCTAAGGTTTTTGATTCTTGAAGCAAGTGTATCCTTATCAACTTTAACCTGATAATGAGTTAATTTATCTTTGGAAGTAAAATCAAGCTCAAATTCAGGTGCTATACCCAGTTCATAAATAAACTCGAATTCATCGGTAAAATCCCAGTTAAATTCTTTGCTGTCATCAATTTTTGGTAATGGCTGACCAAGAACTTCAATCTTATTCTCGCTGATGTAATTACTCAAAGTATCATTCAGGATCGTGTTAATCTCATCAACCAGAATATTCTTCCCGTACATCTTTTTAATATGGGCGGCTGGAACCATTCCCGGACGAAAACCCGGTAGTTTGGCCTTTTTCGCCTGCGCCTTGATCGCCTTTTCTACGCGTTCTTTGTAATCTTCAGGATTAATCTTAACAGTAAGTACAGAATTCAGTTTGTCTATTTTGTCCTGTGTAATGTTCATTTTGTATGTTTTATGTCGTTTTTGTTTATACAAAAATTCCCCGGTTTGTAGCCGGGGAATTATTCTGTGCGGATGAAGGGACTCGAACCCCCACGCCGTGAAGCGCCAGATCCTAAGTCTGGTGCGGCTACCAATTACGCCACATCCGCATTTTAGGATTATTTTCCAAAATTTTACGGAACCTGAACACTGTTATTGGTTAACGATATTCATCATTATTCCGATATATTTCGGTCGGCAAAAATAACGTTTTTCTATCTAACTACAAAATGATTTATGCTTATTATTTCAGTATGTCTGATTATTATAGCCATAGTGATCTCAAATAAGTAGGGCTAAGTTGCAGCCTGCTACCATACCAGGAGAACATTTCACCGTCAACAATGGATACCCGGGCATCAGGACAAATACTTTTAATTTCCCTAACATGTTCATCTTTAAATGGATAGGGTTCGGAAGAAAGAAAGATTCGCTCAGGTTTGATATCTCTTAACTGATTCGCTGTAATTTCCGGATAGCGGTCAGCACTAATCACATTCTCAAACCCTCCTCTGCTTAAAATATCATCAATAAAAGTGTGTTTTCCTGCAAGCATGTAGGGGTTCTTCCAAATAAAATAGGCAGTTCTGACCGGCTTATGTAGATTCTTCAATTTCAAAAACTGTTCATTGATATCATCTGCAATTACAGCGGCTTTTTCTGATCTGCCTGTCAATTCACCAATCTGCTTGATCATATCAATCGCTTCAGGCAGAATCTGTATGTCGCTCATCCAAACAGGAAATTCCTTCATCAGTTCCTCTATCTGGGTTCTGTCATTCTCTTCTTTGTTCCCAATAATTAGATCAGGCTTTAATTCGTGAATCTTATTAATATCCAGCATTTTCGTACCACCAATTTTGGTGGTTAGCTTAAATTTTTCCCAGGGATGAATACAAAATTTTGTAATACCAACTATTTCTGTGGCCAAACCCAATTCAAAAAGTAATTCTGTTTGTGATGGAACCAGAGAAATAATTCGTAGAGGAGGATATGGAACGGAAATTAGCCTTCCCATCTGATCGGTAAATCTGCGCTTTTGCATACTTTTACAATTAAGCTAATTTTTATAAATGCCTAAATGGATCCAATATTTTCTGCTGTTATTATCGCTTACAGGCTATATTTTGATTGGATATCATATTGAAAGATCAGATTTTCTGCAAATTATTGGCGTTTACAGTTCATTATTTCTGATTGCTTTTATTCTTCAAAAATACAACACTCCTGATAATTTCAGGGTTTTGTTGTTAAGTGGTATCCTCTTTCGGTTTTGCCTGATCTTTTCTATTCCTGCTCTTTCTGATGATTTTTATCGTTTTGTATGGGACGGAAGGATTCAGCACTTAGGAATTAACCCCTTCGACTTTACTCCGGCACAATTTATTAAACAGCATGCCGATCCATTGCTGCACAAAATCTTTCCTTATCTCAACTCTCCTGATTATTATAGCGTCTATCCACAAATTTGCCAGTCGATTTTTAAAATTGCCTCCGGAATTGGCGGTGATAGTCTGTATCGGACTGTTGTTATTTTAAAATCTGCAATCTTTCTTTCTGAACTGGGCACGATCCTACTTTTAAAAAAACTTCTTTCAGCAAGAATCAAAACTAATTCACTTCAACTGATCTATACTCTGAACCCATTGGTAATTATAGAACTCAGTGGAAATATACATTTTGAAGCATTTATGATCTTATTTATGCTGCTTGCAGTTTGGCTGATTAATAATCAGAGGTATATCAGTTCAGCCGGAGCATTGTCACTAGCCATTCAGGCGAAATTATTGCCTCTGATTTTTATTCCTTTACTCTTCCGACAAATAGGCCTGAAAAAGACCATTAAATATGCAATTGTTTGCCTGATTATCACATCAGTCCTGAGTCTTTTATTACTTAATTCCACAGAGCGATTTGCTCATTTTGCAGAAAGCCTGAGGCTTTATTACGGTAAATTCGAATTTAATGGAAGCATTTATCTTCTCTTCAGATCCATTGGCCAGGGTATACTTGCTTATAATCCCATCGCTGTATTAAGTAAGATTATGTTCCTTTTTGCTCTGTCAGGAATGATTTGGGCTTACTCCAAAAAATTTGAGCTTTTAAATGGTATGTTCTGGCTGCTGATTATTTATATGGCCTTCTCTGCTGTAATTCATCCCTGGTATCTAACACCCCTGGTAGCACTGTCAGCCTTTATCAGATTTCGTTTTGCATTAATATGGTCAGCAATGATACCTTTAAGCTATTATACTTATAGCGTGATCCCTTACAGGGAAAATTATTGGTTTACCGGGATTGAATATCTTATCGTTATCGGATTCCTTATTTGGGAACTTAATAATCAGGAATCATCACAAATCTTAACCTGAATATTTCAAAATTATTCGTCGTAGAAGTCCTGCAATGCACCAAAATAATTCAGATTCCATCCGTCAATCATGTCATCAATATCAGAATCGGGGATATTGGTATGTCTGAGTTCAACTGAAGTGCCGTTTTTGTCGGGATGGAGGATAAATGTCACAATTGATTCTTCCTGCTGATCTCCAAAATACCATTGTTGAACAATTTTCCTGTTTTCTACAAACTCAATATTTTTCCCGCAAATACTATCATCCCAAAGTGAAAACTCTGAGCCGGGCTGAGTGCTCATGATCGCTTCAGCTCCGGTCCATAAAGAAATGGTCAGAGGATTGGTCAATGCGAGGTAAACCTCCTCTGGGCTTGCCTGGATGAGGTAATATTTCTTAAAATCTTTCATAATTGTGAAATGCAAATCTAAGACAAATGCCCTGATAATTTTATCCGGCGAAATGAATTAATATCCCATACATATCTAGGTCCAAATATGCGAAAATCACTTTTTATATATTTTTTTGCAACATTTTGTAATAGCTGTCGTCATATAGTCAAGTAAAGCAATAGGAAATGTAGCAATCTATGGTAAGTCAGGATCAAAATATTAAAAATCAGTCTATTAGCCCAGAGCGCAGACCTATAACTTTAAAACTAAGTTATATACCTGATCATGTCCCTCATATAGCTGATGCCCTTGATTTTGTTATTGAAAAACTGCAATTCATACCAACTGAAAAGTTCTTTTTAAGTGAGGCCCCGAAAAATGAGCCCATTCACTTGAGAGATAGTAATGGTAATTTATTAACCCTTATTATGCAGGAAATTGAATATAAGCCCGAATTCAATTATATCATTTTTCATACAAATGATTGCCTGAGGGATTACCACAAATATACTCTTGCAGGGGTTGAATTTATTAGCAGGCCTGAATATACTGCTGCAGGCCTGAGGGTAGATTTCCTTGGACATAAAGAAAACCGGTATACTTTACTGGAAGAAAGAATATATACAGATATATAGTTCAAAAGAAAATGAAATACTTACGTGTACTTAAGAATAAAAATCAGATATCAAGCGAAACTGTAAAGCAAGCTTATTATCCGGAGCACATAAGCAACTTTTCGATGCAAATGGTATTTAGTGGTAATTCAACTTATGATATCGGGAAAAGACATTTAAATCTATATCCTGACTGTTTTCTTGCTCTGAATAAGGGCACACAATATTCCAGTAAGGTAGATTCCAATATACCGGTGAATATGCTTTCAATCTCCTTTGCTCCTGAATTTCTGAGTGATTTTTACAGAACCCAGCATAAAAATATTAACGCACTACTGGATGACCCTTTCAATTCAACTGAGCATTCTGAGGGATTCTTTTTAGAAACTATCTATCCCTTTTCAGGTGATATGAAGTATAACATCCTGAACCTTAAAAACCAACTTGAACTGGAATCGCCTGATGATCTTCTTATCAATGAATATCTCCACCATAGCCTGATCAACTACTTTAAAATCTACAATAAAGAAGTTTCTAATAAATCAGAAAATCTTAGTTTTCTGAATAAAAGCACAAAGATCGAAATACTCAAACGTCTCACTTTTGCAAAAGAATACATCTCGAGCAATTACAATAAAAATATAGCTCTTGACGATATTGCGCAGACTGCCTGTTTATCTGTAAATCATTTATTGCGTACATTCAAACAGGCTTATGGCATATCCCCACATCAATACCTGATAAAAGTAAGGATAAACAGATCAAAATATCTGCTCATAAACACAAAATACACGCTGAACGAAATCGTGGAAATAGTTGGATTTGAATGTCCAAGTTCATTTATAAGACTTTTCAAAACGATGAACGGTATCACTCCCGGGAAATATCGCCTGAATCTTCAAGCGAGCTAATTTAGCTTTTCCCTGCAGTAAGGGAATTCAATCTTTCTGAATTTGCCGTTTACACCACCTTCAATCCAGGCCAGAACATTGCTTGCTGATTGGGATTGATAGGAAATTCGCTGAGGAAAATCATGATTCTTATTTTCAAAAACAAAAAATACATCCTTCGTCGAAATTAATCTGAACCTAACTGTAGAATCATTACCTGCTCCATTTCCGCTTGGTTCATGATAAATACGAACAGCAGACTCATATATTTTTATCGTTTCAAGTAAGGTACTGTCACCTGCATTACTTATCGAAAAACTGATCCCATCCATCCCTGAATCTTTGCTCATTTTTCTCCTTAACAAAATTTAACAGACCATAAGTTGAATGATTTCAAAAATTTCAATTTTCTAGTTCTAAAACAGAAATTATCAAACAGGATAATTAATCATATTTAATTAATTATCAATTAGTTAAAATAAATTAATTAACATTTCATAGACACTATCAAAAAATATCAGAACCTGAAAGTATTTACTCCAAATGGAATCAATGGTGTTTTTTGCCTATGTGCAAGGCTGATTTTATATGGAAATTTAGACCAGAAAATTAAATTAAAAAAACACAAAAATGAACCTTAAATCAATTATGTTTTATACTGTACTATGTGCAGTTCTAACAACCTCATCATTCGCAAAAAATCGTCCTGCACCTAATGTTAAAAATGTAATCAATGAATATGCAGAAAGCCATGTAAACACCGACGCTGCCAAACTAGGCAGAATCCTCAGTTCGGATGCAGTTTTGAAATTTTCAAAAGGTGATGAAGTACTCTCCCAGAGTCAAATTTCAATCATGAAGATTATGAAACAGAATGAGGGAATTAAGCAAAATTGTTCCACTACTATTGATGTAATTGCTAGCGGTTCTGCTTTGGCAATGGCAAAAGTGAACTTTATTTATGAAGATTTCGTGATTGAAAACTTCCTGACCCTTGAGCTTGACAGGAATGGAAAATGGAAGATTACCCGGATAAACAAGTTCTTTACACCAACAGAACCCGGGGATGTCCTGACTAGGAGATGATAATAAATTCATGCTTTGAATGAGTATCCAAAAATTTGGGGGGCAATCAAAAAAATATTTAAATGCACACTATGATTTTTTACATGCTAGAAACCACATTCAATGCAATATTTTAAAAAATCCTATGATTAATTTGCCTAATTTTAGAGAAACTTATTGTGCGTTCAATTTCAAAGTTTATCACGTAAAATAAATAGGAACAAGCATGTTGAATGATGAAAATCCTGTAAAATCTGAACGATATAGCAGCAGGTACACCAGAGGATTCCTGAGAATGCTTACGAATGAGGGTCAAGCACAGACAGATAAGTTCGTTGAACAGTTTTACGAATCAAAAAACTATCAGGAAAGGCTGGAAGCTGTAAAATACCTCATCAGTGTTAAAGGCAAATACAGCTATCCGGAGAAGGTGTTGGCGGACGCCCTTAAGGACTTCTGTTCTCAGGTAAAAGTTTATGTTTTAAAACATTTAAAATTTTCAGGGCTAATTGACCCTAATATCAAGGATTGTTTGACAGATATTGCACAAAACGATGAGAAGCTGCAATTGAGGGCTCTTGCCCTGGAGCGACTCTCTGAATTTAATGATCCGGAACACTATGATTTATTTTTCTCAACTTCTTTGTTAAAAGGCTCAAAGGAATCATCAGCCGGCTTAAAAGGATTATATAAGCTGGATAAGGAAAAGGCATATCAGATGGCTAAATTCAGAACGGAGTCATCTAGTGGAAATCTGGATATTGCCATTGCTGAAATTTTTCAGAATGAAGGTGACACAAATGACCTTAGTTTTATTAAACAACGTCTGAAAGCCCGCAACAAATTCAATAAAATTGAGCTAATCAGGATATACCTTAGGTTTTTGGGTCGGTTAGAGATTGATTCAATCATCAGAAGTAATATTTTATTCATTAGTGAAGATATCCTCTCAACATCGAACCGGGAACTGGTACAGCTTCTAATTATGGAACTTCATCATTTTATTTCAAGCTTTCACAATTATTTAAGTAAAAATCAAGACCTGCTGAAATATTTGAACAAAACGATCGATATTCTGCTCGAAAAAAAATATATGAACCAAGGTCAGAATGATCCATTTGGTCCAATTTAAAACAGAAAGGATAATAAAAAAGCCCCCCGAATTAAATAAATCGGGGGGCTTTTTTATTATTTAAAACAGTGAGAATAATTATTTAGCACTATTTTTCTTCTCAGTAACTTCATTTCTAATTTCTTGAGCAAGATTTTTTAAATCCTGCATTCCTTTACGAACTCTTGTTCCGGCTGCACTGTTACCTGAATTGTAGAATTTGGTTGCATCAACTTCAACTGAAGCTAGCAAATTTTTCATTTTTGTAAATTTGTCCATCGTTATTTTTTTTGTTTAAACAAATCTAATTTAATTACAGAAATTGACAAGTCATTTTTGTATTTTTTTTCAAGTCCCTGATCATTCAGAGTGAAATTTCGAAAAATAGCTATTGAATCTGATTATTAATTGTTAATAATTAGGTGATGCGAATCATTTTTTTCAATGCCCATAATCAATTAATAGTCAGCTTAGAAACTCTTAGTTTTATACATTATAAACCTATAAAAACAAAAGGAGGAACAAACCATGACTTTAGCAAAAAGAAAAGGCTTATTTACAGATTTCTTTGACAATGAACGCTTCTTTGACATCTTTCCAAAGGAATTGGTAAATCGAACCCCCTCAGTAAACATTATTGAGAATGGCAAAAAATTCAAAATTGAACTAAGTGCTCCGGGTCTTAAAAAAGGTGATTTTCAGATTGACATTGATAACAACATTTTAACAATCAGTGCTGAAAAGGAAGAAGATAAAGAAGAAGAAAACGAGCAATTTACAAAAAGAGAATTTAGTTATTCATCCTTCAGCCGGTCATTTATATTACCAGAAAGTGTTGATAATAATCAGGTTAAAGCTAAATATGAAGACGGTCTATTAAAAATTGACATTGAAAAGAAGGAAGATGCTAAACAAAGTCGTAAAAAGCAGGTTAAAGTATCCTGATTTACACTAAAAAGCCGGAAAATTCAACTATTTCCGGCTTTTTAGTAAAAAATATACTCTCTGGTTTTTCCATTCAATTCATTGTCACTCATTTATTATGCATACGGATACCTATTGAAAATATAAATATGGCCTGGAAAAAGAAAAAATAATATGGCGCGATTTTAGACTTATAAGAGTTTATACATTCTATTATTTTTTACTGAACCGTAATACTCCGGTTTAAAAACCTGCTAAATTTGGTTTAATGAACTGGCATAATCTAAATATTACCGAAATTTATAAATTACTGGATAGTTCAGCTTCCGGTCTGGATCAGAATAAGGCGAAACTACTCCTCGCAAAATCCGGTAAAAATCTAATCCAGGAAGGTAAAAAGAAGACTGTATGGAATATTATGTTTCATCAGGTCAGCGATTTCATGATCCTGATTCTGATCATTGCTGCAGTAATTTCAGGTATCGCAGGTGATTTAACCGACACTGTAATTATTCTTATTATTATTATTCTCAATGCATTTGCCGGATTCATCCAGGAGTACCGTGCTGAAAAAGCAATGGAAGCCCTGAAAAAAATGGCAAGCAGTCAGGCCATTGTTCTAAGAAATCAGAAAGCCGGAAAAATAAATGCTATGGATCTGGTTCCCGGAGATATAATCCGTTTAGAAGCTGGCGATGTCATACCTGCTGATATCCGGTTTATCAAAGTTCAATCCCTGAAAGTCGATGAATCAACGCTAACCGGTGAGTCTGAAAATGTTGAAAAGAATATTAACAAGCTGAAATCTGAAAATTTAGTGCTTGCCGACAGGACAAATATGGGTTTCAAAGGCACGTTTGTAACCAATGGACATGGGACGGCAATTGTTGTGGAAACAGGGATGCAAACTGAACTTGGCCATATTGCATCTATGATCCAGATTGCAGATAATAGTACACCCCTTCAGAAGCGACTGGCAGCCTTTGGAAAACGCCTCTCATTAATAATTCTTCTGATCTGTGCAGTAATATTTGTTGCCGGTTGGTTAAGAGGGGAAGGATTAACCGAAATGCTTTTGATCTCTATTTCACTCGCCGTTGCTGCGATTCCTGAAGCTTTGCCCGCACTTATTACTATTTCACTTGCACTTGGGGCTAAGAAACTGGTTAAACAACATGTACTCATCCGTAAACTTCCTGCGGTCGAAACTCTGGGCTCAGTAAGCTATATCTGCACAGATAAGACCGGCACACTGACCATCAATAAAATGACAGTCAAAAAGACTTATGAAGCTGACCATCAGGTTAAGGCAATCTTTTCAACTGAAAAGAATAATCTCCTTTCTGTTATGGCTCTGAATAATGACATCATAAAAAGTGATAAAGGCGAATGGCTTGGTGATTCCACTGAACTGGCATTAGTTCAATATGCCTCCTCAAAGGGATATGAAAAGCTAAAATTAGAAAAAGAATTTCCAAGAGTTGCTGAGATTCCTTTTGATTCTCAACGAAAATGCATGAGCACATTCCATCAATCCGGTGATGGAATAATCATGATCACGAAGGGTGGCATGGATGTCTTACTTGGTAAATTGACCCATCAAAAAGGGAATCAACATTCTGAATTTGAGGAAGAACAAAATGCTTTGTCTGCCAGCGGGCATCGTGTGCTGGGTTATGCATACAAGCTTCTTCCTAAAATGCCGGATAAAATAAATCCAAAAGAGCTGGAGTCATCTTTAACAATGATTGGATTCGCTGGAATGATCGATCCGCCGCGTGAAGAGGCCAGGCAGGCCATATCTCAGTGTAAAGATGCAGGTATCAAGCCCGTAATGATTACCGGTGATCATAAGCTAACTGCTGCGGCAATTGCCAATGATCTGGGAATCATCAGTTCTGATGATGATCTGGTTATGACCGGGGCTGAATTATCTGATCTTAGTGAATCAGAATTCAACGCAATTGTTGAAAAAATTAGCGTCTATGCCCGTGTTAACCCTGAGCAAAAATTAAGAATAATCCAGGCATTGCAAGGCAAGAATAATTTTGTAGCCATGACCGGTGATGGCGTTAATGATGCGCCTGCGCTTAAAAATGCAGATATCGGCATTGCAATGGGAATCAATGGCACTGAAGTTTCAAAACAGGCCGCTCATATGATCCTGCTTGATGATAATTTTGCTACTATTATAAAAGCCATCCGGCATGGCCGAAGAATATATGACAATATTTTAAAATTCATTAAGTACATAATGACCGGAAATTCAGGTGAAATCTGGGCTATTTCCCTAGCGCCATTTCTGGGACTACCGATTCCGCTGCTTGCCATTCATATCTTATGGATAAATCTGATAACCGATGGACTTCCGGGTCTTGCCCTGGCTTCAGAACCTGCAGAAACGAACATCATGAAACGTCCCCCGCACAATCCTTCAAAAAATATATTTGGCGGAAGCATGGCCTGGCATATTCTCTGGGTAGGGTTATTAATGGGAATGGTTACCCTCGCAATACAGGCCTGGGCTGTGTATAATAATAACCCTTACGGACAAACTATGGCCTTCTCCGTTTTATGCTTCAGCCAGTTGGGACATGTAATGGCCATTCGTTCAAAAAGGGATTCCATATTTAAAATAGGGGTATTTTCAAACAAACCAATGTTGGTTGCCTTGCTGGTCACTGTTTCTCTTCAATTCATGATCATTTATGTACCGTTTTTCAACCCGATTTTCAGAACACAAGCTTTACCACTTTATGAATTGCTGATTACCATTACGGCATCAGCTATTGTATTCTGGGCGGTAGAGCTTGAAAAAATTATAAAAATGAGCTTGAAAAAAGCCCATTCAATAAAAAAACGGGAATGAGATGAAATCAAATGGCATCATTGATGACTTTAAAGACTGTAAATAAGATTTAAAACTACCATGCTAATTATTATTTTGGAGTATAAACCACAAGGCCATCGTTCAGGGTACCAAGCCATTTTCTACCATACTTATCTTTAGCCATTGAAAGTATACCTGAACTGACTCCGGGCATACTTATACTCTTAGTTTGGGCTGATCCGAAAACTGAGAGGCTTGTTCCTCCTACCCATAAAACAGAGCCTTCTATTAACAAGGACTTTAATCCGTAAGCGTCTGTTGGCCCCTGCACTTCCTGCCAGGACTTCCCGTCAAATCGAATTAAAGTTTTGACAGCGGTACCACTTAACACGGCGATAAGATTATTATTCAAATCGGATGCTATCGAATATGGCCAGGCAGAGGGAAAGCCAATATCAGGTAAGATAAAACTAGTCCATTTGCCGTCTTTATATTGCTTGATTTTGCCTGTAAAAGAAAAGGGATTAAACATGCCGGCCCATAGATTACCTTCACGATCAGAGGTAAGTGAGATTACAAGATCAGTAAGATAAATTAAAGTCCATTGACCATCTTTATCAATCCTGACAATACCCTCATCTGTACCAACCCATACCCGCCCATTCTTTTGATCGTATGTGATGCAGGTAATTGAATTACTTGCTAAAACGCTATTACCTGAATTAAATACAGACCATTTCTGACCATTATAGCTGGCAATGCCTTTATCTGTACCTACCCAAACCATCCCCTGATCAGTAACAGTAATAGCTCTGATATTATTGGAAGGTAGCAGAGAATTTGCTGAATTAAAGGAATCCCAGGACTCAGCATTGATCCGGATTAGTCCGTTGGCCGTACCGAGCCACTTAACGTCATTCTTATCAATACTCAGCGCATTAATCTGATTATCGGTTAAATTTGAATTGCTTTTATTGTAAATCACCCATTCCGGAAAGTCGGGCTTATTGACATCTTCATCCGGAATTATTGTTTTATCCTTTCTACAGGATGAATAAATAAGAGTAATAATTAAAATCAAATAAATTGAGGTTTTCATACGGAAAGTCTTTTGCTAAATAGACGAACATTTATGAGCTAATGCTACATCAGGGCAGGGAAATGGAGATGTTATTAAGGAAATTTTGTTTGGGGGAAATCATAAGTGTTTGGTAATTTTCTATTGACCTTGAAGTGTAATTTCAGAATTTAAGAATCGGAAGGTTCCAACTTTCCTGGCATCAGTCCTTCGTGGTCCTTAGAATCTTCACTCATACATTCTCCACGGATGTAAAAATTACCCGTAACAAAAAAGGGTCAGCTCAATAGAGCCAACCCCTTCCTAATCAGAAAATGATTAGATAATATTTAAAAACACATTAAAGAGCAAACGATTACATCCACTTGGCAGCAAATCTGTTAAATTCCTGCCTTATCCCATTAATAATCTTTTCTTCCATCAGGTATTGATTATATAATACCACATTTTCTGTAGCACTTGCCTCTGTGATAAATCCCGCAAATTCCTTTACCTGATTCTCGATCTTCTTCAGATTTTCATGGATATTATGTTTCAACTCATCAATATTGTTGTGCTGAATAAGGAACTGATTCTGAAAATATTCAATCTTTACAGCTACCTCAAGACCTGTGTTATTTGCTGCAAGCTCTTCAAGGCGCTTTGTAAGTATGGAGATTTCTTGTTTATAAAAATCTAAACTTCTAAGTGCATCTGTATGCAGGTTATTAATGTGTTTTATATTAATCTCTTTCATAACCAAGTTTATCCAATACTCCAAATCTATAGAATGACTACCGGCAGCTATTATTATGATTTTTCTCACATTCTCTACTTTTACACTGCCCTTGGAATGCTATTAAATGAGTATATTTATTAAGCCTCCCGCTTTGTTTCAGGAGTTAAACCATAGAAATTTATGTGCTTTTCAGCAACAGCAAGTTTTGGATCTGCAGCAGTTTTATTAAT
>NZ_JAUYSS010000065.1 GCF_030695525.1 Daejeonella sp. | reverse complement strand
AACATACCGCTGGAGCACTAACCGCAATATCAGCTGCTACCGCTAAGGGTTTTACCGTAACCGTGACTGACTGAAGTGTGCCACCTGCATTCTCACATTTCTCTGTACCACTTACCGCTACATAATAGGTATGGGGGCCGGCTGCTAGACCCGTAACGGTTAATACTCCGTTACCGGCTACTGTGAAAGCTCCGCCTGTGGTAATCGGACCCGTTTTATCTGCATTGGCGTACCAGGTGTAAACCGGACTCGTTATACTATTCGCTACCGCTAAAGATGGGGTGAGAACCGCGCTACTGCCAAAACATACCGCTGGAGCACTAACCGCAATATCCGCTGCTACCGCTAAGGGTTTTACCGTTACGGTAAATCCTGTTGGAGTACCAGTTGTGGCTGCTACTGTATTTCTTACTGTAACAGTAGCGCTGTAAATTGTAGGCGTAGCTGCTCCGGGTACAGTAATTGTAATTGGGCTGGCAGGTAAAGCAGTGTAAACCACATTCAAAAACCCTGCTGCCTGTGCAGCAGCATCAAAATCAATAGTATACTCGTTGGCTCCATCAGTCATATTTGTGTAGACCAAAGATCCTTGGGTGGCTCCTAAACAAACTGAAAGATTGGCAGGTGTTATTGAAGGTATTGGGGTTAATGTAATATTAACTGCCGCATCAGCTACAGCATACAATCCTCCAGGATCTGCACCATTCCAGGTAAAGGATGCTGCACCATCATATTCATTAACCGGCTCGAAGTATAAATTAGGGATGTTTGCATAAGAAATTTCCTCATTAATGTTAACAACTGTCCCACCAGGTGCAAGCTTCAATACCCCGTGAAGAGGGTTAGGAAGAGATTTAATTTGTATTTTATTCAATGCATCCCCGTTGGGATCTGTAAACTTAGTAAGGTTAAAATCAGAATTATAAAAGTCTGATTGAGCAAAGGTAATATTTGAGTTCTCAGGGCCGGATTTTGCAACTGTCAATGCTGTAGGAACCTTAGGTGAACTTGCAGGAACAACGACCGTGATTGCCCGGATCTCATGGACATTGTACGCAGTTCCGGTACCCGCTGTAAACCCATATTTCACATTACCCGGGATAACGTTAGGTGTATAAGCCTGATCAACAACTATGTGTCTGTCAGCTACATAATTACCTGCTCCGCCAAGGACATTGTAAGATATATAAACATTAAGCTTGTAAACACCAACACCATTGGGCTCTATGACAACTCGTACCTTACGATACCCAGCATCACTAGTCAAGAACCCGCCGTTTGGTCTCTCTGGACTAGTCGTTCTGGTTGCGGCTGCAACGCCGGATGTAAGTGAAAATGAGGGAACCAAATTCACCGTGTTAACAGTAGAGATAAACTCGTAATTAGTATTCCCTACAAAAGCACCTTGTTGAAGTCCAGTGCCATTTCCATCCCCCCGGATAGTTATGGCACTAGGAGTTTTCCCAGGCCCCCCCGCACGCTGTGAAGCACCGGGATTTGCAAAATTACCAAATTCGTCAAGCCCTATACCAAGGAACCCATTGGGCACACCGGCTCCAGAGCCCCCATTTTGCGCATATCCCAGCGAGCCCCCAAAAAATCCGGGTGTAAATACTGGCGTAGTGGCATCAAAAAGAAAAAATGTAATACCATCGCCGCCGTAGATGTCAGGTATGGCTGTGCTTCCAGTATGAGTATAATATTCAAAAGCGATATCCAACCCGTCAGTAGTTGAAAAGGTTCTGTTGTTATTATAGGCAAACCCATTTTGATTAAGTGACCCCCTCGTTAACCTAAGGTAACCCGCATCAGCTGGATCTGCATCAAAGAGTTGTCCAGTACCTGCAGTCCCAGTAGCCCCAAATGCTGTTACAGCCGTTGCACTTGCAGTCAGGAACGCAGAGCCATTGGTTCCGCCAAAAACAAGATCTGGAGAAGTAGCATTCCTAAAAGTATCTCCATACGGAAACTGCGCATTAGCCTCGCCACCAAGCAAAATAAATGCTATCAGAAATAAATTAAACCTGATATACTTAACTAATAATCTGGTAAATATTCTTTGCATTGAATTGTTTTAATTCGTTATATTAAAAATAAAGAGTCTTTAATAAATGACCTATAAGAGTTTGACAAAGATTAATCCAATTTAAAATCCATAGGCCTGAAATTTTCTATATGCTGTTTACTAAGCTTATTTAAATAATAATTTATTTAAATTTTGATTTCACTAAAGACATTTATGATTATTATCAGGAAAATATTCCCCGACATGAGAATATTTTTCTACAAATCAACCTCACATAACCCCTCTAGAGATCACGAGCCAGCCTTCGCAAAAAGTTCTGACTTGGAGACTCAAAAAACCTGTAAATCAAATAGCCAAGTATTGCTGTAATTAAAATATAGTTAATCATAAATTCGGGTGTATTTATAAATTCTATTCCCTTTTGGTAGAATATCAGAATTAGGATTATTTGGAGGGAATAATGGATCATGTACATAGCATATGTCATATTCCCAAACGTGCGTAAAAAGGTCCTTAATGTTGCCCCTGCCATAGTAAATGACTTGCTAAAAAAGATAATAAGAAGAATCCCGATACCCAATCTAATGACGCAGTTAATAAGCCGAGAAACATACTCATGGCTAAAAATGGAAGTGTAATAAGTGATTGTGAGCAAAACTGTTATGAGCAAAAGCAAAAAAGATGTGTGCGAAAATTTAACTCGCTGGTAGTTCTGTGCCAGCAGGCATCCCGCAAAGAAAAACAGTAAACATTCATTAAATGGATTCAAAATTCCAAGGAAATAAATTACAAAGAAAATCAGTGTAAATGTTAGTGTGAATTTTGGCTTGATAATTAATTTTACATATGCCAGAAGGAAGAAGATAATATAAACAAAAATTTCAACTGATACACTCCAGAATGGCCCATTAAAGGATAATCCAAATTTTGAGCTCCAATAATTAATCATGAGCAAGTTCAGAATAAAATGTATGAAATCGTTACCAGGATTAATAAACGCTACATTAAACTTTTGAAAATAAGCATATTGTAGTAGGGCAACGCTGATTAATGTTAGTAAATGCAGTGGATAAAGGCGTGAGAGCCTGTTAAAAGCGAATTTCTTAAAAGAAACTGATCTCGTTGCTATCTTTTCCATGTAAAAATGAAAAAAAATAACACCAGATATCATCCAGAAAACTCTTACAGCGATATCTCCATATTCATATATAAATAGTAAGGAAGCAGAGAGTGGTAAAGTGCCTTTATTTAAAGTTTGCAGATCAGAAAAAGGAAAAATAAAATGCGGAAAATGATAGATCAATATGGTGATAGAGAGTAGAAATCTTAATAGATCAAGCCCATTTAGGTCATTATCAGTGGTTCTGAATTGCATAATAGGTAATGATTGATTTGTGAGGGAGCACTGATATAGTTGATTGTTCCAATAGTTCAGTATCTTTTATTGGTGTCATAGTTATTTTCGGATTCTAATTCTATTTATAATACTGATTACCAAATAAACACCAATAAAGGCAACGATCAGTGAAATGACATCCATAATGGTAACCCCATCATTTGGGTTAAGATAAAATAAGGTAAACATCTCAAAATATGGCGGCGCGGGCATGATAATCATTCCAAAGCCCAAAAGGATCAAAAGAAGAGCAATAATTAATCTTATCACCATTCCAACAATCTGCCAGGTTGCTAATCTCTTATGAGCAGATTTATCCAGGTCGTTCATCATTAGAAGCTGCCCCAACTCAGAATCTCCATCTTCATTCAGTATGTTATTTTTTACCTTTTTATAAGGTCCCAAAGCAGTTGTATCGGACGCAGAACGAATAGCAGAATTGAACTTTGCCTGCAACTCCTGGAGTAATGTATTATCTGGTTCAGTTTCGGCAAGAAGCAAGACAAACTCATCCATTTTCTTATGAATTTCTGTAAATTCTGATTTTGAATCCTTTGCGGATTTTGAAAATTCTTTGTTAATGTCTCGATTTTCCAAGATGTATAATTATTACGGTTTTTTCCTGTCTATTTTTAAAAGGTTAAACAATTATCGTTCCAAGCAATAATATGATGGTAAGATTTTGATAATGAAATAAAGCTAAAATCTATAGTAGCAATGAGCAATACCAAAAATATTAATATTTAGAACTTGACGCTGTCTAAAATCTCACATCACGTATTTCAAATATAGTAATATATTGTAAATGAGCGCACTAAACACAAATAGGGTATAAAACCAGCCTCCCTGATAAGCTTTACCTGTCTTTGCCATATTTTTTTTTGTACTTTAATCCCCAATTATAAGACACATTGAAGAGGGTTTCTATTATCACTGTCAATTTCAACCAGCCATTACTCACTGAGCTGTTTCTAAAATCTGTTGCAGTTTGTAATACTTATTCATTGATTGAGATTATTGTTATTGATAATGGTAGCCGGGAGAATCATATCCCGGCCTGGCGGTCCTATTATCCTGAGGTTCGCTTTATCCGGTCTGAAAAGAACCTGGGTTTTGCAGGAGGAAACAATTTAGGTATTCGGGAAGCAAATGGTGAGTACCTCTTCCTTGTAAATAATGACACTGAATTCAGTGCGGGTCTGATTGAAAAACTGGTTGCTGTTTTAGATTCCAGTCCGCAAGTTGGAGCTATAAGTCCGAAGATTCTCTATTTCGATGAACCCGGTATTATTCAATATGCCGGATTTACTGAAATGAATATGAATACCGGTCGAAATCGGTGCATCGGACAAATGGAAGAAGACCTGGGGCAATATGATCATACAACTGGTCCGACTGGCTTTGTTCATGGGGCAGCAATGATGATCAGGAAGGAGGCAATTAACAAAGCCGGACTAATGCCTGAACTATTTTTTCTGTATTATGAAGAAATGGATTGGTGTGAGAAGATCAAAAAAGCCGGATATGAAATCTGGATTGAACCCAAAGCTGCGATTTATCATAAGGAGTCTATGTCTGTTGGAAAGAAGAGCCTTCTAAAAGAATATTTCATGTGCAGGAACAGGATTCTGTTTATACGAAGGAACGCACCCTGGTTTTCCAGAATTATATTTTACTTTCATTTTCTATTATTAGTTAGTCCGAGAAACCTTCTTGGATATTTATTGACTGGAAATATTGCTCATGCAAGGCAGTTTTTAAGAGGAATATGGTGGAATTTTACAAATGGAACAGAAAGCAGAGAATTGGGGTACGAAGAGACCCGATAGCTATCGGGTTGACAATGTGAAATGGACGATCTATTTAAATTTAAAAACGGTGTCATCCCGATCCGCTCTTCGCGGGAGGGAACTTAGCCGTATTAATAAGTTTAAATATTGGAAAGGTATATTAAAAGCAATGAGGTCCCTCCTGCGTCGGGATGACAACAGGAGTTGACAGTCGATAATTAATAATGAGCAAGAAGATCTAATTCATTAAAAACAATTTAAATCAAGTCAGAATTTACTGACAACAGGCAACTAACAACTAACAACTGACAACTGAAATATGGAAATCATCTTCTGGATCAGCATAATCATCATAGTTTATACCTATTTGGGATATGGATTCATTTTGTATTTAATGCTGCTCATCAAAAGAATGATGAAGGGTAAACGGCCGGAGATTTTCTATGAGTGGGATGATCTACCAACCTGCACACTACTAATTGCGGCATATAATGAAGAAAACTTTATATCTGAGAAGATCAGGAATACACTATCACTAAAATATCCTGAGGGAAAGCTTGAACTGATTTTTATTACTGATGGTTCTACTGATAGAACGCCTGAAATTTTAAAGGAATACCCACAGATTAAACTGCTTCATCAGAACGAAAGAAAAGGCAAAGTCGCAGCCATCCATCGTGCAATGGAACATATAAAAACAGAGATAATTATTTTTACTGATGCTAATACCCTATTAAATAAAGATGCATTGATTAATATCTCTAGACATTATGCCGATGAGAAGATCGGTGCTGTTGCAGGTGAGAAAAGAGTCCATTCTGATGAAAAAGCTGATGCGGGTTCTGCAGGGGAAGGTTTTTACTGGAAGTATGAATCTTTACTAAAAAAGTGGGACTCCGAACTTTATTCAACAATTGGTGCTGCAGGTGAGTTATTCAGTGTTCGCATGAGCTTATATTCAGGAGTATCCGACGATACCATTTTAGATGATTTTATGATTTCAATGCTAATTGCAGCAAAAGGATATCGGATTGTTTATGAACCTGAAGCTTTTGCTATAGAGACTGCCTCAGAGAATATTTCAGAAGAATTAAAACGAAAGGTTCGTATTGCTGCAGGAGGTATACAATCCATTGTGAGACTAAAAGTTTTGCTTAATTTTTTCAGGTACAGATTATTGAGCTTTCAATACATAAGTCACCGAGTATTACGATGGACAATCACACCATTTTTGTTAATTCTGATATTGCTACTAAATGTGCTTATACTGTTTCAATCCAAAGAAATTACTTTCTCTATTTTATTGGCAGGACAGGTAATTTTCTATCTCTTGGCTTATTCAGGCTTAATTCTAGAGAAAGGAGAGCTACGTTTAAAAATATTCTTTATTCCCTATTACTTTTGTGTGATGAATTATGCAGTTATTTTGGGTATAAAACGTTATTTATGGAAACAACAAAGTGCAGTTTGGGAGAAAGCAGAAAGAAAAATTTAATTTCCGTACTACGAAAAAACAAAAAAATTAATGTCAGTTAAAGAAAAAAACAAAACAGACAGATTTCAAGGTCAAAAAAAATCAAAAAAGAACCTTTTCAATTCCAGTAAGCTGGATTCTATAATTGTCTTTTTATATCTTTTGGCTGAATTTGTTCCACAATTCAATTCCATTGATGTGATGGGGCCACAATGGCTCTATTTATCAATTCTTAATCTGATTACAATTATTTACATCACAATAAATTTCAATTCCGGATTCAATAAAACCTTGCAAAATATTTCACAAAATCAACTCTCATTAGCATTTTTAGGAGTTTTTGTTATCTGTGGATTCTCGATATTTTTTGCACTTAATCCAATTGAATCTCTGGTCGTATATTCAAGACTAATTGTAACTATTGTCGCTTTCTTCAACATTTCATTACTAATTAGCCGAAATCCCAAAAACATTGAATACATCTTCCAGGCAGTCAGTATTATTGCAATTTTTCAATGTATTTTATTATTCAATACCTACATCCAGGGAATAAAAACTGCTACATCAGATGCAGTAATTTCAAACCTCACAGGAAACACCGGAAATAAGAACGTTCTGGCCGCTAGTCTTGTCCTCAAAAGTCCAATTATTATTTTTTGTATTTTTAAATTCCGAAAGTTGTATAGCATAATAATCAATGTTTTATCATTGGTTCTGGTAGTTTTATTGATTTTCATTTTAAATGCAAGAGCTTCATACTTAGGCTTTTTTGCTCAGATAGCACTTTATTTAATTTTCTTATTTTTTTATAAAAAAGAAGCTGGTTTAAAATCTACTTTTCGTCACCTTATAACTGTTTTACTCCCTGTTATTATTGGCCTAAGCATTTCACAGATATTACTTTCTTTACCTGAAAATTCAAGTTCCACGCAAGGATATACAACTTTAGATAAGCGGCTTGCAACACTTTCAGATCATAGTGAAACATCAGCTAATGCAAGGCTTTTCTTTTGGACAAATGCACTTAAACAAATCAAGGATACTCCAATAACAGGTTGCGGATACGGGAACTGGAAAATTCAATCGGTAAAATATGAATACGGCTTTTATAATGATTTCAATTATTCAAAACATGCCCACAATGATTTTCTTCAGATAACAGCCGAGTCAGGAATTTTTGCAGGAATATTATTCCTTTCAATCTTTGTTTTTGCATTATTAAATACCATGAAATTATGGAATTCTAGTGCCCCTTCTGAATACAAAGTGTTAAGCGTTATTTCCTTGATGTCAATTGCAGGTTATTTTGTTGATGCAAATTTCAACTTTCCTGCGGAGCGACCGGTAATGCAAACTTTTTTCGCATTCGTGCTCGCCATTAACGTAGTATTATATATTAAGAATCAACCAAGCCTGGAAAAACCATTGGGCAAAAACAAAAAATATCTTATTTTTCTTTCAATTAGTCTCATAGTACTTTTCTCAATTTTCATATGCCGGTCCACTGACAGCTCAATGAAAATTCAACGTTTTACCCACTTCAACTTTGGAACCGCACAACCAGGTGTTACCTGGCAAGATATAAATGATAAATTCCCGGCTATTCCAAATATTGCAGAAAACAATATTCCAATCAATGATATAAAAGCCTGGTATTTATTTCGTGCCCAGAAATACGAGGAAGCTCTTTATTTATTGAATCAAGATAAAAATGCCAACCCGTATTCGATGTCTAAAGAATGGCTCAAGGCATCGATTTATACTTCACAAGGTTTGATAGATAGTGCACATTTTTATTCAAAAAAAGGCTTCTTTATCCGCCCCAGAAATCTTTCATTATTTAATATCGTCTCCAGGACCAGTGTTCCTTTAAAGGATACAACAACAATACAAATGGCATTCAAAGAATATAAGAAGTTCAGAGATGAGCCACATGCCTGGAAAATATACGTGAGAAGTTTATTTGCTGTTCATTATGACAGAACTGAATTAATAGACCTGACTGATAGCTTAGCCCGGGTTTATCCTAATGACAATGAAATACAGCATACCCGCTATTTTATAAGAGCTGGATTTGCAGGCATGAAGAAAGATTTTCCCAAGGCCCTTGAAAATTTATTGGGAATTATGAAACTCAATCCGAATGACTATGAAAACATGGAAAATATAGGTATTACCTATTCCTTTTTGAAAGATTATAATTCGGCAGCAGCCTACTTCAAAAGAGTTGTTGATGCAAGAGTTTATCCAAATGGTAAATCAGAATTCTATCTAGGAAACTGTTTATTACAACTTGGCAGAAAGGAGGAGGCCTGTAAATACCTGTATGTTGCCGCCAACAGGAATTATCAGGGTGCTGCAATCCTGTTCAATAAGAACAATTGTGCTATAAACATGCAAAAACAATAGTTTTAATTGTAAATAATATCTGAAAGCAATTTCTATTTCTTTTCCAAAATTCAGGAGCATAGTTTTTTTTCTTAATTTGCCCTCTTCAGCAAACGGATCAAAAAATGAATAAAAAAGTATCACTTTGGCTGCTATTACTCATCATATGGATCTTTTCCATGATCACCCTGATGTTTGGTTGGGCAGTTGGTTACATTCATGAAGGCGGCCACCTGATTCAGGGGAATACCCGTTCGGTTATCCTGGCAATTGCTAAGTTCCCGACACTGGTCGATGTCAGTATCAAGCAGATTTTTTCGAAACCACCATTGATCCTGACTGATCGTTATCCTGAAATTTCCGGGCTTAAAACAGATAATAAAAATTACAGGGACAGTAACTTTCTCTTCCTTTCTGCTTATGATAAAGAAGCCGGTCATTCCGGATTTAAACTGATCCGGCTTAGTGACCAGAAAGTTTTGCATCGCTGGGTTCCAGATATCAATGAAATAATGAAGATCAGGGATAAAGGAAGACCCCTTTCTGAACAAAGCAATAAAGGGAATATCGTATTCTGGCATCCACTGCCATCTGCCGATGGATCGGTTGTATTTAATACCGAGGATCGTGCCCTTATTAAGATTGACAAAAACTCCAAACTCCTTTGGAGCCTGGATGGTATTTTCCATCATTCGCTGGAGAAGGATGCGGAAGGCAATATCTGGGCTTCTTCAATGATGGAAAAAAATTCCGGCTTCCTTTCCGGATTCTTTGATGATTATCGCGATGATGCACTGGCGCAGGTATCACCTGATGGGAAGTTACTCTACAAAAAATCAATTACTGATATCCTGCTCGAAAACGGCTACCGCGGACTGCTCTTTGGTATCGGTCCGATGGAGCGGGATCCGCTGCATTTGAACGATATTCAACCTGCTTTGAGCAGTACCCAATACTGGCAAAAAGGCGATTTGCTTGTAAGCATCCGCAATAAGAGTACCGTATTTCTGTACAGGCCTTCTACAAATAAAATCTTATGGCTCCAAACAGGTCCCTGGCTAAATCAGCATGATGCCAATTTTATAGACGATAGCCGGATCAGCATATTTGGAAACAATATTATTCGCAATAAGAATTATGATTTTATTGATGGGCATAACGAAGTTTACATTTTTGATTTCAAAACCAATGAAACCTCAACGCCATATACCGCTTTTCTAAAAAAGGCAAAAGTGAAGACAATGACGGGAGGACGCTCTGAAATACTTCCGAACGGCGATGTCTTTGTTGAAGAAACTGATTTCGGAAGGATGCTGAGAGGTAGCAATAGCCAAACCATCTGGCAATATGTGGAACGGGTAGATGAAAAATCAGCAGCAGTATTGGGCTGGAGCAAAATTATTGCTCCTGCCGAGTTTAATAGTTTTAAATTTATAAAGAATTAATTCCAAAATATGGCATTTCTAAGCTTCACACTAGCCTATATCGGTCCAGGAATGGGCGGTGGTTTCATAGCCGCTGTTGTAGGCATTCTGATCTCAATTTTTCTTGCATTATTTGCGATTCTTTGGTATCCTTTTAAAAAATTGATTGCAAAATTTAAAAAGAAAAAAGAAGAGTAATGGAGTTGACCGCGATCATCTATCTGTTTATTATCTTCCTGCTGATCGCATGGGCAGCTGATACTATCCCATTTATTAAAACTGCAAAACGTATTTCCGGACTCAGTCAATCCTCCCTGAAAACAATACAATCCGAAGACCTGGATGATACCGCGAAACAAAGCGTTCTCCTTCAAAATTCCCTTGGAATAATGAAGCATTCGATACTGATTATTTTATATACTGCTATTCTAATTGCATTGTTGCTTTTTTTTTTAAAAGTGAGTGAATTCATCAGTCCACTGAATTTTGACTACCTGAGCAATTACCTGATTAGCCTGAGTGGCATTATACTCTCCCTTGTTGGTTTTCTGTCCTATTTTTTACTAAAGAAAATATATGTCAGACTTAGGATATAGCTTTTCATCGAGGCTTTTGCACCGCATCGCACTTCAGTCGAAAATTATTGCCGAAATATCGTTTGATATTGAGAACATGATCTTCAGCAAAAAGGGTCATAACTTTACAGAAAACCCTATTTTCATCTCTGGTCTGGCTCGCTCAGGCACCACCATGCTGATGAGATATCTTTATCAAACAGGTGAGTTCAGATCCCTCACTTATCAGGATATGCCCTTTGTTCTGATGCCAAATCTATGGAAGAAACTATCTTTTGTCAAGGCAAGTGGCGAACTCAAAGAACGGGCGCATCGGGATGGAATACTGGTTAGCTTTGAAAGTCCGGAAGCCTTTGAGGAAGTTTTTTGGCGGGTATTCAGCGGCGATCAATACATTGCCAATGACCGGCTCAAACTCCTGAAAACCAATAATGAAGTACTGAATAAATTTCGTGACTTTGTGCGGAATGCACTTTTAAGCTCCGATAAACCTGATCAATTGCGGTATCTATCCAAAAATAATAATAATATCCTGCGATTAAATTACCTGAAAAAAAGTTTTCCTGCAGCCAAAATTGTGATTCCTTTCCGTGAGCCTCTGCAGCATGCGCTTTCCCTGCTCAATCAGCATACCCATTTCTCCGGCATTCAGAAAGAGGATAAATTTTCACTGGACTATATGAACTGGCTGGGGCATTTTGAATTTGGTTTGAACCAAAAGCCTTTCGACCTTAATCATGATGATATCTTCAAACTAATGGAAAATACCCCTAAATCAGAGCTTGATTTCTGGTTATTGAGTTGGAAAAACTACTATAGTTTTGCGCTCGAAAATACTGAGGAGAACCATTTATTCTTTTGTTATGAGGATTTCTGTAATTCCCCTGCCGGGGTGTTGCAGAAACTGTTTCCCCTGCTCGGTTTGAATGCTAAGACTGAGGGGATAAAGCCCTTTAATCCCTCCGAAAAATCAGTATCGGGTTATAGTGAAAGCCTCCATCGGGAATGTGTTGAACTATATAATAAACTTAAGTTCAGGTTTAATTCCTGGTATCAGGGAATATAAAATTTAATAAAGATGAGCCTTCAAAAATTAACCCTCCGCCACAGAGAAAAACTGTTGAATCAACGATCATTAGTTTTATGGTTTACCGGACTTTCAGGATCGGGAAAAACTACCTTATCGGATGCAATGGAAGAAGAATTATTCAAAAGAGAATACAAGACTTATATTCTGGATGGGGATAAAATCAGGGACGGATTGTGTAAAGACCTTGGCTTTTCTGAGGAAGACCGCACTGAAAACATTCGCAGAGTTGGTGAAGTTGCGAACCTGATGCGTGATTCAGGCCTGATCGTCCTCTCAGCATTTATTTCACCCTTTGCCAAAGACAGGGAAGTAGTCAGGGAAACAATCGGAGCTGAGAATCTGGTCAGGATTTTTGTGGATTGCCCCCTTGAAGTTTGCGAACAACGCGATGTCAAGGGATTATATAAAAAAGCACGTTCAGGAGAAATAAAAAAATTTACAGGTATAAGTTCCCCTTTCGAAATCCCTGAAGAATCGGAACTCGTTTTAAAAACTGCTGAACACAGTATAGAAGAACTCGTAGGCACGATTCTTGAATTTATTTTGCCAAAAATTAAGTTGGTTTCAGAATAAAATAATTGGCTAAATATGCTCCTCCGATTTGGATTAATTAAATATCATTCTGTATTTATCGAAAAATATTTACCAAAAAGGATAGATATTTAATTATGGCGAATTAAAATCGGCTATTTTAGGAGATCATTATTCAGTTCGTGTCAGAAAGAAATTCATGTTAAAACCAGAAGTAAGAGAAAAAGTTCTGTTTACATTTAATGATACCGGAGTGGATTACCCCGGACCAGACAATTATTGTGAACTCTTCAATCTGGCTGTTTCAACAAACCCAAAACAAACTGCCGTCGTTTTTGAAAATGAAAGCCTGACATATTCTGAACTTAATTTCAGGACGAACCAGATCGCCAATTTTTTGATTTCGAACAGGGTCAAAAAAGACGATGTGGTTGGGATATGTCTGGATCGATCCATTGAGATGATCAGCGGAATCCTCGGCATTCTGAAAGCCGGCGCTGCTTACCTGCCAATTGACCCTGAATATCCTGCAGAAAGAATCAATTTCATGCTGGAGGACTCAGATCTGAAAATAATTCTCACTGATCAAAAAACGATTAAAAATTTCGATTTTTTTAGTGAAAAAATTGGCTTAGACGTCATAATACTCGATTCTAATCAGGTTTTTCAACAAACTAGCCTTGCTCTTCCTGAAACAAAGATTGCTCCTGAAGACCTTGCCTATGTAATCTACACTTCTGGTTCAACCGGCCGTCCAAAAGGGGTTATGAATGAACACAGGGGGCTGCTTAACCGATTGAACTGGGCACAGAGTTTTTTTAACCTGAGCCAGGATGATATTGTTCTGCAAAAAACCACCTTCTGCTTTGATGTATCAGTTTGGGAACTACTCTGGCCTCTGATGATTGGTGCGAAACTCGTTCTTGCTAAACCCGGCGGACAAAAAGACAGCCAATACCTCGAAGATCTAATCGATAAACAACAGGTTACTACTATCCATTTTGTGCCATCCATGCTCGAAATTTTCCTTCTTGGTATCCGGGAAGGGAGCTGTAAAAGTCTTCGACGGGTATTGTGCTCAGGTGAGGAGCTTTTTCCCCACCAGCTTTCCCTTTTTGGGGAAAAATTGGGACATGCGAAATTATATAATTTATACGGACCAACTGAAGCCGCAATTGATGTGACTTGCTGGCCGGCACCACTAAATGCAAAAAAAGTTTACATTGGCAAACCGGTAGCGAATACCAGCATCTATATTCTGAATAAAGATCAGGAGCCATGTGCTATCGGCGAAGAAGGTGAATTGTTTATCGGAGGTGTGCAAGTAGCCAGGGGTTATTTAAACCGACCGGAACTGAATGCAAGTCGTTTTTTGAAAAACCCTTTTGCGAGCAATGAACATACCCGCCTCTATCGCAGCGGCGACCTTGCCCGATGGATTGAAGACGGTACCGTTGAATACCTGGGGCGCGCTGATGAACAGGTAAAGATTCGTGGATTTCGGATTGAACCCGGTGAAATAGAAAATGTTATTCTGGAATTTGGAGGAATCAGACAATGCCTGGTTCATGTAAAAGAAGACAATGCTGAGAAAAAACTGATCGCTTATATCATTGGTTCTGACGGGAAATACAATAAAGAAAAATTACTGGAACATCTTAAGTCAAAATTGCCGGAGTATATGGTTCCTGCTCTTTTCATTGACATTCCGGAATTGCCACTGAGCAGCAATGGTAAAGTAGACCGAAAAGCCCTGCCCCTGCCCGGTATGGAAAGACCTGATCTTCAAGTATTTTACAAGTCGCCATCTACAGAAACTGAGAAATCGCTGGCAAAGCTCTGGGCTTCTGTACTAAATCTGGATAAAGTTGGGGTAAATGATAATTTCTTTGAACTGGGAGGAAATTCACTGCTCGCACTACGTTTTGTCGCAATGTTGAAGCAGCAACATCAACTCAATCTTCCGGTCACAAGACTTTATCAGGATCCATATATCAGTAAGATTGCAATATACCTTGATGGTAAAACCAGTATTCAAAGGACAGAAACAAATACAACTCGTCCGTCCGGCACAGACATAGCAGTAATAGGTATGTCAGGCCGTTTCCCGGGGGCTTCCAATATTGAGGAACTGTGGGATGTTTTGCAGTCGGGTAAAGAAACGACCAGTTTTTTTAGCGAGGAGCAACTCGACCCGGCAATCAATCCTGAATTACGAAAGAACCCAAATTATGTTAAAGCCCGGGGAGTATTGGAACAGGCGGAGTATTTTGATGCCCCTTTCTTTGGGATGAACAACCGGATGGCAGAACTAATGGACCCTCAGCAGCGGATATTTCTTGAAATTGCCTGGGAAGTATTGGAAAGTACCGGCCATCTCCCTGAAAGATATGATGGAAAGGTTGGTGTTTTTGCAGGAAGCGGCACCAATACCTATTATCTCAACAATGTACATACACGTCCGGATCTGATTACCGCTGTCGGAGCCTTCCAGGTTTCCACGCTGAATGAAAAAGATTATATCGCAATGCGGACTGCCTTTGAGCTGGATCTTAAAGGTCCGGCAGTCAGCGTGTATTCTGCCTGCTCGACTTCATTGCTTGCTATCGCTCAGGCGGTTGAAAGCCTGAGAAAAGGACAATGCGATGTGGCTCTTGCAGGTGGTAGTTCTGTTACTTCCCCAATTCGAAGCGGTCATTTATATGAAGAAGGTGCAATTCTAAGTAAAGACGGTCATTGCAGGCCATTCGATGTGAATGCCAGCGGAACTGTTTTCAGTGACGGTGCAGGTGTAATTCTTTTAAAAAACCGTGAAGATGCCGAACGTGATGGAGATACAATCTATGCGATCATCAAAGGTATCGGACTGAACAACGACGGCGCCTTGAAAGCAAGTTTTACAGCTCCAAATGCCGGAGGGCAGGCTGATACGATCAGCATGGCGATTGCCGATGCAGGGATTGACGCTGCTACGATTAGCTATGTTGAAACCCATGGTACTGCAACCCCTCTTGGCGATCCGATTGAAATAGAAGGACTAAAAATGGCGTTCGGCCCTCAGGAAGAAAAAAAATTCTGCGCCATTGGATCAATAAAAAGCAATATGGGCCACCTGACTCAGGCGGCCGGTGTAGCAGGTTTTATCAAAACCACATTGGCTCTCCATAAAAAACAAATCCCTCCTTCTCTTTTCTTTGAACAGCCAAACCCGGATATTGATTTTGAGAACAGCCCCTTTTATGTAAATGCTAAACTCAGCCCCTGGGAGAGTACCAAAAAAAGAAGAGCAGGTGTCAGTTCTTTCGGGGTTGGGGGAACCAATGTCCATATTATTCTTGAGGAGGCTGAACAAAAAGAACAAAAAGCTGAAACTTCTTCCAAAGCACAACTGATCAGCTGGTCGGCTAATTCAGAAGAAAGTCTGAACCAATATGCTTCGAAACTCCTCAATTACCTGAAGAATAATCCGGAAACGAAGCTCAGCGATATTGCATGGACACTGGAGTCCACCCGGCGTGATTTTGCGCAGAGAAGATTTATCATTGCAGGAAATCCCGCTGATCTGATCCAAAAACTTAGCGAAGACCTCAACAAGGTATCCGACACTAAAATACTGAAAGAAAGTTCGACTGAACTTGCATTTATATTCCCCGGACAGGGATCACAGTACCTGAACATGGGTGCAGGTCTCTACAATCAGGAAAAGATTTTCAGGGAAGCTGTTGATGAATGTGCAAGTCTTCTCCTGCCCTGGTTGAAGGAGGATATCAGAACTATTTTGTATTCAGAATCGGCAGAAGCCGAAAAAATCCATAATACACGCTATACACAACCCGCCTTATTTGTCACTGAATATGCAATGGCAAAGCTCTGGATCAGTTGGGGTATCCGCCCGGCAGCATTATGTGGCCATAGTATCGGCGAATTTGCAGCAGCCCACCTGGCAGGAATTTTCAGTCTGGAGGATGCCCTGAAACTAGTTTCAGAACGCGCTCGCCTTGCAAGTGAATTAGAAGGTGGAAGCATGCTGGCCGTTAAAGCCCTTCCCTTAAATATTGAAAACCAATTAACAGGAGACTTATCCATAGCTGCTTATAATAGTCCTGATTTAAGTGTGGTTTCAGGTCCATCCGATCAGGTTCAAAATTTTTCAACAGAACTACAGTTAAAGGGCATTCCAAACCGTCTGATTAAAACCAGCCATGCATTCCATTCATCCATGATGGACGGAATGAAAGAAAATTACAGTAAGGTGGTTCATTCTATTTCCCTGAATCCTCCGAGAATACCACTGGTTTCTTCAGTTACAGGTAAGTGGATGTCAGAGGCAGAGGCCTGCAGCACTGATTACTGGATTAATCAGATTCGTTTACCGGTACGATTCAATAATGCCATCAGCACGCTTTGGGAAGAACCAACACGCTTATTGCTGGAAGTAGGCCCGGGTAATGCAGCCACTACCTTTGCAAAACAACAGTCGAAGGGAACCAGCCTCAATGCAATTGCCGGCTTTGAAGACAAAGGGGATTCTGAGTATGCTTCAGTCCTTCGTTCATTGGGAAAACTCTGGCAAAATGGGATTATTCCTGATTGGGAGAAACTGCATGAAGCAAATCCCCAAATTCTCATGCTGCCAAATTATGCATTTGACCGCAAGCGATGCTGGGTTGAACCGGGGCAGGCCAATTATTCAACTACTCAACCCATTTCCGCACAGGAAAATCAGGAAAACAGCCAGACGGAAAATATAAATCTCAGCCGGAAAGAAATACTGATCCAAAAAATAAGCCGCATCCTTGAAAATGCATCCGGCATAGAAATGAAGGATGTTAGTCCCAATCTGAACTTCATTGAAATCGGACTCGATTCCTTACTCCTGACCCAGGTTGCTATTACACTTAAGCGGGAATTTTCCCTTCCAATCAGTTTCCGCCAACTGAATGAGGATCTGAATACCCTGAACTTACTCGCAGATTACCTGCAAGCAGGACTTCCTGCAGATGCCTTCCAGAATGCTATTGTTACTGAAACAGGTCCGGAGGCTGAAATAAACCGTCAGATTACAGAATTGAACAGGAAACTGGATCTTATCCGCTTTGGCAGTCTCAGCCCAACCGATTTGAGTCCGGAGGAAGAGAATGATATTAAAAAACCATTTGGCGCGAGCCCTAAAATTGAGAAACAAAGTCTGGAATTAAATGCGGTTCAAACAAAATTCCTAAAAGATCTGATTGAACGATATAACCTTAAAACCCGGGGCAGTAAAGAGTATACCCAAAAGCACAGAGCCTATATGGCTGATCCAAGGGTAGTATCCGGATTCAGGCCACTAACCAAAGAAATCATTTATCCGATCGTGGTCAAAAAATCGAAGGGCAGCAGAATCTGGGATCTTGACGATAATGAATATATCGATGCCCTGAATGGATTCGGTTCAAATATGCTTGGTTTCCAGCCTGATTCAGTATTAAATGCGATCAAAGATCAGATGGATAAAGGCTATGAGATCGGTCCGCAACATGAACTTGCCGGTGATGTTTGCAAACTTATCTGCGAATTTACCAATTCTGATCGTGCAGCACTTTGCAGTACCGGTTCTGAAGCGGTTTTAGGTACCATGCGAATTGCCAGAACCGTAAGTGGCAGGTCGCTTATTGTGGCCTTTTCGGGATCCTATCATGGAGTTTTTGATGAAGTGATTGTCAGAGGCACAAAAAGCTTCCGATCCATTCCCGCAGCAGCAGGCATCATGCCGGAAGCTGTACAAAACATGCTCATCCTTGATTATGGAACCGAGGAAAGCCTGAAAATTATTCAGGAAAGGGCTCATGAACTTGCAGCAGTTTTGGTTGAACCGGTACAAAGCCGGCGCCCTGATTTTCATCCGATCGATTTCTTAAAGAAAGTCAGGGAGATTACAGAGAAAGCTGGAACTGTTTTGATATTTGACGAGGTAATCACAGGCTTCAGAATGCATCCTGGTGGTGCTCAGGCGCTTTTTGGTATCAAGCCGGATATTTCATCCTATGGTAAAGTGATCGGAGGCGGGCTTCCAATTGGAGCAATAGCTGGTAAAAAACAGTTTATGGATGCACTGGATGGGGGATCATGGCAATATGGAGATCAATCTATACCGGAAGCCGGAGTAACCTATTTTGCAGGTACTTTCGTAAGACATCCACTGGCATTAGCGGCAGCAAAAGCATCTTTGGAATACTTCAAATTAAGAGGACCTGCCCTGCAACAGGAATTAAGTCATAAAGCTTCAGGGCTGATGAGCAGATTAAATTCAATTTGTCAGCAATTAAAAGTTCCTGTATCAGTAGTTGGATTTGGATCCATGTGGAAAATCCGGTTCGATGAAGAAATACCTTATAACGAGCTACTCTTTACACTAATGCGGGAAAAAGGAATACATATCTGGGATGGATTTCCTTGTTTTATGACAGAGAGCCATACCGGAGCAGAAATTAACAATATTATTGAAGCTTTTGAAGAAAGTTTGAAACAACTAATTTCTGTCGGTTTTCTGGAATCAAAAAAGAGTAATTCTAGCGATATTAGCAATGCAAAACCGATTTCTGAACCTCCTGTACCAGGAGCAAGATTGGGAAGAGACCGGGAAGGAAATCCTGCCTGGTTTATTGCAGATCCCGAAAATCCGGGTAAATACTTACAAATAAAACACAAGGAATAATACAATGCAAGAATCGGACTACAACTTCCAACCTGTTGAATTTGACCCATTTGCGGGCCCTGAAATTGAGAATGCTGTTCCGGCTAGCGAACCTCAGGCCGAAATTTGGGCCTCATGCCTGATTGGAGGTGAAGATGCAAACCGTTCGTATAATGAGTCTGTTTCACTGATATTTTACGGTCCACTGGATTATCCTTCACTGGAAAAATCTCTTCAGGATATTCTAAAAAGACATGATGCATTACGATCAGGTTTCAGTGCTGATGGTAAGCAATTATGTATATTTTCTGAAGGTAAGCTTCAATATAATTTTCAGGACATTAGCGGGACTGACCCGGCCGGACAAAAGGATTTAATTGAACAGTTTCTGGTGGAAGATGCTAAAACATCCTTTAATCTGTTAACTGGACCCTTGTTCCGGGTTAAACTCTTCAAACTTGCTGAGGAAAGCCACCACCTGACCCTTTCTAGTCATCACATTATTTGTGATGGCTGGTCGATCAGCATCATCATGCAGGATCTGGGGAAACTATATTCTGCCGGATTAAAATCTGAAATTGCGGAATTGCCCGAGGCTCCCTCATTTGCTGATTATGCGGTAAAACAAAGGGTATTCCAGCAAAGTGCAGCTTATAAATCGATTGAATCATTCTGGATGAAGCAGTTCATCGATGAAGTTCCTGAACTGGATATACCGACCGATTTTCCGCGCCCGGAATTCAGAACGTACAAAAGCCATCGCGATGATTTTGAATTAAAACCTGATCTGATCAATGCGGTAAAAAAAATGGGGGCAAAAGCCGGCTGCAGCTTTGTTAGCAGTATGCTGGTTGCTTTTGAAGTGTTCCTTCACCGGATTTCCGGTCAGAGTGATATCATTCTGGGTGTTCCATCTGCGGGACAATCGGAAGAGGGTTATAATGGTCTGGTTGGGCATTGTGTCAATATGCTCCCTCTCAAAAGTCATCACAACGGTGATTTCACCTTTCTGGAGTTCCTGAAAATCAGAAAACCGGAAATATTTGATGCTTATGAAAACCAGCAATATACTTTCGGAAGCCTGCTTAAAAAATTGAATATCAGCAGGGATGCCTCCCGTGTGCCGCTTATCCCGATTGTGTTTAATATTGATATCGGGCTGAATGAAGGTGTAAAATTCGAAGGAATAAAGCATGAACTCATCATCAACAAGAGGGAATATGAGAACTTTGAAATTTTCTTAAATGCAAGTGGATCAGGCGATTCATTAATCCTTGAATGGTCGTATAATACCCAACTATTCCGTGCTGAAACTATCAGGGGGATGATGGAGGATTTTACCGGGCTACTTCATCAGGTGACAGAAAATCCGGAAATAAAAATTAGGGATATTATTACTCTGGGTACTTTAGATCCCTTTGAATGGAATCAAACTGATGCCGATTACCCTAAAGACAGCTCCCTGCATGAACTTATCAGCAAGAAAGCCGCAGAATTTCCTCAAAAAAATGCAGTCAGTTTCAGGGATAAGCATATCTCTTATCAGGTACTAAATGAAAGCGCGAACCGTTTGGCCAATTTCCTGATCAAACAGGGAATACAAAAAGGCGACAGAATTGCGCTGGCGCTCGACAGATCTGAAGAATTGATTATCGCATTGCTCGCAATTATGAAATCAGGTGGAGCCTATGTGCCGCTTGATCCTGCCTATCCTAATAAACAAATTGAATATATGCTGGAGGATTCTTCAGCAAAGATTTTACTGACATCCAGAGCATATCAACATAAATTTTCTTCCGAAAGCAGAGAGATCATCCTTGATGATTTGCAAAATGAACTGGAGGGATGTTCTGAACAAGATCCTGCACTGGTCGTAAATGGTTCTGACCTTGCCTATGTAATTTATACATCCGGCTCATCCGGCAAACCAAAAGGAACCCAAATTGAACATCATAGTTTGGTAAATTTCCTTTTCAGTATGCAGAAAGTACCGGGCATAAGTCCGGACGAACGCCTTCTGGCAGTCACGACAATTTCATTTGATATTGCCGGACTTGAACTATATCTGCCGCTCATCAGCGGTGCTGAATTGGTTGTAGCTGATTCAGAATCAGTGAAGGATGGCCGGCTTCTGCTCGATTTGATCAGGAATGAAAAGATCAGCATCATGCAGGCAACCCCTTCCTCCTGGAGAATGATTCTGGATGCCGGATGGGATGAAGCAATAAACATAAAAGTACTCTGTGGAGGAGAAGCCCTATCGCGGGACCTTGCCGGAAGTCTGAAGGAAAGGTGCAGTTCACTTTGGAATATGTATGGCCCGACGGAAACCACTATCTGGTCGACCCTGAAACAGATCAGCAATTTTGATCAGCCAATAACAATCGGCAGACCAATTGCCAATACCCAGGTTTACCTGCTTGACCAGTATCTAAAACCGGTAAGGAAGGGAGGAACCGGCGAAATCTATATTGCCGGTGATGGCCTGGCCCGAGCCTATCTTAATAATCCGGAGTTGACAGCGGCCGCCTTTGTTAAGGATCCATTTTCAGATCAATCAGATAAAAAAATGTACCGTACCGGTGATCTTGGCAGGTACACAGCAGAAGGTGATATCCAATGTCTTGGAAGGATAGATAATCAGGTTAAAATCAGGGGACATCGTATTGAACTTGGGGCAATTGAGGAGTCACTTTTAATGCAAAAATCAATTAAAGAGGCTGTTGTGATTGCAAGGGAAGATCATCCGGGCGATAAACGTTTGGTAGCTTATATCGTACCTGAATATGCGGAAGGGACCAATAAAGCACCATCATGGCAGGAAAGATGGGAAGATCTTTACAAACGCGGAATTCAATCTGAAAGTGAACTTAGCATTGGGGAGCAGCAGCTTGACATTGCTGTGGCTCAGGAAATTAGTGGAAGAACTGATATCCGTGAGGAAGTTGAAGAATGGCTTAAGCAATCGGTAGACCGCATCAAAGCAATTAATGCTAAGACAGTTATGGAGCTGGGTTGTGGTGCCGGTCAGTTGGTATTCGAACTTGCTCCTTATGCCGAAAATTTCATTGCCACAGATTATGCAGAGACCGCCATAGTTAAATTAAAGGAAAAACTGAGCGCTGAACCTGAAAAATACAAAAACGTCATTGCGATAACAGCCCCGGCTGATGATTTCTCATTTGTGAATAATGGTTCATTGGATTTGGTGATCATTAATGGTGTTGTTCAGTATTTTCCTGATGCCTCATACCTGGTGAAGGTAATAAAAGAGGCATCCATGGCTATAAAAAATGGAGGTTGCATCTACATCGGTGATATGCAGGGGAAAAGTACTTTGCCAATGTATCATGCTTTTGATCAGTTGAATAGAACTGATGGAAACTTAAAAATTTCTGAATTTAAAAAGATATGTGATCGCCGGGTAAAGCTTGAAGATGAGTTGGTTGCCGATCCGGGTTTTTTCTATAAACTACCTGAACTGATTCCTGCAATCAGTGGGGTGAATGTTCAGTTAAGGGAAGGAAAACATATCAACGAAACCACCAAATACCATTATGATATCTGGCTTTATGTCAATGATGGTTCAGCAAGTATAAAAGCTGATATTCAGATCAAATGGGAAGCTGGAAATAATATAGACTGGATAAAAAACGAACTAAAAAAATACCCTGGAAAAGTTGTTCATCTACATAACGTATTCAATACCAGGACAATGGAGGACTATTCCCTTCAGCAAATCCTAAGCAAAATCAGTGAAGACGCAACGGTAAAAGAAGCCAAAACCTTACTGACTTCAACCCAGCAGGGACTTAACCCACATCCTTTCTGGGAATTGGGATCTGAACTGGGCTATCTTAGTCATGTGCGCTGGACCAGCGATGGTTCGGATGGTTGTTTTGACGTAATATTTGTTCCCATTGAGCTGCAAAACAGGCTTCCGGAAGCTGGGGAGATTCTTCATCCAAATCTTTATTCAGCCTTTGATTATGCCAGAGATCCTTATTCAGGAGACCTTACTGCCACAACAGAACAACTAATCGAGTGGAAAGAAGGTCTGAAAGAATTGCTCCCTGCCCAAATGATACCGGCTGAATTTGTGCTGCTGAAAAAACTCCCTTTACTTCCTAATGGCAAGACCAACAGAAAGGCATTACCTAAACCTGAGGAGAAGACACAGGTAAACCAGGAAAAGGCTCTGCCTCGAACAGCCACCGAAAAACTGGTAGCAAGAGTATGGGCAGAGACCTTAGGACTAGTGTCTGTTGGCTTGCATGATGATTTCTTTGAGTTAGGTGGGCATTCACTTATTGCCGTACAGGTTATGATCAGAATGGAGAAAGAAACAGGTTTAAGATTACCTTTGACAAGTTTGTTTAAATTTACTACTTTAGAAGAGTTTGCCCCCCTGTTCTCAGAGGCCTCTTTATGAATAACATTGCAAGAAACAACGTTCAACTAAACCCGGAAAAGGCCTTTGTGGCTGCAACAGAATCTCAAAAGGAAATTTTGGTTTCCTGTATTTTGGGCGGTGATGAAGCAAGCCGGGCCTATAATCTTTCAGTTAGCCTCGAAATTTCCGGTCCGCTTATCCGAACATTTCTTGAGTCAAGTCTGAATGAACTTATCGAAAGGCATGACTCACTAAGATCGGTCTTTACATCAGATGCTTCTCAGATATGTATCTCTTCTAAACAATTACTAAACCTCTATTTTGAGGACCTGAGCAATAAAGATGACGTTTACAAGAAAGACTTTATTAACATTTTCATAAAATCTGAAGTCAATACTGTCTTCAATCTTCACAATGGGCCCCTATACAAACTATCTTTATTCAAACTTGAAAATAATAACCATTTACTGATATTTACTGCCCACCATATCATCTGTGACGGATGGTCTATGGGAATTTTCCTGGATGAATTAGGGAAATTATATTCGGCACGTATTAAAGATGAGCCTTCCGGATTACCTGAAGCAAATTCGTTTACCCAATATGCCCTGGATCAAAAAAAGTTCTCACAAAGCAAGGAGTACAAACAAATTGAACAATTTTGGCAAGACCAGTTTAAAGATAGCGTACCTGTACTCGAATTGCCAACAGATTTCTCCAGGCCAGCCATTAAAACCAATAAAAGCAGTCGTTTAGATACCATCCTGGACAAGGATTTATTCAATGAGATAAAGGGCTTTAGTAATAAGCAGGGATCAAGCCTTGCAATTACCCTTCGGACCGTATTTGAGATTTTACTCTTTAAATTAAGTGGCCAGGATGATATTGTTTTAGGACTTCCATCAGCCGGTCAGGCGATTACGGATAATTACCACCTGATGGGGCATTGCATCAACCTGCTTCCAATCAGATGCAGGCTAAGGGATGAAATGACTTTCACCCAATATCTTAAAGAAAGGAAGTTCGCCACCCTCGATGCATACGATCATCAGCAATTTACATTCGGAAGTCTGTTAAAGACTCTGAATATCCCCCGCGACCCTTCCAGGCCACCCCTGGTTTCTGTCGTATTCAGTCTTGATCAGGGTTTGGGTGGGATGTTGCATCTGGAGGGATTAACAACAAAAGTCATATCCAATAAAAGAGATTATGAAAATTTCGAACTCTTTATCAATGCAACAATTGAAGAAGAAGATTTTAAATTAGAATGGACTTATAACACTCAGTTATTTAAAGCAGAAACCATCAAAATAATGATGGATCAATTTGATTCTCTGCTAAGTACCCTAACTCAGGATCCTCAGATAAAGTTAAAAGACATTCTTGTTGGTGACCAATCTGATCTTCTTAAAAAAATTGCCGGATGGAACGAAACTCAGGTTTACTATCCTGCAGATAAACCGATCTTTCAGTTTGTTTCAGAAAATGCCGGGAAACATCCCGATAAAATTGCTGTAAAACACAAGGATAATGCCATCACTTACGGCGAGCTGAATGAGAAAGCTAATCAGCTTGCACATTATTTGGTTGAAAAAAAGGTTTTTCCGGGGCATTCAGTTGCGTTGGCAGTTGACCGTTCTGCTGAACTCCTGGTATGTTTGCTGGCTATTATGAAAACAGGAGCATCCTATGTTCCTGTAGATCCGGAATACCCGCTCAAGCGGATTGAGTATATGCTTGAAGATTCTGGAGCCAGTGTGTTAATCAGTTCTCATAAATATAAAAGTCAGTTTACCAGGGAGGGAACACAAGAGATCATACTTGAAGAAATTTATCCCGAGCTAATTAATTACCCTTCACACGATCCAACCATAGAGGTTAAAGGAACTGACCTTGCTTACGTTATTTATACATCCGGGTCAACCGGTATGCCTAAAGGTATAGCCATAGAACACCATAGCCTGTGTAACTTTTTATGCAGCATGCAGAAAGAGCCTGGAATTTCTGCTCAGGATAAGCTACTGGCGGTAACTACCATTTCTTTTGATATTTCCGGACTTGAATTATATCTCCCACTAATCAGCGGTGCAGAACTTCTGATTACTGATGCTGAGATAGCAAAAGATGCCAGAGAACTGCTTGACCTGATTAGAACTGAGAAGGTAAGTATTATGCAGGCTACCCCATCTGCCTGGCGAATGATGGTAGAGAGCAATTGGAATGAGCGGCTTGAACTTAAAGCACTGTGTGGTGGAGAAGCACTCAGTAAAGATCTGGCAGAGGCATTAATGCACAGATGTACCTCACTATGGAATATGTACGGGCCAACTGAGACTACTATTTGGTCGGCAGTAAAACAGATTAAAGATACTGATGCACAAATCAGTATCGGCCATCCTATTGATAATACACAAATTTATATACTAGACCAGGGCCTGAGACCGGTACCTGCAGGGCGCACAGGGGAAATTTATATTGGTGGCGCCGGACTTGCAAGAGCTTATCTGAATAAACCTGAACTAACGGCAAATAGTTTTGTTCAAAATCCTATATCACCTGAAATATCAAGTAGAATCTATCGCAGTGGCGATCTGGGAAAATTTCTGGATAATGGAGAGGTGCAGTGTTTTGGAAGGGTTGATAATCAGGTAAAAATAAGGGGATATCGTATTGAATTAGGTGCTATTGAGGAAGCCTTAAATGAACAGGACAAGGTTAAGGAATCCTTAGTAGTTGCCAGGGAGGACCGTCCCGGAGATCAAAGGCTGGTAGCTTATATTATTCCTGATGCAGAGGCTAACAATCTGGATTCATCTCAGATAACCTCCTGGAAACAAGGTATTAAGGAGATATTGCCATCATACATGGTTCCCGGTGATTTTGTCATTCTTAGTAAATTTCCATTACTCCCAAATGGAAAAATTGATAGAAAATCACTTCCCAAGCTTAATGAGAACCTTCAGAAGAACAAAAAGCCTGAATTACCTAAGACCGAAACAGAGAAATTGGTAGCAGAGGTTTGGAAGGATGTCCTGCTTATTGATTCTATTGGCTTAAATGACGACTTCTTTGATTTGGGTGGACATTCCCTATTGGCCGTTCAGGTAATGATTCGCCTTGAAAAAGAGACCGGAGTTAAATTGCCAATTACAACCTTGTTCAAGATCTCAGGGCTTACAGATTTCGCTAAAGAGTATGATCTTGCTAAAGGTAACATCAGAAATCAAGGCCAGAAAATTGAATCTGACTTAAAGAAAGATAAACATAATACCAATCAAGACTCCAAAACAGACTACGTTCCACCCAGAACGGATGTTGAAGATCTTGTCGCACAGATCTGGGCTGAACATCTGGGGCTTGATGCTGTGGGTGTTTACGATGATTTTTTTGAATTAGGTGGTCATTCCATGATGGCTATTCAGGTTCTCAATCAACTTGAGAAAGAGACTGGAAAGCGCCTGCCTTTAGCTAGCTTATTTGAACACAGTACCGTAGAATCGATGGCACTAATGCTCGAAATGGATGCAAAATCCATTACCTGGGACTCATTAGTAGCTATCAAACCTCATGGGAATAAAATGCCGCTTTACATAGTTCATGGAGCCGGACTGAATGTGCTTTTTTTTAATACTCTGGCAAAAAATATGGATACTGATCAACCGGTATATGGTTTACAGGCCAAGGGATTGAATGGTATAGACGAGCCTTTGGAAAAAATAGAGGATATGGCGGCTTATTACATCTCTGAAATTATAAAACATAATCCAAAAGGACCTTATGCTATTGCAGGTTTTTCTTTCGGTGGGATCATTGCATTTGAAATGGCAAAACAGTTTAAGGCTATGGGCAAAGAAGTAAAAATGCTCGCCATGTTTGATACCTATGCTTACCAGTCTGACCGATACGATTCTACACTTACAAAATTATTCAATAAAACAAGGTACCTCAGTAAACAATTGCTTTACACATTTACCTTATTCAGTGAAGACCCTAAACGAACAATTGAATATAAAACTGAAGCAATTAAACGCAGGTTCATCCAATTCTACTGGAAACTGAAATATGGTCAGGATCAAAATCAGGTAGGATTTTTCGGTTATGCCAATAATATCGATGTAAAGAATGTAGAAGCCTGGGAAAAATATGTATTTACTCCCTACAATGGAACAATCGAACTCTTCAGAGCAAAAAAGCGAACTTTTTACATGGATGATTTTGAGTATCTCGGCTGGAAACCGTTTGCATTAAAGGGAATCAGGATACATGAGATCCCGGGAGAGCATAATTATATTTTTGCTCCTCCAAATGATAAAGAGTTTGCAGAAATTCTTCAGAAATGTCTTGATGAGTCGGCTTTAAAAAAGAGGGAAATTTAACATCTCACATGTCATCCACCCTGATTTTCTGCAAACAGATCAGCCCCGTTTGGCAAAGCGGAACTTTAGGCCATCCAGAAAATCAGGTCGATATATGGAAAATTAGTGTAGGGGATTGCAACTTTATGCCAAAAAATATTCTCAGTAAGGATGAGCTTTTAAAGGCATCCCGTTTTCTTCACCCCAAAGACCATGATTCTTTTATTTGCAGGAGAACTGCCCTGAGACTGCTCCTCAGCAGGTATACTAATATTTCCCCTCCAGAGATCGAATTTATTGCCGGTAAAAATAAAAAGCCGGAATTGAGATCAGAATCAAATAAATTAAGGTTTAATGTATCGCATTCTGGTGAATTGATTCTGATTGCCATCTCTGATACAGAGATCGGGGTTGATGTCGAACGTATTGAGACCGGTTTTAATTATACCGACATCCTAAAACATAGTTTCAGTGAGCATGAAATTAGCCGTATTCAGCAAACAGCTGATACCAGAGAACAGTTTTTCAGGCTCTGGACACGCAAGGAGGCTCTTACCAAAGCAAGTTCCAAAGGACTGGATGATGAACTCAGGGATATTCCATGCCTCGACGGCTGGCATAGCATTAATGAAGGTCTTATAGGTTTAAAAGGCAATTTGCAAGTGAAAAGTTTCAATATTGATCATGAATATATGGGTAGTATCGCTTGCCAGGATGAACTAAAACTAAATTATTTAAATTTTGAATTCTAATACCTAAGTCAAAACTTGATATAAAATGATAATAAACACATTCATTTAATTCTAAAATCAATGACTATTCAGAAAAAGTCGGAAATATCTTACGAAGAGTTTATGGAGGAACACTATAAGCCAAGGATACCTCTAATTTTTAAAAACGCATCTAAAGACTGGAAGGCCCAGGGCTTAATTACTCCGGATTATCTGAGAGAACATTTTAGTGACCGGAGTACCATTATCAATTTCAAAGAATACACCATTGCTGAAATATTAGATCATGTTGCAGTAAGTACTCCCGAAAACCCGGCTCCATATCCTGCAATTTTTGAAATCCGGACTCAGCTACCGGAATTACTCCCATTAATTCAACCTGTAAATATGGGGTATGCTAAACCCAATTGGTTCGAAGAAAAGGTTTTCCCTCCGGGCAAACTGGGTAACAGCCTGGAATTATTTATCGGAGGTTTAGGTTGCCAGTTTCCCTTCGCACACATTGACCAGTATTATACCAATGCCTGGATAACCCAGGTATATGGAGAAAAACAAATTACCATTTTCCCTCAGGGGCAGGATGAAATGCTCTATCCTGATCCCAAGAACCCATATGTTTCTTTAGTTAATATTTTTAATCCAGACTATACAATACATCCTAAATTCAAAAACGCGACACCGGTTAATGGAACAATTCTTCCGGGTGAAACCTTATTCATCCCCCGTGGAACCTGGCATACAGCCCTTTCACTGACAACAAATATTTCTGTGATATTTGATCAGATCAATGCTATTAATTTTCCAAAATGGAAGAGTGATATCTGGGAATTCAAAAAGCGGGAAAGTTTAAAAAATGCAGTCGCCAGTTATGCCTATGCAACTGCGGCAGGCGCTTATTGTAAACTGAAAGATTTGATTTCAGGAGCAAAATATTAATTGTTCCTGAAAATTGCCAGATCATATTTTAACCTGAGTTCAATATAGGTATGGTTGAAATACAGGCTTATAATTATCCAGGTAAGGCTTTGGATCCAAATGATTTGATTTTGGAAAGCAATACCTGTGTGTTATAGGTAATTTAAGCCCTTTCCTCCGGAGTATTTCCGGCAAGAAATCCCGTTCTATTTCAAATTACCAATAGCCGGAAGATACCTCCTCCGGCAAGGTTTATTTTACCCGGAGCTGTTTTCCATAGGGACGGGTAGCCCGGAAAAAGGACAATTTGCCATTTGAAATAAACCCGGGTGGCAGCTCTGGCTTTTTTGCAATACTGAATTTCATGATATCTATTAAATCTGTTGCAAAAATAAGGGAAGAACATGGGAAAGCGGGACCGAAGGGAAACAGACCCTGCTTCCCAAAACAAGATAAAATCTTCAATCTTAATTTACCCCTGTAAATTTTATATCGAAATAGCGCTAATTTAAGGAGAAAGGCTTTAGAAAAGCCTGGTGGAAGGAAACAAACTTATTGCTTCAGTTCTTTTGACCATACTTCATAAATCGGATTTCCGGTAGAACTAAGTCCCGAATGATGCCAGTTCCCATCAACTAATTTACCGTCAAAAGACAGTGAGGCACCTACTCTGCTATTATCCCGGGAAAAGAATTCGATGTTTTCGGTATACTTTCCATTGACAAAAGTATAAGAACCTCCGCCTGTACCAAAAAACTCTTTGGTTTCAGCATTGATCGCTGCCCATTGAAATTTCGTTCCGGTCAGGACTTTCAGGGTTTTACGGGCTCTTGGCGGACTCATTACGATCTGCCCATCCGTCTTACGCCCTGACATACGCCAGGTACCTGCCATCTGCCCTTCGCCTTTATCCAGCAAATCCCAACTAGCCTTTTTGCCACTAATATCAGTACTTAATTTATTCTTATTTACAGAGAAACTGTAGGTAATTGACTGACCAATCTGTTCCCTATCAAGGGTATGAAATTCAATTTTGGCTATTAAATCTTTACCTGAAAAGGTATAGGTCCCTCCCCTGCTCTGAATAAACTGCTTGTTTGTCTTATCAAAAATGGTATGCATAAAATACCCGTCTGAGAACAGCAATACCTGCTCTAAAGTACTCTGTTGGGTTTTCCAGGCACCATTAATCGATTCAACCGCGATCCTGGTATCAGGCACAAAGCTTGTCAGACAAACCATCAATACTATTGATAGTACTGAGAGTAATGTTTTGGATTTACTTAGCATATTTCTCCGATTTTAATATTAAAAATAATAAAAAATCAGGTATGGGCAAAGGTTTTGAAATATTTGCTGTCTGTAAACCGTGAAGCAACTTGATACTTGATACTCAATACTCTATACTCAATACTCAATACTTACTACTATGCACCCCGAATTATTTTCCCTCTAATATCTCCGGCTATCTTCTCTGCCTGTACCCTTAATTCAGAAACCGCTGTACTTTCCCATAATAAACCCTTGAGATTTGAGCCCATCACATATAAGCCGGATTGGATATGGCCGGAAGAATCCAGGGCTTCGAAGGTATCCGGATCTGCATTAATTCCGAGTTTCAGTTCATCCTGGCTAAGTATCCCCTGTAGTAAGGCCTTTTTTAAATAATTGTCATCCAGCTTAAGTAGATCTGTTTCAGGTCCTGTACAATTAATAACTCTCGAAACAGCTAACTGGACGGTTTGCTTTTCCTTCTTGTCATAATACATGGCCATTATATTATCTTCATTCTCAATGATATCCAGAAGTTTGCCCGAAACTATATGGAGGCGACCTTCGATTCTAAGCTGCTGCAATTTATCATGAATATGCAAAGGAATCCTATGCCTGGCCACACCCCATAAATGTCTGAGTCTCGTCATAAAAATCCGCTTCTCATCAATTGTCAACCTTTTCCAAATGGTTTGAGTAAGAGGCCTGAGCGAGTCGATCAGGGGTTCTGCAGATAATCCATACTCCCTGATTAATTTCATATGTTTATTGAACAATTTAACCAACTCAAATAAGCTGGTCTTCTCCCCAATTTCTTCTACAAGTTTGGTATAGGATAATCCATTATGCCGATGAGGAAGAATATTGAAGCCATTGGGAGATATTGACACAATCTTCCCCTGAAAACCATTTTCGAGCAAGCCGATTACGGTATCAACCATGGTGAGACCATTCCCGATAATGAGTACCGGCTCTTTTGAATTAATTCCTGAAACTGAACGGATATCCCAGGGATTTTGAAAATATTTTGCACTCCTGCTAAAAAACGAGCTTTTTATTTTAGGATTTCCGGGCAAATGATTGCCACTGGCGATTATAGCATAATTTGCTGACAATCTGGATTTATCCTTCAATTCAAGATCGATGGAATCATTTAAAAGTGTCAGGTCCTTTACTGATGAGTTGATTACATCTACCTGTATCTTCTTCCCCTCAGCCTGTATCAGTGCATCTTTCCAAATATCCTTTAAATATTCGCCATAGAGGCATCTGGGTAAGAAGGAATTGGCGATCAATGTTCTGTCTTTATCCCTGAAATGATCCTGTAGCATCAGCCAGTTCAGAAAATGATCAGGATCCGAAGCAAATGCACTCATCCTCGAACTGACAACATTTAATAGGACTTTTTTTGAATAAGGATTATAGGCAATTCCGGTATTAAGTGCATCCGTTTCATTAATGAGCTTAATTTCAATCGGTACGTTTGCCATTTTTATTAAATGAACGCCGATCATTGTCCCAGAAAACCCAGCCCCTATTATTGCTATTTTTATCATCCTTATTTTTATAAATTAAAAGTATTTATAAAAACCGGATTAAGGGAGGGAAATTTAGTACTGCCGATGTCTCTTTCGAATAAGCTTGCAACAGATCTCTCCTCGCGGAAAAATCCTTATAAATTAAAAATTAATTCGCTCGTCGAGATTGACGGTAGGTAGGTGGTTGGTTGGTTAGTTGGTTAGTGAAATCCGGGTTCCATTCAAACTCTATTCCCTATTTGCTAATTATCTCATTTGCTAATTCTCCTATACTCATGTGACCGACGAAATCTACTTTCTAATCGCCCAGGTGATTTCGTAAGTCATTACCCCATTTGCTAATTTACTAATTATCTCAATTTGCTAATTTCTATTTCCTATTCCCCAGCATCAAAAAAACTTAAACACAGAAATCCAGATGATCCGCAGGCTTGAAACAATCACGATTACACCGACACCGATAAACATCTTTTTTATTGGGAGTTTGCCAACAAACCTTGCAGCAATTGGTGCGGCGATTACACCCCCTATAATCAGTCCAAGAATAGTCTGCCAGTGGCTTACTCCCAAAATAACAAAGAAGGTCAGCGCACTTGCCATGGTTACAAAAAACTCTGTTAAGCTAACCGATCCGATAACGTATTTCGGAGTTCTTCCCTTAGAAATGAGCGTACTGGTAACCAGGGGTCCCCAGCCCCCTCCCCCGAAAGAATCAAGAAATCCACCTGCACCTGCCAGCCATCCGGCACGTTTTACTTTTTGAGCCTTTCGTTTCTCTTTGAATGCATTAGTCAAGATTCTGATTCCAAGAATCATAGTATATACCGAGATAACGGGCCGGATAATCTGACCGTAATTTTCTCCGGCATAGGCCAGAAAAACAGCTCCGACAATTGCCCCTAAAACTCCCGGAATCAGGAGCGTTTTAAAAAGCTTCATGTTCACATTACCAAAACGGTAATGACTAAAGCCCGATGCTCCGCTTGAAAACATCTCTGCCGTATGAATACTCCCGGAGATTACTGCAGGGTTCATACCACCTGATAATAAGAGTGTGGTAGAAACCACTCCATAGCCCATACCCAAAGCACCATCAACCATCTGGGCTAAAAATCCTACAAGCAACATCAATAAAAATTTATCATCTATATGCACAGACAATTCTTTACCAAAATCGAGAACAGCCGGGTAAGAAACATAGGAATAAACAGCATACACAATAAAGAGTATTGCCAGACTAAATAAGGATAAATAAGCAATTTTTTTCCATCGCTTTTCCTGGGAATCTACCCTTCCTTTTACTTCGTTCAATGCTTTTATGATCTATTGTTAATGCTAAATCTAATTTTATTTCACTAATTAATATAAATCCTATGGATTTAGTAGACAATTATAAATCATTTTTTCTTTTGTACCTAATTTATTTTGCAATTTTTCAAATAAACGTGCAACAGATCTCTCCTCGCGGAAAAATCCATATAAATTAAAAATTAGTTTCGCTCGTCGAGACATGACGGTAGACGGTTGGTTGGTTAGTTGTTGGTTGGTTAGTTGGTTAGTTGGTCACTGAAATCAGAGTTCCATTCAAATTCCATTTCCTATTCCCCATTTGCTAATTTGCTAATTATCTCATTTGCTAATTACTTTTCTCATCGACAAATAACACCCCATTGGGAAGATGTGACTGACGAAATCTACTTTCAACTCGCCTATGTGATTTCGTAAGTCCTTCCATTTGCTAATTCCCTCATCACTAGTGTCCGGTTAAAATAAAATTTCAGATAAAATGGCCATTTACATCGTACGAAGTGTGTTTTTAAGAGTCCGATACAAAGCAAGCCCCACTTAAGTTTAGAATCTTTTTTTATAGTTTCACTACCTTGAAATCTGCAAAATTTTACCTAAAACAACAGGACTGTTCATAAGCTTTGGCCTAAGCACAAAATCTCCGTTAACGTTTTTTCCGCATCAGCTGGTGCGGCAGGTACAGTCCAAGCCAAAGCATTAACTTTTATAGTCCCGAAGCTTCGGGACAGCGGCGGCATTTATTCGTTTTTCTCTATTATTTTTAAGGTACTCATGGTCTCGTCGTACCTCCTCGGCATGCTACTTTTCTGCTGCAGGAAAAGTAGAGAGAATAATTATGAGTTAAGAATTTGATCTTTTATTTTACAATTTCAATTTCCCCGGACACTAGTGATTCCCTCATTTGCTAATTCTCTCATTTGCTAATTTGCTAATTGTCAAACTATTTTCCACTTTACTAAAATTTTTAGCATAAATTTGTTCCCCCTGCTAATAAATTATGTCAAAAGACACGCACATTATTCATATCGATCAGGATGCATTTTTTGTATCCGTAGAGCTCCTGAAGAACTCTTCCCTGATTGGAAAACCGGTGATTATCGGAGGCAGCTCCGATCGCGGGGTAGTGGCATCCTGCAGTTATGAGGCGCGGAAATTCGGAATCCACTCTGCGATGCCATCGCGAATGGCCCGGCAGCTTTGTCCGCATGCGATCTTTATCCGCGGTAATATGGATGAGTACAGCAAGTATTCGCATATAGTAACCGACATTCTGCAGGAACGGGTTCCTCTGCTTGAAAAGGCTTCTATTGATGAGCACTACATCGATATGACCGGAATGGATCGCTTTTATGGCTGCATGAAATTTGCCCATGAACTGCGGCTGTATGTCATGAAGGAGACCGGACTTCCCCTTTCCTTCGGTCTGTCGGTCAACAAAACAGTTTCAAAGATCGCCACCAATGAGTGCAAGCCGAACGGAGAGCGGCAGGTTTCGAAAGATGAGGTTCAGCCTTTTTTAAACCCCCTGTCCATTAAAAAGATTCCCGGTCTGGGGCAGGCAACCTATATCAGGCTGAGTGAAATGGGAGTGCGGTATATCTATACTCTGGCTCAGATTCCGCAGGAACAATTATTCAGGGTATTGGGAAATAATGGTACCAGTCTCTGGCAGAAAGCCCGGGGGATCGACAATTCGCCGGTATTGCCTTACCGTGAGCAAAAATCGATCGGAACACAAAGTACTTTCGAGAACGACAGCATTGATACCCGGATGATCAAACAATTACTCAGTTCCATGGTTATGGATATTTGCTTTCAGCTCAGATCGCAGCAAAAACTGGCCGCCTGTATCACCGTAACCATCCGCTACTCCAATTTCGAAACCCATACCCGGCAGGCAAGAATCCCTTATACCTCCCTGGATTTCTTCCTGATCAGCAAAGCAAAAGAACTCTTTGATACCTTATACAACCGGCGTATGCTGATTCGCCTGGTTGGAGTTAAACTTTCGCAACTGGTGAGCGGAAATGAACAAATCAGTCTGTATGGTGCTTCCGAAGAACAGTATAAACTTTATCAGGCGATGGACCGCATCCGGAACAGGTTTGGAGAGAAGGCTGTAAAACTGGCATCCAGCATCGATATCAATCTCTGAGCCATGTATCTGAATGTTCATTCACAATATAGTTTGCGCTACGGCACCCTCTCTGTCGAAAAACTAGTAGAGCAAGCCAAAATTATGGGGATAGAACAAATGGCACTTACCGATATCAATAACTCTACGGGAGCTATGGAATTCATCAGGGAATGCCAGGGCAAAGGAATCAAAGCCATTACAGGTATTGAGTTCCGGAGATCATCCCAACTTTTGTTTATCGGGATAGCCCGCAACAGGGAGGGTATGAAAGAATTGAATGACTTCCTTAGCTTTTACAATCTAAACAGTATGGAGCTGCCCGACAAACCCTGGGATTTTCAGAATGTTTACATCATATATCCATACAGCTCAGAACACCGGGATCTGAAAGAAAATGAATTTCTGGGTATCCCCTACCGGGATCTGAACAGTCTTTTCGGGAAGCCATTATCCGGAATCAGGGAAAAGATTGTGGCTCTGCATAGCGTGACTGTCAGCAATAAGATCGAGCATCGCCTGCATACCTATTTAAGGGGAATAGACCTGAACACCCTGCTCTCCAAGATCGGGAAAAATGACTGCTGCAATGAGGATGAGGTGTTCCTGCCCCCCGTTCAACTAAAAAAACGTTATGAGGCCTATCCCTTCATTATTAGTAATACCGAGAAGCTCCTGAACGACTGCAGCAGCAGCTTTGAAAAGGGCACAAAGAACCGGAAAACATTTACCGGATCGGCAAAAGATGATAAAGCCCTGCTCGAAAAACTCGCCCTTGAAGGAATGGAATACCGCTATGGCCGCTCGAACAGGGAAGCTTTAAATCGGGTACAGAAAGAACTTGCTGTTATTAATGAGCTTCATTTCTCCGCCTATTTTCTGATCACCTGGGATATCATCCGCTATTCGATGGCAAGGGGCTATTACCATATCGGAAGGGGCTCGGGGGCAAACAGCATCGTATCTTACTGTATGCGTATCACTGATGTGGATCCGATAGAACTCGACCTGTATTTTGAGCGCTTTCTGAACCGGCAGCGAAGTAGTCCGCCCGACTTCGACATCGATTACAGCTGGGATGAACGGGAAGATGTGCAGGACTATATATTTAAACGTTACGGCAGCAATAACACCGCATTACTTGGAACGATGAGCACCTTTAAAGACCGGTCCATCATCCGCGAGATCAGCAAGGTGATGGGCTTGCCGACTCAGGAAATAGACAGTTTTACCGACCCCACAAAACAGGAACAGAACCGGAATAACCCGACTTTCGCTAAGATACTGGCCATTCAGAGCATGATGCAGCATATGCCCAATCAACGTTCTATCCATGCAGGAGGTGTGCTGATCTCGGAAGAGCCAATTACCTATTATACCGCACTGGATCTGCCTCCCAAAGGCATGCCTGTCGTACAATGGGATATGTATGAAGCCGAAGCCATCGGATATGAAAAGTTCGATATTCTGAGCCAGAGAGGCATCGGACATATTAAAGAGGCGGTCCGGCTCGTCCTCGAAAATCAAAAAACAAAACTGGATATCCATGCGGTCAGTTCCTTCATGAAGGATCCGAAAATTAATTCGAAATTAAAAACAGGCGAGACTATCGGCTGCTTTTACATCGAATCGCCTGCCATGCGGCAACTGCTGAAAAAATTGGGATGCGAGAATTATCTGACGCTCGTTGCCGCAAGTTCAATCATCCGCCCCGGAGTAGCCTCTTCGGGTATGATGAAGACTTATATCAGCAATTACCATGACCCCGAAAATGTCGAATACCTGCATCCGGTGATGAAGGAGCACCTTCGGGAAACCTTCGGTGTAATGGTGTATCAGGAAGATGTGATCAAAATCTGCTATCATTATGCCGGGCTTGATCTCACAGATGCCGACGTTTTGCGTCGGGGTATGAGCGGAAAATACCGTTCTAAAAAGGAATTTGATCGCCTGGTTCAGCGATTTTTTGACCGTGCCAAAGAGATTGGAAGAGATGAGAAAACTACCGAAGAAGTCTGGCGGCAGGTCTCATCTTTTGCAGGGTACAGTTTCTCAAAAGCCCACTCTGCTTCATTCGCTGTAGAAAGTTACCAAAGTCTCTTCCTCAAAACTTATTATCCCATGGAGTTTATGGTGGCTGTACTGAATAATTACGGGGGCTTCTACCAGCGCTGGGTCTATGTTCATGAGCTACAGAAATCGGGTGCCCGGGTGCATTTACCCTGTGTAAACAACAGTGAAGCGAAGGTTAATATCAGAGGTAAAGATGCGTGGCTCGGTTTTATTGGCCTCCAGGGACTTGAAAACCAATACATCGGGCTTATCCCGGCAGAACGGGAAGCCAATGGCCCCTACCGCGACCTTGCTGATTTTATCAAACGAACCGGAATCGCACTCGATCAGGCCATCATCCTGATCCGTATCGGAGCACTCAGATTTTGCGGGAAGAACAAAAAAGAGCTGCTATGGGAAGTACATAATTACCTCGGCAGCAAGCTGGTACCTAAACAGGATAGCGAACTATTCTGTACCGAAGCGAAAGAACTCTATCTGCCCGAACTGGAAAGCTCGGTATTGGAAGATGCCTATAATGAACTCGAGTTATTGGGCTACCCGATAAGCATGAATATGTTCGACCTGATGAAATCAGAATACCGCGGGGATGTTGCAGCAAAAGATTTATCAAAGCACCTCAACAAAACAATCCGCTTAGCAGGCAATTACGTCTGTGAAAAGACAGTCCGCACAAAAAACAATAAGAAAATGTGGTTCGGCACTTTTCTAGATGCAGAGGGCGAATTCCTGGATACAGTTCATTTCCCGAATAATACTCCTTCCTATCCTTTCAGAGGAAAGGGCTGCTATCTGATCCTTGGAAAAGTAGTCGAGGATTTTGGCTGCCCCGCGATCGAGGTTGAAAAATTTGCCAAACTCCCGATCAGGGATAACCCGGTTTTTTAACAGATTCTCTGGCCGGTGTTAGCTGGTCGGTGATAACACCGACCAGAGGGACGATTGGTAGACCGCGACTACAGGAAACCTGTAGTCGTCCCTGTGGTCGGTGTTTTAGATTTCCTAAGGTCGGTGTTATCACCGTACCATGAAATCCCTATGATCGGTGTTATCACCGTACCATACCCCTAGCCTGATGTTTTCCCTGTGGTCGGTGTTATCACCGACCACTACCCACCACAACCTCCGAATACTCAATGCATGCTACCACTTACTCATTCCTGGAAACATCATGATTCTCTTTGTTTACGTTTAACTATGAATCACGGAGATATAGAGTTCTTCACCGTTACCTGCCTAAATTGGCAAACCTTACTTAATGAAGATAAACACAAGCAGATAATCCTTGACAGCCTTGGGTTCCTGGTAAAGGATGAACGGATATGGCTGTATGCTTATGTAATTATGCCAAATCACATGCACATACTTTGGCGTAAGCAGAACGACTGGATTGAAAAAAATGTTCAGCAGAATTTTCTTAAATATACCGCACAACAAATAAAGTTCAACTTACTTGAGTACAACCCAAATGAACTAGTTAAATATACCAGCACACAACGTGACAGACAGTTTCATTTCTGGGAGCGAAGAGCTTACAGGGCCCGAATATTAACAAGAGCGGTTGCAGAACAAAAAATAAACTACATGCACTTCAATCCGGTTAAGGCCGGACTTTGTAAATTACCAGAAGAGTATTTATTCTCTTCAGCCCAGTACTACTATCTGAACCAACACAATCCTCTTCTTACTCATTACATGGAGCATCTGTAAGGCTGGTCGGTGATGGACTGGTCGGTGATGGACTGGTCGGTGATAACACCGACCAGAGGACCGACCAGAGGACCGACCAGAGGACCGAGCAATAGGCCGGTCAGTGGACAGCGACCAGAAGATCTTTACAACTCAATCAAACAAGTGACAGCCGGGATAGTATGCTGAACTCCATTGGGCTTCATCAAACCAGTATTATTGTCTCTGTTAAAGATCACCACATTATCGGTATTTGAATTGCCTACCAGAACATATTCGCCCGATTTGCTGATCATGAAGTTTCTTGGATGTTTCCCTCCGGTCGACTCATGTCCAAGCATCTTCAATTTCCCGTTCCTGTTATTAACCGAATAAATCACGACACTTTCATGCCCTCTGTTCGTTGCATAAATAAATTTGCCATCCGGCGAGAAATGAACATCAGAAGCATAGGTCACCTCTGAATAACCTTCGGGAAGCATACTTAAACGCTCAATAGTCTTTAAGGCTCCTGTTTTCTTATTTACTTTAAAGCCAACAATAGTATTGGATAATTCATCGACAGAATAGGCAAATTTCCCGTTCTGGTGTATCTTAAAATGGCGCGGGCCTGATCCGGCAGTTACCTGTACAAATGGAACAGCAGCGGGCTTTAACTTACCCTCGTTCAAAACTTCATAAATCACGATCCTGTCTGTACCCAGATCAGAAACGTACAGAAACTTCCCATCAGCAGATGGAATACTGGAGTGAGGATGAGGCCTCAACTGTCGCTGCGGATTAATACTGCTGCCAGTATGTTTAACATAATCAGAGGCTTTAGCCAGCGAGCCATCCGCATTTATTGGGAATACAGTAACACTTGCATCTCCATAATTGGCTGTGTAAGCAAACCTTCCTTTTGGATCAATACTGATATGGGCCGGTCCTTTCCCTCCCACCGATTGTTCATTTACCTTTTTTAAGAACCCTGTAGAAGGATCTATTTTAAAAGACATAACGGCACCATTGCCATCGCCAAGTGTACCCGTACCATAAATTGAATATAAAAAATCTTTCTTCGGACTGAAAGCTAAAAAGCCGGGGCTACTACCCTCTGTCACTGTTTGCAATTCCTTTAGTGTGCCTTTCTGCTGGTCGAATTCCAATACATAAATACCTTTACTTCCTCTAGCCGAAGATGAACCTGCATAGATGATACCTTTCGTGCCTGTTTGAGCAAAAAGCTCAGTAGAATTTGCAATAATCATGGTCAGGACAAACCCAAATGAAATTAATTTTTTCATAGTCTGATATTTTGTGAATAATTTAATATAAGAAAAAAATGCATTATTAATCAATTATTAAGAGTTTTAAATGGATTTTTCTGAAGAGGAAAGGGTTTTGAAAGATCCCTGATATACTCTACAAGCTGCCATTGTTGCTCATCCGACAGTTTGGATTTAAAGCCTGGCATGATTCCTTTGCCTTCCCTTATCTTCCAGTATAAAGCACCATCACTTTGTCCCACAATCCCATCATCTTTAAAATCAGGTACTTGCTGACTGGTATGTTCCAAAGGATAACCTTGTCCCTGATTGCCATGGCAGGAAACACAGTATAAACTATACACCTCCTGTGCCTGTGGAAGTGTCAGGGGCTCAATATGATATGGATTATATAAAGTATCTGCCCAAGCCGGAGCTTTCCAATCCTGCGGCTGCACATCATAGGTGCCGGCGAATGACAATACCAGAGTACTTAGACAAATAAGCAAAATAACAGATCTTATAGCCCGCATATCAGTTCCTGATTATTAAAATTGATCAAAGCCACAATATATCCCCCTTTTTTAATTATTACCCGGTACGTCTTGCCCCTGCCGGGCGATAATCATGGCGCTTGGCTGTCCACTCTGCGTCCCCATACTCACTCAGACTAACCTTACCCTGCATCGTATTTGCATCGGCAGTTCCGGTGAATGTATAATTTATACGAACACCCTCTTTGGTGTACGAGCTCCGTATTGTAATCTGTTTACCATGAAGCGTTCCGTCAAGGTCGCGGGAACCTATACTGGCAATATGTGTTCCAATAAATTCATTACCCTTTTGCTCAATGATCAGGGTTTGATCTACCGTGCTGGCAGAAAATTTCATCTTAAGGTCCCATTGTCCGCTAAGGTCAAAAGCGGCTTCTCCGGCAGCTCTCTTTATCAGAGGAGGTTTGGTTAATATGGAATATATGCGGTCGGCAATTATTTTCTCTTCGCCTGCCTGAAGTGCCGGAGTATGGATACTGATATTGGGCTGCAAATTAGGTGGAAATGGAAGAAAACTTCCAGCACCACTTACAGCAATACGGGGAGTACCATCCCATAAAAGACCTTCCATATCCTCGCCGGTTAACGGAATGATCGATTTATCCCAGTTAATAGTCACAGAAGGCGCACGGTTACTTCTTCCTTTAGGCTCAGTCAGCCTTGTTGTAACTCCCTTAACATTCGCCAGACGCTGAATGATATGATTCCCATAAGATAGCCAGGTCTTCCATTCTGCCGCATGATCACGCTTGAACCAGGTTTCTACTGCAGCAAGCATACCCATAATTTCTTCACGGCCAACCTTAAATCCACGGCCAAATCCATGGTGCGGTCCGGCATTTATTCTCGAGGCGATAATCAGGTCTTTACGTCCCAATAATAAACCTGCACATTGTGGACCGCGAATATATTTACCCCCGCTATAAGCAACAAGGTCGGCACCCTGTGAAATATGCGGATTAGGAACTTCCAGCACTTCGGCAGCAGCATCCACTAAAATTGGCACACCCAGGGGCTTTGCTACTGAGGATATTTCTTTGAGGGATAGCGGTCCGTTCTCGGATCGTCCACCGGCAAGAACAAGAATCATAGCCGTACGCGGACCGATAGCCAGTTTTAAATCATCCAGGGTACTGACCTCTACCATTCGCACTCCGACAGCTTTTGCCGCCGCATCATAGGCAGTTCTTGAATAGGCTGGAATAATCACCTCATCCTTCATACCCCTCAGATCAGGAATCATCCAAAGCTTATCAGGATCTCCTCCGGTTACACAACCTGCCGTACCAGCAGTAATTGCAGCCGAAGCACCGCAACTGACATAACCGAACTCAGTGCCGGTCAGCTCACCCAAACGGGCACCAACTGCATCCATCAGTTCATCAATCTGAACGTATTCCTTAACCGCTTCATCCATTGCCACTTGAACTTCAGGAAGGATCTGGCTCGCGCCAACCACGGTAACCGTACCCCTTGCATTGATCAGCGGCCGAACACCTATGGCTTCATAAATACTTTTGCCTGCCTGCTTAGCCATCACTGGACCAGCAGCAAAGACAGATTCTATGTTAGATACTGAAACCGCACCTGCAACAGGCAAGAGGCTCAGGCCTTTTATTAATTCTCTCCTTTTCATACGTTTATTAAATTAAAGGGCAGGAAGTCCGCCAGCTACTCTTGGCAGCGGATTTGTTAAACCATTCAGGTCATAAAATACACGCCCCCCCTTTACAGTAACTTCACATTCAAAACGTTTCTTCCCCTCTAACCTTTCACCCATCTGATCAAAAACACCGAACTTTCCTTTGCGGATTCGCAGAACAGTCACATCACCCTCCGAACCTACTGAAAGATTCCCAATATCTTCCCTATGAATAACCTGAGCAGGCTTCCAGGTCACTGAATTTATAATTGCAGGAACATCCATTCCAAGGGTAAGAAACTTGTTCATCACATTCAGAATATCCTTCATTGCCGAATTCATACTTCCGCCATGATGATCAGTGCTGATCACATCCGGATAGAAACCTGCTTTAGTAGCCGGGATAGCATGTTTAAATGAAAAACTCGCAGCCCCATGACCTACATCCCAAATAACCCCTCTGTTTCTTGCCTCAAAAACAAAAGGACGAAGATTTCCTGTTACAGGGTCGGTGATAGCTTCCCGATCTTTACCACCGCCACCATATGTATGGGTATAAATATCTCCCGGACGGAATTTCTTCATGGTCAGTTCTTCCAACGACAATCCGCCGCCGCCAAAATCAACGATCACCGGGATATTGCCTGCAATTTTCCCAGCTTCAATCGCACGGTCAATAGGAACCCAATCCGGTTTATTATAATGTGCAACCTTAAATCCAACGATTAGATCTTTGTATTTCAAAGCCATATCGGCGGCTTGACGCGCATCCATATCATTATTATCTTGTTCTATTGCACCCCCGGCCATGCCTTCGCCCACGATATTAAGGAATGCAAGAACACGGGTTCTTGACCTGTCAATCGTTTGATCTTTAAACTTCTCAAAATTGCGCCAGCCCGCGCTTCCTGCATCCACAACAGTGGTTACACCCACACGAAAAGTGAATCCATCGGGCTGATTAGCATAATAACTGTTCCTTAAATATTTATCAGGCTCAGTACCTGCAAAATTATGTGTATGCATATCAATAATGCCCGGAGTAACATATAAACCCTTTGCATTCACGACTCTGGCAGCAGATTTTAGATCCATATTTTTTGACACAGCTGCAATCTTACCCGCCTTATCAATTGCCACATCCATCACCTCATTTATGTTGTTCTTTGGATCGATAACATGTCCGCCCTTAATAATTATGGCATACATCGGATCTGCCTTTTGAGCCATAACCTGGATACTTAAAATTGAAAAAAAAATTAAAAATAGTTTTTGCATTATAATTGTCTTAATGTTAATTATTTGGTCTTCCCTGAACAAAAAGGTAAATATTATGAAAAATAGTCAAATTTTGTGGCTGCTAATGTAATTTTTCAATGGCGATTATATATTCCGGGTACATTGGCTGGTATATCCCCACAAATATTTTCCTGTTTTTAATCAGATGCAAGAGATGAAACGTTGGCCGGATTTCGCTTAAAACCTGTTCCTATTTCATTCTAAACAATGGCTGAAGCCAATTGATATTGTTAGAATCTATTGTATAGTTTTTATCTATAATTTTTGTTTGAAAAATAGATCCAGTCTATATCGAATAAATTCTTCTTATCTGTTTCATCAGTAAATACAAAATACAAAGCCCCTACAGCCTTGGTTTCCTTCAGCTCTGTTAGCATTTCCATCCATTGTGCCTGAGCTCCCGCGATTCTGGCTGGAATTGTTATCGAACTTATCAGCGGGCCATTTTTATTTCCAAGACGGACTTCAATTGAACCACCCGACTGAGCGCGAACCCTGTATTTCAATTGCTTAACATTCAGGAGATCAATTGAGTTGAAACGTATAAAACTGTTATGATTGATGCTTGTTGCATAGCTTAGGAATTCTGTAGTGATAGTGCCCAGACGGACGTTACCTTCATCAAAATCTTCGGCCTGAACAAATGGATTCCTTAAAGTAATATAGTCACGGCTCTGCAAGGGTTCAATTCCATTCGCACCCTGATCGGTATACGTTGCATTCAAAAGGTATAGGCCATCTATGCCCTTCCCGATATGTTCCTTTAATACAATCCCATCTTTTAACGGACGATTTCCTTCAGACTTATCGATTAAGGAAAAAATATAATTAACGATCTCCTCTGCATCAATTTTAGAAAGCTCGGGATGAGGGATCATCGCACGTTCGCCCCATACCCCGCTTCCTCCCTGAATGATTTTATCAGAAAGATAATTAGCGGCACCTTGCTTACCGGAATACCGCTCCGAGATAGCGAGATATGTTGGGCCAACGGAGGCTTTATCGACAGAATGACAGGATTTGCAATCCAGTGTAGCAGTCAGTTGCTGCCCCTTTAAATAGTTGAAATTCCCGGCATCCTGATTTTGGGTTAAAATAACAGCAACATCTTTTCCACGGGGCAGATAGCCAAAACTAACTTTGATCCTTTCCGGATTAATCGTTGTCTCTTCCTGATCCTTCACAACGACGCTATAATCAAACAAGGAATTATCCCAGTAGAAGCTACGGTTAGAGATCGTTTCAATCCGAACCTCCGGGGGTGTATTTCCTGCAAAGATTTGAATACTGGCAATCCCGCGGCCACCTTTATCATCAGTAACAGTTAAGCTTACAGTATGGGCTCCAACTTTGGTATATGTATAATTAACAATTGGGCCATTAAATTCCTTATTGTCTATATTCCATGTATAAAATAATTTATCATCCTGATCATGATCAATTGATTTTTTACCCGAAAACTGTACAGAAAATGGACTTGCTCCATATTGTTTATCAGTCTGTATTTCTGCTACCGGATTTCGGTTACCTTCCTGATATTCAATACGAACCAATTTTGCATCCATATTTTTGGAGAACCAGTTTGTGCCGTACTCCAATACATACAAAGCACCATCATTACCAAACTGCATATCTACAGGAGCCTTAAAATTAAGGTGCTTCAAAAACGGCTCCATGCTGAGATAATTTCCGTTTTTATCAAAGCTGACAGCCATTATCCAACCACGGATCCATTCATAAATAAACAATTTACCGTTATAATAGTTGGGTAATTTATAAGGTGCATCCGGAAAAAGATCTGCATAATATACTGGTCCTGCCATGGCAGAGGCTCCACCATTTCCCAGTAATGGAAATGTTTTAGAGTTCTTCTTTCCATACCAGATCATCGCTGCTTGTGCAGGCGGCAAATCCCGTTCACCCGTATTATTCGGAGAATCATTAATCGGGTTGACAGGATCGTTTTTAGCACCTAATGTCTTTGTTTCAAAATCATATTTTGGGAAGGCCTGATTGTTTCCAAGAAAATAGGGCCAGCCATAAAAGCCGGGCCTTCTTGCCTGGTTTATTTCATCGTAACTCATCAGTTCCCCTTCATCCCCCATTACTTTGGTATCAGGACCAACATCTCCCCAATAGAGATAATTATTTTTTCTGTCGACACTAAAGCGATAAGGGTTTCGTAATCCCATTATATAAATTTCGGGACGCCCTTTCGGATTTCCCGGTGGAAATAAATTACCTTCAGGAATAGCATAGGTTCCATTTTCCAAAGGCTTAATACGCAGTATTTTTCCTCTCAGATCATTGGTATTTGCTGCTGTAGCCTGATCGTCTGCCAGGGCTCGTCCCGGTCGCTCATCAACCGGGGTATAACCCTCTGTTTCCTCGGCATTGGTATTATCACCGGTCGATAAATAAAGTAATCCATTTGAATCAAATGAAATATATCCTGCTGAGTGGCAGCAATATTTTCGCTGAGTTGGGATTTCCAATAGAACCTTTTCTGAATTCTGAACCAGCACATCGCCAAGCAATACAAATCTCGATAATCGATTTACGGCATGATCGCCTGCGACCGAATAATAAAAGTAGACCCAATGGTTCTTACTAAAATCAGGATCGGTGGCTATACCCAAAAGACCATCCTCAATGCCACTGAATACATTAAAGTTCCTTATTGTTTTGACTTGCTTTGTTTTTCTATTATAGATTTTCACACTTCCCTTACGCTCAGCAAGCAAAACATCATTATTGGGAAGAATTGCCATTCCAAGAGGTTCATCGAAACCCTGCGCAAGAACAATTCGGGTAAAGCGGCTGCTATCAGGAACATCAAAAGCCTCTTTACAATTAGTGTCAGCCGGTTTATTCCTTGAGAATGAAAGCACAGTATTTTCAACAGTCAAACCTCCATTATTACCTGGAAAATAGAGAAATTCTCCTGACCTCATGCCCATGACAAATGACATCAGGGTAAGGAGAGTTATAAACAGCAGGGTGTATTTTTTCATTTGAATAAATCAATGGCAGCAGAAAGTAATACGCAAAATTATAATCAGAAATTCAATTCCATAGAAAAATTAAAAAGCGTCTAAAAGATAATTGCTTTTTTTAACAAAGGAAATTATTCAAACTGCCAAATTAAGGAAGCAAAGCTGCAGTTTGCTCAGCAGATGTAACACCGGGTGCTAGTTCAATAACTTTAAGATTACGGTAGAAAATCTGAGCACCTTCAGCTTCCAGACATAGATATCCCTTCTTTTGAGTGGATTTGCTTATACCATTCACAAACTTTCCGTTTACAGCGAGTTTAATCACTCCGTCAACACAAACAACATCATAAGTATTCCATTCACCCTTGCCCTTCACACGATTTTCGATCGACTTGCTTCTGTCGCCTCTGGGATTATCCGGAACTGTTGTTACGCCCTGGACACCAAAAAGTTCACCATGAACATAGGCAATTGGAGGTTTTACCCCATTTCTTATGTTCAGATCAACCCATTCCAGATCCAGCATCTGAATTTCTACACCATCTGGAAGCGGATTTGTACCAACAGGCCTGGCACCGCTCCAGGCAAATATTCCTGAATTTCCTCCAGCCTCCATATGCTTCCATTCCACATGCAAAATAAAATTTTCATATTGTTTCTCTGAGCGAATAACTCCGATTGGAAGGCCTGTATTTGAAAGTGTTCCATCTTTCATCACCTTCCAGGTATCTTTTGTTGTGTTGACATTTACCCATTTCAATTTATTCTCCTTTGCCTTTGATTTGGAAAGCACAGCATCCATATTTGTGGATGTACCAAACTCAAACAAGGTTTCCTGAGAATAAGATAAGTGGCTGCTAATTAGCAGGATACTAAGGAGCATCAGTCCTTTTTTTATTGAGTTATTCATAATTTGTTTTTTCAGTTCTAAAATCATTTTATAATTCTTATTGCTCCTCTGGTCGGTGTTCTCCGTACCATAAGCACTCACATCCCATGGTCGGTGAGAACACCGACCAAAGGGAAATACAATCGTTATCTCGCTTTGCGTCTTAGCGTCTTTGCGAGACAAACCCTATACCACCTTCGTCACTCCAGGTATTGCAGGCGGAGGAACCGGCCATTTCAAATCCCAGTCGTATTTGTGAAAATCCGGTCCGAGAACCTGATTAGAATTCATTGCCTGCTCCCAGGTAATTGACTGACCACTGTATGCCACCATTCTACCCAAAATTCCCAGCATCGTACTATTAGCCATCATTTCCCCATCGTTCATCGGCTTACCGGCTCTGATGGATGCAAATAGCTCATTATGCTGTGTCTGATACATATCATTCTTTTCGCCCTGATACTCCCAGTTATTTTTCCCGCTGATTTTGTGGACATTACCCTGGTAAAAAGCTGTGCCTTCAGAACCTATGATTTCAACCGAATTTTTGGATGCACAACCATCCTGCTGACGGCAGAAATTGTAGCCTTTAACTCCATTAGCAAAATCAAATTCTATTGCAAAATGGTCATAGATATTACCATACTTAGCTTCAACCCTGGATTGTCTTCCTCCGGTTCCAAAAGCTCTAATTGGCATTTGACTACCAATTGCCCAGGTCATCATATCCAGATTATGCACAACCATTTCCACTATAAAATCACCCGAAAGCCAGTCGTAATAATACCAGTTACGCATTTGATATTCCATATCAGTCCATTCGGGTTTACGCTCAAAATTCCATAGCCCACCCCCATTCCGTGTAGAATTGACCATTTTCACCTCACCGATTGCTCCATTCTGTACCCTTCCAAACAATTCCCTTTTTGGGAGATCATAGCGGAAAGTAAATCCTGAAACGAGCGACAGGCCCTTTTCCTTAGCCCTCTTAGCTGCAGCAAGTACTTTTCTTACTCCGGGAGCATCTACGGCAACCGGTTTTTCGCAGAATATATGTTTACCGGCATTTACTGCGGCAGTTAATTGCTCAGGCCTGAAGGCTGGCGGAGTCGTTAATAGTACAACATCAACGCCTGAATCAATCAGTCGCTGATAGGCATCAAAGCCTACGAACCTGTTCTCTTTTGGAACCTTAACTTTATCCGGAACTGCCTTTAGAAGAATGTCATAGGACTGATCCAAACGATCCTGAAACACATCTGCCATAGCAGTAAGAATTACGTTAGGATCTGCCTTTAATGCCTGACTTGCAGCCCCTGTTCCTCTTCCTCCACAGCCAATCAAACCAACCTTTAAAACGTCATTACTTTTCGGGAATCCTTGTAATGGAAATGCCAGATTGAGGCCGATCGTACTACCTACCAGTACAGTTCCGGTAGATTTTATAAAATCCCTGCGATTTGTGTTTTCAGATACAGACATACCTTTCATTTTATTTATGATATAATAATAATGAATATAATTTAACATCCACCGAAAACACGGGAGGATAATAAATATTTAAGAAAACTATGAATATTAATCTTATTATTTAGCTGCTAATGCGATCTCCCTGATTGCCCTGACAAATTTATCAAGCTCAGGCAAGCGGGTATAAACATGTGGAGTTATGCGCACACAGCTAACATTCTCATACTCAATTGGTACCGCATGAATTTTATACCTGCTAAACAAAATTCTTGCAAGTTCCCTGGGTGCAATTCCATCGATACTCAGGCCACAAATTGCACATGAATAGGCCGATTTAAGGGATGTTTTTATCTTAACATTTGGAACCTTTAGAACTTGTTCAGCCCAGTAATTTTTAAGATATCTTACGCGTTCCTCTTTTCGCTTATTCCCAATAGCCATGTGAAAATTTATTGCTTCGCCTATACCCTGTTCGATAGGGAAACTCCGGGTTCCCAGAGTTTCAAATTTTCTGATATTGGTCCCGCGGGGATCAGTATTTGCCAGTAATGGCCAGATTTTCGAAATTTTATCCTGTTTGATCCACATCATACCACTGCCTATCGGAGCACTCAGGAATTTATGGAGGGAGGTTGCAAAATAATCACAACCCAGATCAGGAATTTTAAAATCTAACAATCCGAAAGAGTGTGCGCCGTCGCAAACTACCTCTAAACCATGGCGATGAGCCATATCGCTTAGTTTTGTAACCGGTAGAATCTGTCCGACCCAATTAATTACATGGGTAACATGAATAATTTTAGTTTTAGGTGTAATTGCATTTTCGAAAGCCGCTACAATTTCTTCATCATTCTCAATTGGGAAATTAAAACTTAGTTGTTTGTAAACAATGCCATCCCGCATAGCTCTTTGTTTCCATGCATTCATGTGGTTTGGATAATCAAGTTTACAACCAATTACCTCATCTCCTGACTTAAGATCAAGACCCAGAATTACAGTATTCAAAGACTCTGTAGCGTTGCGATTGATCACAATTTCTTCCTTATTGCATCCGCCAAGCTCAGCTAATTTCTCACGTAAAGGTTCTCTGCCCTGATCAAGAATTTCCCACATAAAGTAAGATGGGCCTTCATTGGTCATTTTATTATACCTTTCAACTGCTTCCTGAACTACCCTTGGCGAAGGACTAACACCCCCATTATTCAAATTAATTATTTGAGGACTAACGGTATAAGCTTGTTGTATAACACTCCAATAATCTTCATCTGAAGCCACAGTAATTGGTGAAAGATGATTCACTCTTGAATTGGCTGATGAGATTTCTGCAGCGTGTAATTGATTATACAAACTGTTTGCTGAGAAAGCTCCGGCCATTAAGCCAAGCTGCTGTAAGAATTGTTTACGTCCTGACATTAATCATTTAAATAAATACAAAAATATCGATCCTGATCAACCATTTGGATTTTATTAATAGCCTCAGGTTAATTATTAAACAGAAGGAAAAAAATCTAATTTTTCATTTTGGTCAATATTTCCCAAATCAGATCATAAACTTGGGTAGCGATGAACTTATCTCCAGGATTTTTTTCATCCGAAATTAATACCGGTTGATATTCTGGTGTCACTCCTGTTCTGCCGTGTGAGCCTCTTACCAAACCTGCATCCAGAGGTATTACATCCATCACATACCTGAATCCCGCTTTCTTCTTTAAGAGTTTATATCCTGCACGTAATTTTGAACTCATAAACATCTCTACCGGATCATAACCCGGCTTTTTATGAATATCAACACAACGGGCGTAATCAGGAGCCTTCTCATCATCAAGCCAGAAATAGTAGGTAAACCAGCTGTCTTCATCTGCCACAAGCACCAGATCACCGGAACGTTCATGGTCAATATGATATTGAGCCTGCTGAGCCTTATCCAGAATCAATTCTACACCCTTAACCTGCTTCAAAATTGAAATAACCTGATCCTTTACCGAAGAATCGTTAATATAAACATGAGCCATCTGATGGTCTGCAACAACAAAGGCTTTAGAAGCTCCCGGATCCAGCAATTCAAGCCCCCTTTCTTCTCGGATTGCGAGCAGTCCATGTTCACGGAACATTCGGTTTAGATGTAAAGGATGCTTAACAGGTGCTATCCCATATTCAGAAAGAATTATTATTTCCGCTTGGCGTTGTTCATAAAATGCAACCAACTTCCTGAGCAAATCATCAATTTCGCCTAGCTCTTTCGAAATCTTTGAAAAGTCTGGCCCAAACTTTTGCAGGCAATAATCCAGATGAGGTAAATAAATCAGGCTCAGTGTGGGGTCATAAAGTTTATCTGTGATCATGGATGCTTCAGCAATCCACTTTGATGATTCAATATTGGCACCCGGGCCCCAGAACTGAAACAAAGGGAAAGTGCCGAGTTTTTCCTGAAGAATGTCTCGCAAACCCGCAGGATGTGAATAACAATCCGGCATTTTTCGGCCATCTGCGAGATAATTAGGACGTGGCGTCACCGCATAATCAGCCGTTGAATACATATTGTACCACCAAAACATCTTTGAACAGGTAAATGCCGGGTCAACTTTTTTTGCTCTTTCCCAGATTTTCTCGCCACTCACCAGTTTATTGGATTGTTTCCAGAATTTGATCTCAGAATCAATCCGGTCATACCATCCGTTCCCAACAATTCCGGTTTCAGATGGCCATTTTCCGGTCAGATAAGTAGATTGAGCAGAGGTAGTCAGCGCCGGCAAAACAGGCTCAATGCGTATGAGATTTTTGCGTTCTGTATATTCCCTTAAAAAGGGCATATGTTCACCCATTACAGAGGTCGACAATCCGACAACATCAATTACTACTGTTTTATTCATGTCCTTTATCTTGATCCAATAATTCTCTCACCCAATTGAGTTCCCTGACTATACTCTCGCCGATTGGTGCTTTCAATGCATCCGGCAACACTTCCCAGGTATAGGTTTCTACTTCCATATGATCAGTAAAGGGCTTGTTCATTTGAATTTTCAACACTTCAATAATATCCTCTTGTGACGACTTCAACAATCCAAGATCTCTGATAAAAACGGGTACATGAAAATGCGCGCGCCACTCTCTGACCAATGGATTGGTATAATCACTTAAGGCTTCGGGGAGATCACGATATCGTAAATAATCTCCATCTTCTTTTCTTGCCACCACCTGATGGAGATAGGTCGGTTCATTATAGTTTTCAAATGCTTCCGCGATATCCGATCTGAGCTCCGGATTAAACGGAAGATCTGCCTTTAATGCTGCGCTGATCTGAATTTTACCGACCCGAATTCCCTTGCTGTCAAGGAGTTCAATAACTTCCCGATGTGCCTCATAACCAATGGCAAAATGACATACATCGTAGCAGAGACAGATATGTTCTTTAATAAGAAGTTCAGCTTCTTCAGGACTGATATTCAATCGATCAGGCAAGATTTGCTTTGAAATGGGAATAAGCACATTCTCAAACCAATCAATAAATTCAGCAGCCGATTCCAGTATGCCATCGGGTTCAGGTTCAATATCCAGATGCATTTTTACACCAGTATTATTCCTGATTCTGATCAGCTCTTCTGCTATCCCTATAATATTCTTAGTAGCGATTAATATTGCATTTTGAAAATCATCCTTATCCGGAAACCAGAAGCGATAACTAAGTGGTGAGGTTGAAATACCACCTTCCATTCCTTCAGGTAAAAGCTTTGCAAGTGTATTAAAAAGCCGGATGGTATAATCTACTCTTTCTTTGCTCGTCCAGTCGGGGGCATGAACCTTATCCTTTACCACTGCATGATGGAAATTTCCATAAGGAAATCCATTCATTGTAAATACATAGGCATTATTGGCGGCCAACCATTCTTTGAACTCTTTGAGTTCTTCAGCAGCCTGGATATCCATACTTGCAGAATTGGAAAGCCTTAAACCTATGCCCATAGCCTGATTCCCGCAAACCTGCTCCCTGATACCCGGAAAATTCTCCTTTAATGCAGCGAAATGATCCTTCCAGCTCTCACCCGAATGGATATTGGTACAATAGCTTAAATGTCCGGATGCGAGTTTCATAAATTAAATCTGAGAATCAGGTTAAGCTTTGCTGCTAGTATGACTGAGTCCTATTAAATATTCGGAAGACCTTTTAAGTATTTCATTATCAATACAATGTACTTCAAATCCTTTACCGATACCATCGAGTAGCATAATTGTAAGTTCACCTCCCAAATGCTCCCTGAACTCTTCTAGCCCTGATAAGATTGCTGAATTACCCTCTGATATCTGCATAACAGGGTGTGAAAGTGCAAATCCCAGTTTAAGTAATAAATCCAGAATTCTGTGGCTTTCAGAATCCGACAAATGACCTGATAAATTGGAATAAACCGTGTCAAGGGCCATCCCCATGGCAACAGCTTCCCCATGAAGCACTTCAAAATTTGAAAGTTGTTCAAGCTTATGCGCACTCCAATGACCGAAATCCAGTGGGCGTGAAGAACCGCTTTCAAATGGATCTTTACCTGCAATATGCTGCATATGAAGTTCTGCACATCTCTTGATCAGATAGTTCATCGTCTCCAAATCCCTATCCACAAGTGCACCTGCATTGTTTTCTAACCAGTGGAAAAATTCCGGATCCTTTATCAGGGCAACCTTAACTGCTTCAGAAATCCCTGAGCGCCAGTGCCTTTCATTTAAGGTTTTCAGATATTGCTCATCATTGAAAACAGCTACCGGAGGTGCGAAAGTTCCGAGAAAGTTCTTCTTAGCAAAGTAGTTGATCCCATTCTTAACACCAATTCCAGAATCATTCTGTGATAATACTGTTGTAGGGATCCGGATATGCCGGATACCACGATGTGAAACAGCTGCTGCATAACCAACCATATCGAGAACTGACCCTCCTCCTATCGCGGCTATATAAGAATGCCGGTCTATTTTGCAGGTGTTTACCGCCTCAAGTATCCGGTCAAAATAGGCAATATCATTCTTTACAATTTCCCCTCCGGGAACCACAATGATCTCGGATACAAGTTGTACGGCATGATACAACTCAAAATAGGCTCTTATTTCAGCAAGTACGTCATTCCCGGCATCCATGAATCCCTGATCAATTACAAATAATATTTTACGGGGAGTATTTCCCACTGCAATATCTTTCAAAAAATCATTTAAAAGGGGATTGGCCTGACTAAAAAGACCGGATGTAAAAAAGACCTTGTACTCGAACTTAACGGTAAATGACTGCTGCAAGTAATTCATAAAGATTGATGCCCCTGCTAAATCCAAACAAACTGTAGGAGCTGATTATATTTGTTAAAGATAAATTTCCATTAAGTAACTGCAAAACGTTTTGCCAGCCATAATGATAAGGGTAATAGCGAGGCGATGAGCAATGCAAAATAGACCTGTCCATACGCGGAAGCCCAGGCCGCATCCATCAAAATTAGAGAGATCACACCGGCTTTAACTGCCTTTCCTATATTCTTAGCAACCGGATCATTTATAGCCGCAACTAAAGGCTTGAATATCATCCAGGCAAAAGCAATCAGGAAAAGGACTGCGTATAGCATCTGCTGTTGCAGATAAGCAAAATACAGAATAGATCCAATCACGATCAGATATAACAATGCTCCTGTGTAAAGTTTATTTCTGTTTGACCCATGAACTTCCCCCTGACTTATCATTGTAATTGAGAAAATATAGATCAATGGAATCAAACCCATATAGTACTGGTTGTGAAGCGAGAGTGAGAGAATACTGATTCCAAGCAGGAGATTTAGTCCACGGCAAAGCCCCATATTTAAGGGTCCCAAAAAAGGGTGGTGTTTCCCGAATTTGTCATAAATCAAAGCAAAAACAAGAATCAGAAAGGCAATCAACCCCGACCAAACTGAAAACGCGAAGGCCGCTAAAAGTCCTGTTGCTAAAAGAACACTCCCAAGAATTACAGCTTCCCGGATACTCACCGCTCCACTGGGTATGGCTCTTTCAGGCCGTTCGATCTTATCAAGTTCTGCATCGAAAACATCATTGAAAACGATTCCTCCACCATATAAACCGATGGTTGAAAGACAAAGCAGAAAAACAGGCAACAATTCCTGCCCCGCTCCTAAAAAATAACCAGAAATGGCTATTCCTGCCAAAACATCTGCAACCGAGGTTACGATATTTGCCGGCCTGGTCAGACGCAGAAAAACCAATAGTTTTTTCAAGGCATTAACTGATAATCATTGAAGATTTATCTGTTCTTGGCTGTTGCCCTCCACGCAGTACAGTATTCCCTTCAAACTTTTCTGACTGATCGATAGATTGGGGTTTGCTAAAGTCATTCTCATCGATCTGTCCGCTCTGTGCAAATGCTGTGATTGCATTCGAATAGGTGATCAGGCGGATATCCTCATCACTAATTCCTCTTAATTTCATAAGAGCAGCTGTTTTTGGGATAGCCAGAGGATCGCTGATACCCCAATCGGCCGCAGAGTTGATCATGATGCGCTCCGGGCCATATTGCTTTGCAACTTCTACCATACGTTCATTACCCATCTTAGTAAAAGGATAGATGGTAAAAGCAGCCCAAAAACCCCTGTCCAGAACTTCCTTAACCGTTTCCTCATTATTATGATCAATGATAACCATGTAAGGGTCAATACCATGCTCAATTGCAATGTCCATGCTCCGCTGGGTTCCTCTCTTTTTATCACGGTGAGGTGTATGTACCTGAACCGGGAGTCCGGCCTCTTTGGCTAGTTCCAACTGAAGACGATAATACTTTTCTTCTGCAGCCGTCTGATCATCGAACCCGATTTCTCCAATCCCCACAACCCCTTCCTTGTAAATGAATAAGGGCAAAATCTCCATCACTTCGGCAGCCAGTTTCTCGTTATTGGCTTCTCTTGAATTTAATCCGATTGTACAGTAATGCTTAATCCCAAATTGAGATGACCGGAACCTTTCCCAGCCTACAAGGCTGCTGTAATAATCCCTGAAGCTATCAATACCTGTACGGGGCTGCCCCAGCCAAAATGCCGGCTCGATTAAAGCTACTACTCCGGCATCAGCCATTGCCTGATAATCATCCGTTGTACGCGAGCTCATGTGAACATGAGGGTCGAAGAATTTCATGCCTTTTATGATCCCAAGATCCATGGCTTCAGAAGGCACCTGTGGACTTCTGTCTTCAAATGAATGGCTGCAACACATATTTTGAATATTAAATTAAATTTTTGTTTTCTTCTTCCTGAGCCAGACTAGCCCAGTTTAGTTCATTATTTTTAATTGCCTGCAAAAGTTCAGGATAGCTTTTCAGGAGTTCTGCAGCTGATTCAGAACCCGATTGGATCAGGGTTAATGCAGCAGCCTGTTTCTCCCTCAAACTTCCTTCAAAAAGAACTTTTTTTAAATCATCAAGCAGGCTTTCATCTAAAAATTTACTCGTAAACCTCCACAAAAATGGATTAATCCTTCTTTTTGCTGCCCACCTTTCGTGGGCATAATCTGTGAGGGTAAGAGCAAGCTCGGCATTAGCTCTTTCATCAATGCCAGGAATCTGAATGATATCCTTATCCGTAAAAAAAGCCTTCAGTATCAATTGATTCCAGGCTTTTTCATCAAGATACTTCTCAGGATAGGGATTATGGTACATGATCGCTTCAAGCACAAGACCGATATTGCTGCGAATCCCTTCAGCACATCTCAGCTTCCAGCGGTCAGGCCATGCCAGTACAGGGAGGGATGAATAAAGCGCAACAAGTTCGGAAACCTCTGCAGCCATAAACAAATTTTCTATCGTTTTAATATACTTTTCCTGATCTGAAGGATCAAGATACAGTAATAAGCATAACCTTCCCAGCTTATCAATGGGCCAATTTTCTATGGTAAAACCAGGCTTCACATGATCAATTTTACTGATCAGATCTGAACTGATTTGAATAGTAGATTTCCCGGTTTTCCTGGGCATTAGCGCAAATGCGGTATTGATTAACCTGGCATCATCCGATCTTAAATTTTCACTTAACCAGGTCCAGGTATCCGGACTGAGGTTTGCACGGCTTACTTCTGTAATGAGTGCCCTTAATCTTTCTGCATCGTAATCGAACATGTCCAAAGAAATTGAATTTTATTTAGCCAGAAGGAATAATTATTGCGAAAAATATCAAAAATTAACCACAATAAGAACTAAAAACTTGAATTTAGAAGCATTTGAAAACAATCTCAAATCCCGCCCGACCAAAAATAATTCAAAGCAAGAGCGGCAGAAATAATCAGCAGACCAAAAAACTCCCTGGTCATTTCAATATAAGGCTTTGTTGCCTGCATACTTTCAGTAATGCTTGGTTGATTATATTTGAAAATCCAGTCTTTAACCCCATCCTTCCTAAAGAATAAAATTAAAGCATAAATCAGGTAAAATCCAATCAGCAATAAATAAAGCAGAGGGAAAAACAATCCAAAACCTGCAAGTCCGCAAAAAACAGAAGCCGCCAGGTAAATTGGAACCCAAAGCCAGGAATCATTGTCATTCACATTAAACCAGGCAAAGACAAGGAAAGAAAGACAGAAAATAATATTCAGGATTATTAAGACCATGATTGATTAATAAAGCTGATTCGAATATAAACATTCAGACTGATTGCATCAATGATTTTTTCCCAACCTTACGATGTCAGAATAAGGAAAATTGAATTGCTTCAGAATTGGATCTTTTTGCAGGCAGATCAGAATCTGCGATACGATAAATTTCGGATTCCCGGTCTCTTGATGCCACAGTAATTATAGTGCTGCATTTTACCTGTTTAAACAACTCCATCACTGTTCGGGGATCGTTATTATCCCTGGAAAGGTGCGAAAGCAAAAGATGACTCATATGTGTTCCATTGGCTGAAAAAAGATCAAGTGCCTGCTTATTTGAAAGATGGCCATCCCTTCCCTTGATACGAGCTTTTAAATGATAAGGATATCTCCCATTATCCAATAGATATTCATCATAATTTGCTTCAAGAAATGCAGCATGGCATTCGCCAAAATACCGGATAACATGTTCACAAGGAAAACCAATATCCGTGAAGACACCAACGGTAAAACCTTTGCTCTTTATCGTAAAACTATGTGGCTCAGTAGCGTCATGAAATTTAGGGAATGGGGTAATGACAAGATCGCCTATATTCACCGCTTGATGTGCTCTAAAGGTTCTGATCAGATCAGAATCCAAAATAAGCCGCGATCGGTTAAGTGTCAGATCAGTAATGTAAACCGGCAATCTGTATTTTTTAGCAATTACCGTAATTCCCCGGATATGATCTGCATGTTCATGCGAAACAAAGATCGCCCTGATTTTATTCATTGCGAGCCCCAGCCGATCCATCCGTTTTTCAGTTTCACGGCAGGAAATCCCTGCATCAACAAAAATTGCATCTTGCTCATTTTCAAGATAATAACAGTTGCCGTTACTCCCTGAATTTAAAGATGCAAAACTTAATGCCATTCGTGTTAAAAAAAAATTTGAATTTAGTTTGGCCATAAATTTACAGAAAAAGGATTAAAGACATCAGCTTATGTATTTATATTAGCCGGAGAAATAAATCAATCTGCTATTGAAACTTATGAATATAAAATCATTTTCTCCCGGAATTCTGTTTTTGTTTGCTGTCTTCCTATTGCATAGCAACAGTGCAATTGCTCAGCAAAGACGTTTGATAAATTATACTGAAATAAGTGCTCTGATCCATGGCAGCACCTCATTGACGGGCAACCCAACATTTAATGGATTCAGAACACGTACAGGGGTTACTAAACTCCTGAATGAAAATTTTGGAATTGGATTTGCATTAGGGACTGATAACTATCGCAAATCGGGTGGAGGAAATTACAATACCCTCCCTATCACACTTAATGCATCATATTATATCGACCCTCAACTTAACGGACTCAAATTAGATGCCTATGGCGGCTATGCAGTAAAGCTTTTCAATAATCTGAACAGAGGTCTGACAGCAGGAGCAGGTATCTCCTATTCAATACCTGTAAATCCCGGGCTCAATCTTGGACTTCAAACAGGATATAATTATCAAAAGATCGACTTCCCCACCAATTTTCAGGTTTCAGAGAACTTTGATATTGGCAGTATCCGCCTGGGACTTGGTTTAACATTTAAATAAGTTTTTGTTTTAAATAATCAGAGCTTATTCATGACGAGAAACGTTATTCTCTTTATAGCAATGAGCCCCGATGGTTATATCGCCAAAGAGGATGACACCATAGATTTTCTATCGAAAGTTGAGAGCCCAGGTGAAGATTACGGATACGCTGAATTTACAAAAACGGTCGACACAATAATCTGGGGCAGAAAAACATACGATAAGGTTAAAACATTTGGAATTGAATTTCCTTATAAAGACAAAAAGTCTATGTATTCTCTAAGTCCAAAACAGGATCAGAGCTTCATATTCAATACTTTAACGATGTAAAAGCTCTTATCGCAGACTTAAGAAAAGAACCGGGAAAGGATATCTATTGTGATGGTGACTCCGAAACTATCAAAGAAATGCTAAAGTATTCACTAATCGACAAAATGATTATTTCAATCATCCCTCACCTTCTGGAAAGCGGGATCAGGTTATTCAGGGATGGCCTGCCTGAACAAAACATCAAGCTTGTTAATAGCCAAACCTTCGCTTCAGGACTTGTGCAACTAAGTTACGAAAAAGCTAATCTAAAGGCTGACAGGGTTTAAAACCCTGTCAGCCTTCTCGTTAACCCTGCCAGCCTTATTAAATTAAATTCATTAATTTTGCAGCTTTACGGTTCCTATAAGATTCCATATGTCAAAAAGTACCTATAAAATTGCTGTGATTCAGCTTAACCTCAATGATATTGCGGAAAACAATTTAAATAAATGCCTGAGCTGGGTTCGTGAGGCTGCAAAAAAAGGAGCCGAAGTAATCTCACTGCCAGAACTTTACAGCAGTCATTATTTCTGCCAGTCTGAAGACACCGCAAATTTTGCTCTGGCAGAACCACTCTACAGCACCTCATTTATTGCTTTCAGTGCACTGGCAAAAGAACTTGGTGTAGTGATTATTGTTCCTTTCTTTGAAAAAAGAATGGCCGGCATTTATCATAACAGTGCCTATATCATTGATACTGATGGTTCGGAGGCTGGATTGTACCGAAAGATGCATATTCCAGACGATCCACATTTTTATGAGAAATTCTATTTCACTCCCGGAGATATCGGTTTTAAAACTTTTCCAACAAAAAAAGGAAAGATAGGTACGCTGATCTGCTGGGATCAATGGTATCCGGAAGCAGCCAGATTAACGGCTTTGCAGGGTGCTGAAGTACTTTTTTATCCTACGGCCATTGGCTGGCATCCGCTCGAAAAGGAACAATATGGAGAAAAACAGCATGGGGCCTGGATGAATGTCATGAAAGGACATGCCGTTGCAAACGGGGTATATGTTGCTGCTGCAAACCGTATTGGCCTCGAACAATATTTACCCGATACTGCAGGGATTCAATTCTGGGGTTCATCATTCATTGCGGGTCCGCAGGGAGAGATACTTGCCCAGGCCTCCCACGATCAGGAAGAGATTCTTATTGCAGAGGTCGACCTCGAGTTACAGGAAAATGTACGTCAAAACTGGCCTTTCTTCAGAGACAGAAGAATTGATGCCTTTGGCGATATCACAAAAAGAGCCATAGATTAATATGAGTACAGGTAGAAGATTTCCTGCTGAATGGGAAAAACAGCAGGGTATATTACTTTGCTTTCCACACAATGGCAATGACTGGCCGGGCAAATTTGCCGCTGTACAATGGGATTTTGTCGAATTCATCAAAAAAATAGCTGAATTTGAAGAAGTCTTTCTGTTGGTCAGTGATGAAAAACAGAAGAATAGAGTCTCTGAGATGCTGGAAAAGGCTCATGTAGATCTTGAAAAGCTGAATTTTATTTTTCAAAAAACCAACCGAAGCTGGATGCGTGATTCTGGTCCGATTATCGTTAAAAATGGTAATAAAAGGGAAGCTTTAAATTTCCATTTTAATGGCTGGGCAAAATACAGGAACTATACACTCGACAGACAGGTACCATCAAGTGTAGCCAATCATCTTAACATACCGCTGACACCTGTTTTTCGAGATGGCAAACCGGTTATTCTTGAAGGAGGCGCCATTGATGTAAACGGAAAGGGTACCCTCCTTACTTCAGAAGAATGTTTGATGCATCCGGATATTCAGGTAAGAAATCCTGGATTTAGTCGCGCGGATTATGAGGCGGTCTTTAGGGAGTACCTTGGAGTGAGCAATGTAATCTGGCTTGGGGATGGAATCACCGGAGATGATACTCATGGACATATTGATGATCTCTGCCGATTTGTGAATGAGCATACGATTGTCACCGTTATAGAATCAGATCCTAAGGACAGCAATTATAAAGCATTACAGGATAACCTGAAACGGCTTCAGGAGGCAAAATTAGAGAATGGAAAATCACCAAAAATTGTAATCTTGCCCATGCCTTCCAGGCTTGATTTCGATGGACTCCGTTTACCTGCCAGTTATGCTAACTTTCTTATTTTAAACAAGTCAGTCCTTGTACCGGTATTTAATGATTACAGAGACCGTGAGGCATTGAATATTATTGCAGGATGTTTCCCTGACCGAAAGATCATTCCAATAAATGCAACAGACCTGATCTGGGGATTTGGGACCTTGCACTGTTTAAGTCAGCAAATACCGGAGTAGAGAAATTACAGCATAATCATAGGTTGGATTGAGTTTTATTTAATTTAACCTGAGTTCGACAGAAGAAAGAGTAAAAAAATACTTTATAATCGGTCAGATTAGGCTCTGGAGCATAATAATTTGATTTTGGAAAGCAGCGCCTGTGTTTTATAGGCTAGTTCAGCCCTTTCCTCCGGTTAGTTCCGGCAAGAAATACTTATTATTTCAAATTACCATTAGCCGGAAGCTACCTCCTCCGGCAAGGTTTATTTTACACGGAGCTGTTTTTCATTGGGACGGATAGCATGACGCTGCTGGTACGGGCGTGCCACGCGTCCCATGAATGAACTAAATAAGTACACGCGACACATCTGCGCTAGCATGGGAAATTAAAGCAGAATAACAAGTTGGATAGAATATTATATATAATTTAATGCCTGGTAATAAACATTCCTGAATACGCAAATCTCATTTTCAAATTTGCTAATTTTCAAATCTTCAAATCTTCAAATTAGAGCAGCAAACTATCTATCCTGTGGGCATGTACTATATTCTCACAGGGTGACCAGGTAAAGATGGTAAAGTGTCCATCCTGAGAAGCTACCAGTGCAATAGAATCACGCTGATCATGGACAAATTGTGCTGCAGAAATATGTCTTGTACCTCCACTACTTGCAGGATTTACAATTTTTCCTTCCCCACCAACCACAGGTTCAGTTAACAACACCCGTTCAACTCTCGGACTCCCATCTATCCTGCTGATTTTAGCGCCAAAAGCCAGCACCTCATAATTATCAGTAATTACTGTTGCACCGTCAATTGCTGTAAGACCGGCAATGCTTTCAATTTCCCGGCTAAGTTCCCCGAGCCATACACTTGATGTCCATTTATTCTGATCATCATTCATCAGGTCAGTCAGTCCGGCGAATGCCGGATAAACAGCATATTTAACAGGCTTTAATATAGATTCACGCCATGTATCAGTACCTGCAGGAACGACTAGTAAAATTCCACCATGTTTGTGTGCACGCATTGAGGTGGCAAGCTGGATCAGCACGTTTACAGAATTATCATCAGATTCTGACGTTAAACCAAGTAATGAGGTCAATAACATCGGGCAATCCGGTAAATTTGCGCTACTCTCATCGACCACCTTGATTTGGTCACCGCGGAGTACCATTATATTGGTATACTTTCCAAAGCCACGCATCCTTCTATGTTTTATAACCAGCAGACCGGGTTCAGAAACATCCAGTACAAAACAGCAATTAGGGATTTTATGAGTCGTTCCCCAAATATACAAGCCGTTTTCATCATACCATACTCCCAAATGAATACCGGGGCGCTCCACCCCCGGACCAAGTTTAGTGAGCACTTTGCTGTTAAAAGCAAGTTTTTGCTCGAACTGAAGTGCAGAACCTGCCTGTTCAGGGGAAAGGAAAGCAATTGAAATTTTTGGAGAATTACCCTCCTCTCTTCTTAAGCTTGCCCAGAATGCTATATCTAGCATAATTTCAATCTGTATAGCCGATGGTGCAGCTGCCAGATCTGGCTCACCTCTTTGCATTGCCTCATCCAAATGGTCTGCAAAATGTTTTTCCGCAATTAATGCAACAGCAGATGCAGCTTTGTATGTTGATAGACTAGACATAGTTTAGAAATTCAAAAAATATTTTCCCTCTGTCATGATTGAATATACATGAGATTCTTCAGGATACCAATTCCGAGATAATTTCATAGGAACGAACCCTTGTTTTATGATCAAAAATATGAGAATTAATCATAATCTCATTAACTCCGGTTTTTGAAACAAATTCAGACAGAAGGGATTTCATTTTAGCTCCTGAACCAATGAAGGTATATTTGAGCATTTGCATCACTGCAAACCTTTCTTGTTCATTCCAGATCATATCCATTGAAGCTACTGGCGCTTGAAGACTTGTCCGTTTTCCTCTGATTACATTCAGAAAAGCAGTAAACAAAGAAGTGGCCTGAAATTCGGCTTCATCATCAGTTTCTGCTGCAATGGCATTTACACAAGCTATCGCGTAGGGTTTCTTCAGTGACAAAGATGGCCTGAAACTTTCACGATAAACCTGCAATGCAGAAAATAGCTGAGCTGGTGCAAAATGACTTGCAAATGCAAATGGCAAACCTAAAATTCCGGCTAACTGGGCACTGTAGGTACTGGAACCAAGCAGCCATATTGGAATATCCAGGCCTTCCCCGGGGATTGCTCTCACTGCTGACTCTGAATTATCTGATGACAAATATGATCTCAGTTCCATCAGACTTTTTGCAAAATCTTCTCCCGCACCTTCCAGGTTTCGGCGTAATGCCATAGCAGTTAACTGATCAGTACCCGGCGCGCGACCGAGTCCGAGATCTATTCTTCCTGGAAATAAAGACTCAAGTGTACCAAACTGCTCTGCAATAATCAAAGGTGCATGGTTGGGTAACATAATTCCACCCGAACCAACCCGTATAGAGTTTGTGCCGGCTGCAATATGCGAGATCAGAATGGAGGTGGCTGAACTCGCAATACCTGCCATATTGTGATGTTCAGCTATCCAGTACCTGGAATATCCGAATTTTTCGCAATTCCTGGCAAGATCCATACTATTCTTAAACGAGTCGGAAGGGCCTTTCCCTGACAAAACAGGAACCAGATCCAGAACTGAAAATGGTATGGTTAAATTTGAGTCCGGGGCAGAGGTTTCTTCCATAATTGTACAGGATATTCCAGTAGATTATATCCCGGAAATATCCTTCAAAATTATGATTTTAGATTTCATTTAAGGAGCTGCTTATAATCTTAGTGTCAAAATAGAAGCAGAATCAATACCAGCTGTTGGTATTGGGTTTGTTAGCTTCCTCCTGATCGGCCGAAGGCACAACTAACTTAGTCTTAGTCACAGGAACCGGCGCCCGCTTATTCACCTCAGATGGTCTGTCATGTTGACTTGTTGGTTTGGCAACAGCTTCCATTTCGGTTTCAGCCGGCTCAGAAATCAAATAAGGCAAAGAAATAATCTCTTTCTGGCTTTTTGGAGGGAGCCTGTTCTCAACCTTCTCAATAAGATCGCGCTCATCAATATTCCCTTCAATCCGGATCATCCCATTTATAGTACATCCAGGTTCTACATTTATTGATTTAGCCCTGATATTCCCGCATATTATGGCCGAGCTTCTAATGATTGCTGACTCGGTGGAGATAATATCCCCAATTACTTTACCATGAATATTACTTGTCCTGGAAGTGATATTACCCGATATTTCAGCACCTGAAGCTACGGTAACTTCTTTCAGGGAATATATGTTCCCAATTAATCGCTCGTCGAGCATTACAGAAGTTGATGAAATAAAATTGTCTTCAACCCTGATTATCGTAGTGTGAAAGTCTGCAATTATCTCCTTTTGGCGGTCTTTTTTATCGAGATACTTCTTAATAAAATTTACAGCCCGGCCGATCATTCCGTCAGAGTAGTTACTACAGTTGTAGCATTACCAATATCCAAACCAACGGAGGATTGCTTTTTACCACCTGAGACACGAAGTGAATTTAGTGTATATCCCTTACTTGCAAGGCTGGCGGGATCAGATACAAACTCAAGTTGAGCGACATCACCAAACTCATTTTTAAAGCATTCAACCAAATCCTGATATAACATTGCACCGCCGCAGAGATATACCTTGTTGGATTTCATCAGGTTTGCATCTGTGATGACATTTCTCAGATTTGGAGAAATAACTTCGTTATAATATGACCTTAAGACATTTTTTCTGATTTCTTTCAGATCAACATTCTTTCTGTTCAAAATAATATAACCTTTCTGGAAGGCTTCATCCATCAGGTGTGCATTTCTGAAACCAAGGTAATGGCTCTTCTCAAGCTCACTCATCATCATATTTACAGCATACTTTAACCCATGAGTACTGACCATAGTCTGTTCAACAATTCCTGATTCCATACTAAGAACTGATTCAAATGTCCCGAATCCACAACTTAATACGAAGAAATTCCCTTCAGCCTGATGTTCACCTTTTCTTAATGCAATGGTACAGCCTACAATCTCAGGTATTACCTCAACATTCTGAACATCTAAAATAACAGATCTCTTCCCGCTGTTGCTGTAAGTAGATGCATCAAATTCAATGATATGGGTCTTCTTCAGAAATTCTGTTGCCATATCTTTGTATATCCTGTAAGTAGAATACGGAAAACCTGTTGTGATCGTTAATGGCTGCTCAGCTGAATCTGATATCAAGAGCAATGCAGCTTTAACAAGTAACTGATAATCGAGATCTGTTGGAGCCGAATTAATAAACTTATGTGGCAGTTGACCCTCACTCATAGCTAGATTACCACATATATACCACTGATTCTCATGAAAGATCTTTAAACCATTCAATAGGTCCTTGGATGTATTACTGAGATTGGCGTTACTATTTTCTATTAAGCTGGAAAACGACTGAATTGCAAACATTCTGTTATTTTAATTAGAGTTTATATATGTGTTAATTTCAATTTTACTAAATTTCGTTTCAAAAGAATAAAATTTCTTGAAAGGATATATATATTCATAATGAGAGAATACGAAGCAAACAAATGCACTCTAAATTAGGATAATTTTATTGAATTAGAATAAACATATAATTAAATTGATAAAATGTTTTAAAAAAACAATAAAATGCTGTATCATAGCTTTGAAAATGTATGTAGGATAAAATAGCTTTTATCCATAAAAAACAAGATAAATGATATTTTCAAAATCAGATTTCAGTACTGTTTTGATAGTAGGCTCAAATAAAGGCGAAACAAAATCACTCCGCGTCAAAACAAAACACATCAACCGCTTAAAACATTATGCCCTTAGCATTGGTATTACTATCTTTATTCTAACCTGTACAATAATTTTCCTATCACTTGAAATCAGTAAGATTGAAAAGGAAAGAATTGCCTATAACCGGGAGATCGCCCATTTAAAAAAACAGATTCCACCACCAACCGATAGTACCCAGGCGCGTAACTATATTCAGAACATTGAAAACAAGCTAAAAAAAATCAATCAATACCTTATTAAAAGAGGCATAAAAGGTTTTACTGTGGATGAGGTTGGTGGCAATAATGAATCTTCCTCTGAACTCAGTCCGGAAGAAACCTATGCATTATATGATGAACGACTTGAAGATTTTATCCTTGGTGTTGCCTTCACCCCTATGGGATATCCTGCAAATTATGTGATTAATTCAGCCTTTGGTTACCGGGGTGATCCAATCAGGCGGGGAAGGGTTGAATTTCATCCGGGTATAGATTTTAAGGGCCGGAAGGGCGACGCAGTTAAGAGTACTGCAGACGGAAAAGTTGTGATTGCAGGTTGGTTTCAGGGATATGGCCAATGCGTAAAGATCAGACATCAAAATAATCTTGAAACTCTTTATGGCCATTTATCAAAGGTTAATGTGAAAGTAGGTCAAACTGTAAATACAGGACAGGTGGTAGGGCATGTGGGATCAACCGGACACTCTACCGGAAACCATCTTCATTACGAAGTGAGGAAGAATGGGAAACCTGTCAATCCAAAAAATTTCCTAAGTATAAATTAAACAAATGGCTGGTTCTAAAAACGGACAAACTACATCTGCCCCGACACTGATCAGTAAAGGTTGTGTAGTCCATGGCAGAATAGAGTCGGAAGTTTTTGTGAGAATTGATGGCAATATCAAAGGTGATCTGATAATTGCCGAGGGCTTAATCATTGGTGAGGACGGAATAATTGAGGGAAATATTAAGGCCAGGGAAATTGTAGTTTTTGGAACCGTTAACGGAAATGTTACTGCAGATTCCATTGACATAAAAAGCTCAGGCAACATTCTGGGCGAACTTCATACAAACTCCTTACAGGTTGAAACTGGTGCTATCTATATTGGGAATGTGACTATGGATAACATACAGGTTAAAAAAGAGGGTACTCCAATCTCAAAATAATACTTATTGCCTGTTGTGATTTTCTTTCAAGCTATAAATCCATGAAACCCTTATTCTCCTTGCCAGAATCTATAGTATAATTTTACATATGGACTACTCTAATAAAGCGACATTTGCATAAGCAAAAGATGTACAAAAATTCTTCGTAACTGATCTATGAAAATTCAACATACAAGACAATAAACCAATCAATTATTTATCCCAAATCCAATGAGAATAAAGTTCCTGTTTTTTACTTCATTAGTACTGGCAAGCTTAACTAGCAGTGCACAGCAATCAAAAACACAAACACCTGTCAGGAATACCAGCGTCCCCCGTCCAAAATTAGTGGTTGGAATAATGGTGGATCAGATGAGATGGGATTATTTATACCGTTTCTACGAGCGTTATGGAAACGGAGGATTCAAGCGAATGCTGAACGAAGGGTTTTCCTGTGAAAACGCCTACATTAATTATATACCAAGTGTTACCGGAATTGGCCATGCTACAGTTTATACCGGCTCAGTACCCGCAATTCATGGTATTGCAGGGAATGACTGGATTATACAGGCGACAGGAAAAAACATGTATTGCTCGGCCGATTCAACAGTAAGCACGGTGGGAAGTAATTCAGTAACAGCCGGAAAAATGTCACCAAAAAACTTACTGGTAACAAGTATGACCGATGAATTGAGGCTTGCTACGAATTTCAGATCTAAGGTAATCGCTATTGCATCCAAAGACCGCGGGTCCATTATTCCCGGTGGGCATAGTGCCAATGCGGCATATTGGTACGATGGAAGTTCCGGAAACTGGATAACAAGCACCTATTACATGAACCAACTTCCCGATTGGGTTACGAAGTTCAATGAGCAAAAATTAGCAGAAAAATATTTGAAGCAGGATTGGAATACCCTTTATCCTATCGATACTTATATACAAAGTACTAAGGATGATGTTCCTTATGAAGGCAAATTCCCTGGCATGAGCACATCTACATTTCCTATAAAGACTTCGGAAATGCTGAACAATGGTTTAGGCCTAATCACCAATACCCCCTATGGTAGTTCCCTGACTCTGGATCTTGCAAAAGCTGCCGTTGAAAATGAAGCGCTTGGAGCAGATGCAATTACAGATTTTCTTGCAGTCAGTGTTTCTTCACCCGATTATGTAGGACATCAGTTCGGCCCAAACTCTGTTGAGGTTGAAGACACCTACCTGCGATTAGACCGCGACCTGGCAGTATTCTTTAGCTATCTTGACACAAAAGTCGGAAAAGGAAATTATACTGTATTTCTTACAGCTGACCATGCCGCTCAACATAATGCAGGGTTTTTAAATGACAATAAAATCAGTGCCGGGGTATTCCCTACTGGTACAGTGTTAAGAGAATTAAATAATCAGCTTGAGGCTGAGTTTAAGTTTAAAAATATTGCACTGAGTTTTAGCAATTATGCAGTAAGTTTCAATTATGCAGTAATTAATGCAAATAAATTAAACGAAGAAGCAATCAAGAAGAGCACGATGGAATTCCTGAAAAAGCAAGAAGGTGTTGCTTTTGTAGTTGATATTCCAAATGCTCAGAATGCTACCATTCCGGAAGTTTATAAAGAAAAAATAATAAACGGGTATCATCCTGAACGTAGCGGGGTTATACAGATTGTACTGGAACCAGCCTGGTATTCGGGCTCATCGCCCAGAGCAACCGGAGCAACCCATGGAACCATGAACCCGGCAGACACACGTATCCCAATGCTTTTCATGGGCTGGGGAATCAAACAAGGGAAAACAAACCTTTCATATAACATGACTGATATTGCTCCTACAATCAGTGGAATCCTGCGTATTCAGGAACCAAACGGCAATATTGGGAGGGTAATAAACGAAGCGATTAAATAAAGCTTCCTTGCCTGGAAAATGATTCCGGCAAATCAGGTAAAAAAAACAGGCTCCTTTATACCAGGGGCCTGTTTTTTTTACCTGATTTGATATTTATGAAAAGCTATAATCAAATCACTCAAACGCTCTTGTTACAATTTCAAATTGTTATTTTAAGGCAGAATTAATATATTCGTTTACGCGTTGCATTAATATGAGTGTTTATAGTTCCCTTACTGACAATCATTTACTGGATTATATCAAATCGGGTGACCAGTTGGCATTCGCTGAGATATACGAACGGTATTGGGGACTTATGTTTCATCATGTCCTTAAAATGACCGGTGATAAGGATGAAACAAAAGATCTTGTTCAGGAACTATTCACAAACCTTTGGCTGAATGTGGAACATATAGAGCCCGGAACTAACTTGTCTGCCTACCTGTATGTTTCCGCAAGAAATAAAGTAATCAATCTTATCAGACATGATAAAATAAAGAACAACTACTTATCTTCCTTAAGCCATTTCGCCAGCTATCATCAGAATTCAGTGCTTGACCAATTAACTGCTAAAGATCTTTCAATTGCTTTAGAAAGAGAAATACAGAACCTTCCATGTAAAATGCGGGAAATATTTGAACTAAGCCGCAAAAAATACCGCACTCACAAAGAAATTGCTGAAGAACTGCACATATCTGACAAAACAGTTAAAAAGCAAATTAATAATGCCATTAAAATCCTGCGCTTAAGGTTAGACATTTTTATACTCATCCTTAGCATCTGCCTCAGCCTGGCAAGCGACATCTCAAGCCTATAATAATTATAAGGCTTTTGAAATTTATTTTCGATTTATCTACTACCTGTCCCGTTTAAAATTGTCTTATCATAATATATACAATAATTATGACCGGACCGGAAGCCAAACAGCTCCTAAAAAAATATAATCAAGGTAATTGCACAACTGAGGAAAAGGCCTTGGTGGAGCATTGGTACCAATCAGAATCATCAAAACAATCGGTACTCTCAGAACAGGATGATTACAGCACTGAGAAGCTAGAGATGTGGTCTGAAATTAGTAAGATGAGTGGTATTAAAACTCAGAATAAGGGCTTACGAATTATGCTATGGGGAACTTCAATTGCAGCAGCAGTTTTAATCGCGATCAGCATTAGCAGCAACTTTTTAAAAGATAGTGAGCCCGAATTAGTACAAACGGAAAATATCAATAATGTTTATGACAAAAATCCAGGCAGCAATAAAGCGGTATTAACACTCGCAGATGGGTCCAAAATTATCCTTGACGATGCAAACAAAGGCACTATTGCAGAACAGGGTGGGATTAATATAAGTAAAGCCGCAGATGGATCTATAATTTATAATATGCCAGAAATGGCAGGACTTAGCTCAGAGACAGTTCTATTCAATACTATAGAAACACCAAAAGGCGGCAAATATCAGATCATTTTACCTGATGGCTCCAAAGTTTGGTTAAACTCCGTTTCCTCACTTCGTTTTCCGGCCATTTTCAATGGAAAAGAACGAAATGTAGAACTTACAGGAGAAGCATTTTTTGAAGTTGCAAAAAATACAGAAACACCTTTTAAAGTAAAGACTAACGATATGAATGTGTTTGTAACCGGAACCCAGTTTAATGTAATGGCCTATGCCGATGAAAACTATAGTGCCGCTACACTTGTAGAAGGTTCTGTTCAGGTAAGCAATATCAGTAGCAACATTACTCTCAAACCAGGTGAACAGGTAGTTTCAAATCAAGGATCGAAACTAAGTAAGAGTACAGCAGATGTTGAGCAAAATATAGCATGGAAAAATGGATTGTTTCAATTCAACGATACAGATATGCGCACGGTGATGAACCAAATTAGCAGGTGGTATGATGTTTCGGTCGAATACAAAGGCTCTGTTCCTGAAAAACATTTTGGAGGTTATATATCCCGTGATTCGAAATTATCACAGGTCTTAAAAATACTCGAAATCAGTGGCGTTAAATTCAAAGTCGAAGAGAAAAAAATTATTGTTTTACCTTAATTATATAGCCTATGGACCCATAAATCTACTCCAAAAAAAGGCCCAAAAAAAATCCGGAAACGTTGCAGCGTTCCCGGAAATAAAATAAAGGGGCTAAAAACACACTGTTAAGTAATATTCTATTCACCCTAAATCATGTAAAGTTATGCAAATTAATGCTTTTTGCAAAAAAGAACCTTTCAGTAAGCTGGGCAGGTTCTCTAATTCTCATTTTATACGAGCAATAAAATTCATTAGTCCGGATTTTTTTCCGGTTTTAGTTACAGAACTTAATCAGGCCAAATTAACAAGGCAAATTATCCTGAAGATGAAATTAACCGCTGTTGTATTATTGATAGCCTGTTTACAGGTAAGTGCATCAGGATTTGCCCAAAAGATTACGATATCAAGGCAGAACGCTCCGGTTGAGCAAGTCTTGAAAGAGATAAAAAAACAAACGGGTTATTTATTTTTTTACAATCAGGAATGGATTAAACAGGTAAAGTCAGTTGATATTGATGTGAAACAAGCCTCAATTGATGAAGTTCTTAAAATTTGCTTTTATAACCAGCCTGTGAATTATTCAATTGTTGATAAAACAATTATTCTATCAAAAAAGGAGCTGTTTACACCAAATTCTGAACTTCAAATCATTAAAGAAGCCCCTCCAAAAGAAGTAAAAGGAAAAATCACAGATGCTACCGGTGAAACCCTCCCGGGTGTGAGTGTTCGAATAAAAGGCACAAATACAGGTACTACTACTGATCTAAATGGTAATTATACTATTACGGTACCTGAGGATAATTCTGTGTTGGTATTTACTTATATCGGTTATGTAACCAAAGAAGTGGTGGTTAGCAACCGTTCTTCGATTGATGTAACTCTTGAAGCAGCCAATACCGCATTGACTGAAGTTGTTGTGATTGGTTATGGTACTTCTAATTTAGCTAATTTAACCGGTTCAGTTTCTACGGTGGATGTAGAAAAAGCAATGTCCTCGCGACCTGCGACCAACGTTGCTTCAATGCTTGAAGGTCAGGTTTCAGGGGTATTTATTCATACAAATTCGGGACAGCCGGGGGCTGAAGGGATGAATGTACTGATCAGAGGTCAGGGAAGTATGGGAGATTCACAACCACTTGTAATTGTGGATGGCCTGGAATCTTCTATGGATAATATCAACCCATTTGATATCGAAAGCATTAGCGTGCTGAAAGATGCAGCTTCTGCATCTATCTATGGAACAAGAGCTGCCAATGGGGTAATTCTTGTTTCAACAAAACGAGGAAAAGAAGGACCAATCCAGATAAGATACAATACCTATTTTGGAAAGCAAGACCCGACTGCTGTTCCCGACTTTCTTGGTTCTGCAGATTATGCAGAGCTTCACAATGAGGCCAGGGCAAATGCCGGATTATCCCCAACCTTTACCGCTGATGCCATTGCCAGATATAGAGCTGGGAATGACCCCAACTTCCCAAGCACCGACTGGATGAGTGTATTGTATTCAGGATCAGGTGGCTCACAATATCACGGACTGGATTTTTCGGGTGGAACTGAGGCTACCAGATATAACATCTCCATGGCATATAACGAGCAAAAAGGTGTGATAAAGTCAGTTGATGCAGAACAATTAAACTTCCGCTTCAACGTTGACAATAAGATCAATAAATGGCTAAATGTGGGTATTAATACCGCACTAAACCGTGCAGTAAATACCCTTCCCTTAACCGGTCCGGAACTTACCCGTGGAGGTGACCTGCAGCAGTTCTACAATTCTGTCACTCATATTCCTCCTACTCAAAAACTTAAATTAGCTGACGGCTCATGGTCAGGGGAATATCCGCTTGGAAATTTTGCAGCATGGATTGATCAGGGGAACCTAAGGGCAATCAAGGGCAATCAATTAGTAGGTACTATATTCTCAGATGCAAAAATCATAAAAGGCCTTTCCTGGAGAAACAGAGCGAGTTTGGATTATACGTTCCGGGAAACTACCAACCATATTTCTCAGTTTACTTATGGTGGCGGACAAGTTTCAGGCCCTTCCTCAAATCAGGAGATTTTGGACAGGTTCGGAATACTTGATATGGAATCTTTATTGAACTATGATAACAGGTTTGGCAAACATGGTGTAAAAGGCCTCGCGGGTGCATCAACCAGAACCGAGGACATGTATTCTACCATGGCCTTTCGCCTGGGCTTTCCGTCAAATGACCTCACGGCAATCAGTGCAGGTAGCACTGCCGGTCTTTTAAATTCAGGCACGAACAGAAGAGCAACGCTGGGCTCTTATTTTGCAAGAGTAAACTATGATTATGATGGCAAGTATATGTTCGAGGCTAATATAAGGAGAGACGGTTCCTCAAAATTTGCGAGAGGAAATCGCTGGGGATGGTTCCCTTCATTTTCTGCAGGATGGGTGATGAGCGATGAGAGTTTCATGAAAGATATAAACTGGCTTAATTTCTTAAAATTAAGGGCATCATGGGGTCAGTTGGGGAATCACAGAATAGCTGATTTCATGTATTTACCTCTAATCACATTAGGTCAGAATTACGCTTTCGGTGGTGCAAGTGCCACAGGTGCAGCACAGACCACTGCAAACAATCCAGATATTACCTGGGAAACAACCACTGAGAAGAACATTGGTGTAGACCTTAAAATGTTAAAGAACAGAATCTCATTAAGCATTGATGCTTACGATAGGTATACCGATGATATCCTGACTGTTGTCCCTGTATCAGGAGCTTTCGGCTTGCCTGCTCCTACAGTTAATTACGGAGCAATGAGCAATAAGGGCATCGAAACTGAGATGAGGTATTCCAAAATGAAGGGTGAATTCCAGTTTGATGTTTCCCTGAATGGTTCATATAACAAAAACAACGTAGAAGAATATTTCAGCAGGGATATTTTCGATGTTGCCGGCGAAGGTGGTGCAATTGTAAGAGAGAAAGGAACACCCTGGAACTCCTACATAGGTTATGAGTGGGATGGCTATTTCATGAGCGACGCAGAGGCAAAGGCAGGAGCTGTTCACCATCCAAGTGTTGGTGCCGGAGATTTAAAGTTCAAGGATCAGAATGGAGATGGTAAAATTGATGGAAATGACCGGGTTGTCCTTGGAAATACAGTTCCAAAATTCACTTATGGTATGAACCTTGGTTTCAGATACAAAGGATTTGACTTCTCAACCTTTTTTCATGGCACAGAAGGTGTATCAAGGTACTTGAGAGTTCGTGGTTATATGCCATTTATGCGAAACGGTAAAGCTTTGAGCATGCACCTTGATCGAATGATAGTACAAAACGGAGTAGTTGTAAAAGAAGGTTATTTCCCTAAAACACAACTGGAAGGTGGTGCTGGAGGAAAAAATGTGGTTGCCAGTGGATTTTCAATACATGATGCATCTTATCTGAGGATGAAAAATATCCAGCTTGGGTATACTATACCAGCTTCCTTAACAAAAAAGGCATTTATTTCGCGGGCAAGACTATATCTGAGTGGTGAAAACCTGCTTACTTTCACTAAGTTCCCTGATGGATATGATCCGGAAGCAAATAATACGGCATTCCATGGGCATGTTTTTGGAGGTGCTGCAGGCTGGAGTTATCCTCAGGTGAAATTCTACACAGTTGGTCTGAATGTAAACTTCTAATCATTGGAGACACAGTATTAATTGTTTTAATAGAAATTTAAGGTTATGAAACCATCATGATTTATCTAAAATCCGCAGGGTAAATTCAAATCATGATCGATTCATCGCCATTGAAAAACTAACAAATAAACAGATGAAAAAATTTAAATATATATTTTCAATGATCTTTATCAGTTTAGGAATGAGTTCCTGTACTGAAAAATTTCTGGATGCCGTACCTAATGATCAATTAAGTGGGGCCACTTTCTGGAAAACAGAAAGTGATATTAATATGGCACTCGCGGGTGCATATCGGGGTTGGGAAAATGGGATGGATGTGGTTATGCGGGATGCGATGACCGACAATGATTATAGCTGGATGGCTGTAACGGGTTACCAGCAAGTTGGAAATGGATCAGTAAACCCACAAACCGTCTCCATTGGTAATGGCGGAAGGGTTTTCAGCTATGCCCAAATCAGAAAATACAATTCCTTCCTCGAGAATATTGAGGGAATGACCATAGATGCAGCATTGAAGGAAAGGCTAAAGTCTGAAGTACGTTTTTTAAGGGCTTATAATTACTTTCTGAAAGCCATGTTCTTCGGGGACATGCCTCTAATCACAAAAACTACTCCCTCAACAGAATTACCATCCCGTACTCCGGTTGCGCAAATCTATGCTTTCATCCTGGATGAACTTGACAAGATCAGCAAGATCCTTCCAGTACAGAATAACATCACAGCAAAGGGGCATATAACCAGAGGCTCCGCATTGGCATTAAAGGCCAGATTAGAGCTGTATATGGGTAAATACGCCGAAGCCATGGCTTCATCTAAAGCTGTGATCGACATGGGCGTTTATGAGCTATATCCAAATTATGAGCAACTATTTTATCGTCAGAATAAAGCAAATAATAAGGAAGCCATCGCTGAGATTCAGCATATTCAAAATGATTATGCGACTTCAATCCCATGGCAAAGACTTCCGGCATGGAAGGGCGGTTATTCTGAAAATGCGGTATCCAGAAGTATTGTAGAAGAATATGAAACTATAAACGGATTGAAAATTTCTCAGGATCCGGCTTATGACTCAAATAAGCCGTTTGCAAACCGCGACCCAAGGTTGGCCATGTCTATTGCTTATCCGGGTTCCAACTGGTTTGGCAGAATATATACAGCTTTGGATCCTCAGTTTGGTGGAAGTTCAAATCCTGATTATTACCTGAATGATGGCTCAAAAGCGGCTCAAATGTCTAAAAAGTACCTTGATGCAGGAATTCAGAATGCTGAACGTCAGAATTTCGATGCACCTATTATGGTAATCAGATTAGCCGAAATGTACCTCACCTATGCTGAAGCAGCGGTGGAAAGCGGTCAGAATCTGGTTCTGGGACTTGAGTATTTAAATAGAGTCAGGACCCGAGCCGGACAAATCAATGCCACTGTATTGAACCGCGAACTGGTTCGCCGTGAAAGACGGGTTGAACTGGCATTTGAAGGGTTAAGATATTTTGACATCAAACGCTGGAATATTGGTCCAACGGTAATGAACGGAGCATTTCATGGAAGCCGTATGGGTACAGTAAATCAAACTACAGGTGAAGTTACCTGGGGAACAGGATATATTCTGGTCGAAAACAGAACATTTTATCCCTCAAGAAATTATCTGTTACCAATACCTCAATCAGAAATTGATGTGAACAAGAACATGACACAAAATCCGGGTTATTGATACAATTAAGTATTAAGCCAGATTGTTTTCTATCAGGTGTATTATGATACGCCTGATAGAAGATAGTATTGTAAATCCAAATGAAAGTAGCAGGATAATAAGCTCTGACACAATAGATTTGATAAACTGTCTACAGAATTAATTAAACATAAAACAAAAATGGAAAGATCAACCTTTTTAAAATCCCTGGCTGGAGTGGGTGTTAGCACCATCGGACTGGGTTCCCTGAGTTCATGCAAACCGGAAAACAGTTCCGTCGATCCGGATGTAATGCCCTCTCATATTACCGGCAGTTCGCCGGATTTTACAAAAATCAGAGCGGATTTTCCGAGGGTGAAAGAGGAGATATACATGGATAATGCCTCCACCCACCCAATCAATATTTACACTGCAGCGGCTTTACATCGTTATGCAGAATGGGCGAAGAACGAAGTTGGAGAACCCTGGTGGCCCCTTTATTCAGAAACCAGACAGGAATGTAAAGATAGTTTTGCAAAATTGATCAATGCAGATAATGACGAGATCTCCTTTGCCCGAACTACTGTTGAAGCTGAAAACAATATCCTGAATGGAATGGATTTCAAAGGGGGCAATGTAGTAACCACAGACCTTCACTATTCTGCCAGTCTCTACAGTTACAAAATGCGTGAACAGCGTGATGGTTTAAAAGTGAAAATCATTAAACATAATGACTGGCGTTTTGATGTGAAAGACTTTGAAGGGGTTATTGACAAAAACACAAAACTGGTAGCCATCACTCTGGTTTCCAATGTGAATGGATTTTTGGTAAAAGATGTCAAGGCCATCAGTGACCTGGCCCATGCCAATGGGGCGGTGCTCTATGTCGATTTCATTCAGGGTGTTGGTGCTGTGCCGGTTGATGTTAAAGCAATGGGAATCGACCTTGCTGCCTGTTCAACCTTCAAATGGCTCATGGGTAGTAAAGGGTTTGGGTTTATGTATGTTCGTAAAGACCTGCAGGATACCGTGGTTCGTACCACTCACCATAATGGAGGTATAAAATATAATTATGCACCATGGACTGATACTCCGGACCCTGCCTTGCCTGAGATTAGTTTTACTCCGGGTACCGGTCCGCGCATATATGAAGTTAGTTATCCATCCTACGAAGGGGTTACATGTGCAATTACCTCACTGAAATATATCCACGCATTGGGAGTAGACAACATTCGCAATTATGTCAGAACCTTAACCGACCGTCTGGCGACAGAAATGCCTAAAATTGGTTATACTTCGATCACTCCGGAGGGAAATGAGAGCCCGATTATTGTATTTCTGGCAAAAGACCCGGATGAAACGATGAAGAAATTGCGTGCGGCTAAGATTCATGTGGCTATGCGGTTCGGAAATAAACTAAGAATTTCCCCATCAATTTATAATAACCAGGAAGATATTGACAAACTGCTCAGTATACTTTCATAATAAAACCATTTCGGGGAGGGGAGTTTGAAATCCCCCTCCCCGAAATTTTGGCAAGATTCCTCCGGCTTCCAGCATCATTATAAACTCAGGTCGCGATAAGTTCAATTAATAAAACATGAAAAATATAGACAGGCGGAAATTCCTTTCTGGTCTTGCAATTGCAGGAGCAGGCTTAGCCTCAATAAATCCGATTCAGGTTTTGGGTAATAATCAATCACAAAAAATTACCAGAATTGGAATAATCGGACTCGACACATCTCAGGTAACCATGATTATCAGTCATATTAACAATATCCCTGGCCCGGGATATGATGTGGTACAACCAGTGTGGGATAGCTCATTTGAAGGATTCAAGGTTGTCGCCGCCTATCCTTATGGAAGCAAAAAAATAGAATCGAGTATAAAACAAATCCCAACTTATGTTGGGAAAATGAAGGAAAATGGCGTCGAACTGGTAGACTCAATTCAGGCTTTGCTATCCGGGGTAGATGCAGTTATGCTGATGACTTTTGATGGCCATCCGCGCGTTGAACAAGCAATGGAGGTGATTAAAGCAGGTAAACCTCTTTTTATCAACAAACCTTTTGCAGCCTCTTTAAAGGATGTAATTACCATTATGGACGCTGCAAAAAAATACAATAGTCCGATTTTTTCCTCATCACCAACACGATATTTAAAAGGTGCGCAGGCTGCCCGGAATGGAGAAATAGGTGCTATTATGGGTGGAGATTCTTATAGTGGATGTCCCCTTGAGCCTACTCACCCTGATTTTTACTGGTATGGAATTCACGGAATTGAAATTCTATTCACGATTATGGGCAAAGAATGTCATACCGTACAACGCAAACATACTCTAAATACGGATCACGTAGTTGGAATCTGGGACAATGACCGAATCGGTACCTACAGGGGAATCCGAAAAGGGAAAGTTACCCACAGTGGAGTAGCCTACGGCTTAAATGAGATCCTGCCCGCAGGTTCTTTCAATGATGTTGGACACCGTCCGCTGGTTATTGACATGCTAAAATTCTTCAAAAACGGTATTAGTCCGGTAAGTATGGAAGAAACCCTCGCAATCCATGTATTTATGGAAGCTGCTGATGAAAGTAAAAGGCAGGGAGGCAGGTCTGTAAGTATGCAGTCTGTGCTCGCTAAAGCCAAATCCTAATTAATTGATTTATAGCTATTTAATAATATGATTGATCAATATATTTTTTTCTGAAATTAACCCGAATAATCCGATGAAACAAAAAATCTTATTCCTGAGCTGTGCTATTTTATTCAATTTTGTCATTACATCCTGCAAAAATAATGCAATTGATGTAACGGTTTCAGAAGGCACCAATATGGCTGTTGCCCTGTCACCCGACAATTCAACATTGGCAATGGCTTTACAAGGCACAATCTGGACAATCCCGGTTGAAGGCGGAAAAGCAATAAGCGTAACCGATGAAATGGGAGATTCCCAGGAACCTGCATGGTCGCCTGACGGCGAAAAAATTGTCTTTCACTCCTACCGGGATGGAACTTATCATATCTGGACAATCAACAAGGATGGCTCAGGCTTAACACAATTAACTTCGGGAACATCGGATAACAGGGAACCTGATTGGTCACCAGATGGTAAATCGATCGTCTTCTCTTCCGACAGAAGCGGAAATTATGATATCTGGCAAATTGATCTTGCGAGCAAAACACTTAAGCAGCTCACATCCGATCAGGCAAATGATTCAAATCCTGCATTTTCAACCAGCGGGACCAAAATCGCATTTGTTTCAAATAGAACAGAATCCGGAATTTATATTCTTGAAAACGGAGCAGAAAAACTGGCGATTTCTGAAGCTATGCGTATTGCTGCACCTTCCTGGAATAATGACGATAGCAAGATAAGCTATGTAGCATTTACCGGCAAATCAATGCTTTTTGATGATAAAAATACGAGTTATATCCAGCTGGCTAACCTGAGTGATGGCAGTACTGAACAAATATCTGCCGGTGAGGAAGATCTGTTCCCTTTCCGCATCAACTGGACTGCTGACAATAAGTTAATATACACAGCCGATGGGCTTATCAGGAAAAGGATAATCGGGCAATCATCGGTTGAAACTATTCCTTTTGAAGCCACTTTTACGCTTAACCGAAAGCCTTACAAAAAGAAAAAGTATGATTTTGACAATACTGAAGATCAGAAAGCTTTAGGCATTGCAAGTCCGGTTGTATCTGATGATGGAAAGAAAATAGCTTTTGCAGCCAAAGGAGATATTTTTATCCAGGAGATAGACGGTAAACTCATCCAGTTAACCAACGATTCATTTGTAGACCTGGAACCTGACTGGTCGCCTGATGGCAATACTCTCGCCTATATTTCTGACCGGGGAGGTATCATGAACATTTGGTTACATGATCTTAAAACCAATCAAAGTCGCTTGCTTACCGGACAGATTAAGGACGATGTATCCTACCCAAGCTGGTCGCCTGATGGTAAAAAAATTGCCTATTATACCCAGAACTACATGAAGAAATGGGGCTATGGCGTTCTGCATATTGCCGATGTGGCCAGCGGTGAAATCAAAGTGGCAAATAAATCACTTTGGGTACCAAGCAAACCTTCCTGGTCACCGGATGGTAAGACGGTAGCCATGATGGCCTTAAAAGCTTATTCCACCCGTTTCCGTGAAGGTGTCAATAACTTCATGCTTGTATCACTTGAAAAAGATACGGCAGTAATGGTTTCACCTGATTCTGCCAAACCACTTGGAATGCGTGTGCAGAATGGCCCTGCCTGGTCGCCGGATGGAAAAACCATTGCCTATACCAAAGATGGTACACTGTGGACTATTGCGGTAAACTTAAACGGTGAAATTTCAGGTAAAGAGAAAAAACTAACCGATGAGCTTGCTGATAACCTGAGCTGGACAGGAGATTCAAAAACTATAGTATATATCGCAACTGATAGGTTAAAACAGATAGATGTAGCTAGTGGTAAAGTAAAGGAAATAGCAATTGACCTTAAATGGAAGACTGAAATCCCCACAGAGGAATATATCATTCATGCTGGAAAAGTATTTAATGGAAAGGATAGCACGTACCAGGAAAATATGGATATCTATATTAAGGGGCACCGAATCAGCGATATCAAACCTCATCAGAATCCCAAGCCAGGGATTAAAATTATTGATGCATCAGACAAGGTGGTAATGCCAGGACTTTTCGAAATGCATACGCACCAAAGTTCAAATACAGGCATAAAACTCGGCAATGTCTGGTTATCCTATGGTATTACTTCTGTTAGGGAACCGGGAGCAGATCCATATGATGCGCTGGAACGCAAAGAAGCCTGGGAAAGCGGTGTTCGTCCGGGACCTAGACTATTCTTTACCGGTGGATTAACTGATGGTTCCCGTATAGCTTACGGACTGGAGAATAGTGTAACCGATGCCAAACATATTAGAATGGAATTGGAAAGGGCCAAAAAATTGGGCTATAGCCTGATCAAGACTTATGTAAGGATGCCTGATTCTATTCAAAAGGTTCTTACTGAAGGTGCCCATGAAATAGGCATTCCTCTCTCTTCTCATGAACTTTATCCCGCCACAAAATACAATGTTGATGCTATTGAGCATCTCTCAGGTACCAGCCGCAGAGGCTATTCAATGCTGCTTGATGCGAATTTCAGAAGCTATCAGGATGTGGTGCAACTGGTTGCTAAATCCGGGATCAATATCACCCCAACGGCCTGCTTAAGAACAGGATATTTCAGGCTGGCTAAACAGTACGATGAATTATTAAATGATGAACGGAACAGGAAATTCCTCACTCCGGAATTTTTGCAAGGCCTTTATGTACAAACCAACAAGTTTGACTCCCTTAGAACACCAAAAGCCGATGCCAACTATAAAGCACTTCTGAAAACAATCAAAGCGATCTCTGATGCCGGCGGAAGCATTACCGCAGGTACTGATGCACCTTTTGCCCCTTTCGGAAGCAGTTTGCACTCAGAACTATGGGTTTATGTTGATGCAGGTCTCTCTCCTTTCAAGGCTTTGCAATCAGCAACCATTCAGGCCGCAAAAGTTGTTGGGGTTGACAAGGATTTGGGCAGTATCGAAACAGGAAAACTGGCCGATTTAATCATTGTAGATGGTGATCCTTTAAAAAGAATTCAGGATGCAATGAAGATCAGAACTACAATCAAAAATGGCAAACTCCACACGATTGAAACATTACTGAAATAATTGATTATTGATTAAAATATTGATTTATGAAATTTTTTAAAATACAGCTCATTGCAGCATTAGTACTGCTTTCTACATCAGTTCATGCACAAAACCTAACCATCAGCCGGCAGGAAATGATAGAATTAACCCCGAAATGGACAGGGGAACGCTTTCCTGACGGAAGGCCAAAAGTTTCTGATGACCTGCTTAAACGAATGAAAAGAGTCCCGCTGGAGCAGGCATGGGGAGTACTTAAAGCGGCAGGTTATTTACACCAATATGAGGGGAACTGGAAAAATATTCATGCCGGAGAGGTTTTGGTTGGAAGGGCATTAACGGCACAATACATGCCCATCAGGCCTGAGGTGAGAGAACATCTTGAAAAAGAAGGTAAAGCAGATGGACGGGTGGGCGATATGGTTTCCTGGCCAATTGATATGCTTAGCAAAGGCGATGTTTATGTAGCTGATTCTTATGGGAAAGTAGTAGATGGCCCGATTATCGGAAGTAACCTTGCAACAGCAATTCTGACTAAATCAGGCAATGGGGTCGTTTTTAATGGTACGGTGAGAGACCTGAGGGATCTGGAGGCAATGCCGGGCTTCACCTCTTTTATCAGGGGAGATCATCCTTCCCATCAGACAGAAATGATGCTCAAAGGAGTGAATGTAGCCATCAGGATCGGACCGGTAACTGTTTTGCCGGGAGATATCGTTTTGGGATATCTTGATGGTGTAGCCTTTATTCCGCCCCACCATGCCGAAAAAGTAGTGAAAGTGGGAGAACTGGTTCTGGTAAGGGACGAATTCGGGCAGATCAGATTAAAAGAAGGAAAATATACTTCCGGACAGATCGATAACCGCTGGACAGCAGAAATAGAAGCTGATTTCGCGAAATGGATAAGTGCAAACCCCGGCAAACTGCCCTATTCTCAGGCCGAAATGCAGGAGTTGTTGAAGGAGAGGACTTGGTAGATTAGAAATCTGTTTTTCAGGACCAAAACATAAATATTCATTTTCCTTAGTTCGACTGTGTAAATATTTTTGCATAATTGCTATATTAGACTTTCGCTATACTCGTCTACCTATAGTACTAATGTCTTATTATCAAACACTGTCCGATAAGGAATTGACAGCTCTTTTGCATGAAGGGGATGAAAGGGCTTTTACCGAAATTTACGAGCGTTACCATAGCCTGCTCTATATCTATGCTCATAAAAAGCTGAGTAATAAACAGGAAGCACAGGATATTATTCATGAGGTTTTAACCACATTATGGATCAGGCGCTTTGATTTTTTAATGCAAACTTCTCTTCCATCTTATCTTTTCACGGCAGTCCGTAACAAAGCCCTGGATCTATTTTCACATAAAAAAGTTGAAGCAAGGTACCTGGCATCATTACAAAATTTCATAGATGACGCAGGAATTCAAACAGATTTTCTGATTCGGGAAAATGATTTAAAAAATCTGATCGAAAAAGAAATAAAGGCACTTCCTCCTAGAATGAAAGAAGTGTTTCAGCTAAGCAGGAAAGATAAACTTACACATAAAGAAATAGCCCATCTCATGGAAATATCTGAGCAAACCGTATCAACTCAGATTAAAAAAGCATTACGTATTCTTCGTGTGCGATTAGGGCTAATCACATACCTAATTATGTTGCTTTTATATAAATTATAAAATTAGTTTGACTCTTCTATATTACTGAGTCCAACCAATATTAATATTTTTTTCAATTCCCAATACCTATCAGATAGTGGCTTTGCCGTCTTAGGAGTATAAAGAGAATAAAGTCTTGGAAGCTCATGAAGGAAGCGAAGGAATTGCTTGACAAATACAGGTCGGGAAAATGTAACCCGAAAGAAAAACTACTTCTGCAAAAATGGTTTCATCACTTGCATGAAGACGAATTAACTGAGCTTACTGAAACCGACCTGAGAATTGCAAAAAAAGAATTCAGGCAGAAAATGATTGCTGATATCAGCAAATCCAAACTACCTACCCTTTGGCCACGAATCATATCTGCAGCAATCATTATCTTCATTATTTCAGTAGGCACATTGTTTTATCAGGACTATATAAAAAATTCTGATGCAAAACACGCTATTTCAGAGGTACAAAATGATATCTCCCCCGGTGGCAACATTGCTACTTTAACCTTAGCCGACGGTCGAAAAATCAGTTTAACAGATGCAAAAAATGGGCAGCTTGCTGAGCAATCCGGTATAAAAATTAGCAAGACAGCTGATGGTCAACTGGTTTATAATATCTCGAATTCAGAAAACTCTTCTCAATCACTTTCGTATAATACGATTGAAACACCTCCAGGCGGGCAATATCAGGTAATCTTACCTGACGGAAGTAAAGTATGGTTAAACTCGGCTTCATCCTTACGCTACCCGGTTAGATTTACAGGCAATGAACGAAGGGTAGAAATAAGCGGAGAAGCCTATTTTGAAGTTGCTCATAACAGAAAAATGCCATTTAGAGTCATAAATAGCAACCAAACAGTTGAAGTTTTGGGAACTCATTTCAATATAATGGCATATCCCGATGAAGGAAGCACGAATACTACTTTAATCGAGGGTTCCGTAAGAATTATTAAAGAAAATAAAAGCAAAATAATAACACCTGGTCAACAAACAAGAATTAAGAATGGAGACATAGATGTAGCGACTGTTGATGTCAGTCAGGTTACAGCCTGGAAAGACGGATATTTTATGTTCAAAAACGAAGATATTCAAAGTATTATGAGACAGATATCCCGATGGTACAACCTAAAAGTGGAGTACCAGGGATCTTTTTCTGAAAAGGTTTTCGGCGCAAAAATATCCCGAACCAGAAATGTATCCGAGGTACTTGAGATTTTGGAATCAACAGGTTCAATACATTTTAAAATTATTCCCGGAGATGCACAGGGGAAAGAAAGGAGGATAATAGTTATGCCTTAATCCCTACTTAAAAAGGGTAAATAAAAAAACCGGAGCGCTACGAACGCACCGGTTCAAATCTGTCATTAAGACAGTTTCAGGCTTACCCGCTTACAACGTGATATCGACAAACTTATAAACCTAAACAATACAAATGTATGAAAATTCCTTCTCATAGGATATGCAGTGTGCAATATTCCACCGCCTATAAACTACTTCTGATTATGAAACTTTCTATTGTTTTAATGATCTTTACCATACTTCAGGCAAGCGCCGCAGGGTATGCTCAAAAGATCACTTTATCTCAGAAAGATGCTACTCTTGAACAGGTATTCTGGTCAATTAGCAGCCAAAGTAAATATGAATTTGTGTATGACGCCACGATGCTGAAAGAAGCAAAACCTGTGGATGTAAAGTTCAAAAACTCATCGATTGAAAGTGTACTTAACCGCTGTTTCACCGATCAACCTTTGAATTATACAATCAGAGGCAACATTGTGATTGTAAAAAGAAAACCTCTACTCTTTCAACAGCCAAAGATTACAGATATAACTCCACTTATTGAGGATGCTCCGCCAATTATCATCAGGGGGCAGGTGGTCGACTCAAAAGGTGAGTCACTTCCCGGGGTGAGTGTACGTGTCAAGGGTTCCGCACTGGGAACGGCGACTGATATGCAGGGGAATTATTCACTGAATGCCTCTGATACTGATATTTTGGTTTTCAGTTATATAGGATATGTAGCCCAGGAAATTGCTGTTAATGGCAGAACTACATTAAATGTAACCTTACGTGAAGATCTTCAGATTCTAGGAGAAATTGTTGTAACCGCTCTTGGTATTGAGAGGGAAGCCAAATCACTGACTTATGCCGTTCAAAACATCAAAGGCGACAAGATGAATGAAGCAAAAGAGACCAACTTAATCAATTCACTACAAGGAAAAGTTGCCGGTGTTACCATAACAAAAGATGCAACCGGACCAGGTGGTGATTCTAAGGTACTAATTCGGGGGAATCGCTCTATTACTAACAGCAATCAACCTTTATATGTAATTGATGGAGTCCCTTTAAGCGGAAACGTTGGAATGCTTAATTCCGATGAAGTTGAAAGTATGACCATCCTGAAAGGTGCCTCTGCTGCAGCTTTATATGGTAGTCAGGGCCAAAATGGTGCCATCATTATTACCACTAAAAGAGGAAAAGCTAATCAAACAGTAGTTAACTTCATTAGCGGACTGGGTTTGGATCAAGCGGCGGTACTACCAGAATTGCAATATGAATATGGCCAGGGAGATGCCGGCATTTATAGCTCAAACTCTGAACGTAGCTGGGGGCCGAAGGCAACAGGACAAATGGTTACTCTTTGGAATGGGAAAAGCGTTCCATTAACGGGACAGCCAGATAATTTAAAGAATTTTTTCAGAACTGCCCAAACATATAATAATACCCTTAGTGTTAGTGGAGGCGGTGAAAAAATGCAAACCTATTTCTCCTACGGGAATACAATGGCAGAGGGTATTCTAACGAACAATGATCTTACACGACACAATGTTGATCTTAAAACAGATAATACTATCTCATCCAAACTTTCTATCTCAACAAAAATGAGCTATATTTTTGAAGATGTAAACAACCGCCCAGTGCCGGGAGGAAGCGGAAACTATGTATTACCTTCAATTTTTAGTGCTCCTACTTCTATTCCTTTAGACGAAATGAAAAACTTTGCCTATACAGACAATACAGGTACTGAAAGGCAAAGCTACTGGTTACCTGGTTCTTCGGTTCTGGTAAATCCATATTGGGCATTAAACAGAATAAATTACTACCAAAAAAGGGATCGTGTTCTCGGTCTGGTTTCGGCAAAATATGAATTTAATGATTGGCTTAATCTTCAGGTTCGTGGTAGTATTGACAAGACCATTCAAAACAACAACCGAAAAGTATATGCCGATTCCTATTTTAGTCAGGTTGGATCAAACTTTGATTATGGTACAAACAGAAGTCAGGGAATCAATGTTGATGCCCTATTGTCCTTTAAACGTAACCTTGGAAATAAATTTGATGTTTTAGGAAATTTTGGAGCTTCATTACAAGAGAGTAAATATGAAAGTATTACCGGTAGCGCGAATGGTTTAAATAAGCCAAATTTTTTCTACATGCAAAATGCGAAGTCACCTTTCTTTACTACACTTGATGGAAGGACTCCACGCGTTCAATCGCTTTACGGTACTGCAACTTTTGCATATAACAATTATCTGTATCTGGATGTCACTGCAAGGAATGACTGGTCATCAGCTTTGCCTGCCGAAAGTCAATCTTACTTTTATCCTTCTGTTGGTTTATCTGCAATCGTATCAGATATGGTTAAACTACCTTCATGGGTATCCTATGGAAAGGCAAGCCTGACCATGGCTAATTCAGGTTATGGTGGAACTCAATATCTCGATCGGAACTATTACTCTGTTGGTATTGGCGGGGCAATTATTACACCTAATATTCAGTCATTGGGAACCTACAAGCCTGAACTGACTACTTCATACGAAGCCGGATTAGACTGGAAATTTTTCAACAACCGGGTAGGAATGAATTTTACCTACTATAACACTCAAACCAAAAATCAACTTTTATTAATTGGATTACCTGCAGCTTCATTATTTGACAGAAAATATATTAATGCCGGATTAATTCAAAATCAGGGAGTTGAACTTGTTGCTAATTTGTCTCCAATTGCGGGTAAAAATTTCAGGTGGGATATGGGAGTAAATTATTCCAAAAATATCAATAAGGTAAAGGAACTTACTGAAACGATAAAGTCAATTGTTATTGGAGAGGGAGATAACGTATATCTGATCAAGGTTGACGAAGGCAGCAGTTATGGTGATATGTATGTCAGAGGTTGGAAAGAGGATGCTCAAGGACGGAAACTGGTTGAAAATGATGGAACACCAATTTTGACAGATGGTCTGGATCAGTTCGTTGGGAACTTTAACCCTGATTATATGCTCGGTTTTTCAAATGAGTTTTCATTTAAGAATCTTTCCATGAGCTTTTTAATTGATCACAGGCAGGGAGGTACAGTTATTGGTGGCACACAGGCACTTATTGATGCTTATGGCCATTCAAAAAATTCATTATTAGGTCGTGAAGGTGGTATTGTATTGGATGGATACAGGGAAGATGGCACAAAAAACACAACTGCTGTTGCTTCACAAAAATATTTTGGATTAATAGGAGGCAGATACCCCTCTGCAGGTTTTTACAGCTATTCGTCAACAAATACAAGATTGCGTGAATTTATTTTAGGATATCAGCTTAGTGATAAATTAATAAGCAAATATCGGTTTATTAAAAGTGCAAAATTGTCATTAGTTGGAAGGAATTTGTTTTTCTTCAAAAAAGCTGCACCAATAGATCCGGAAGTAACCAGAGGTATAAATGGTAGCGGTTTAGAATATGCAGCTTTACCTACATCCCGTAATTTTGGTCTTAATCTGAAGGTGTCATTTTGACAATCTAATTCCACTTTTGATAAATTAATTATTAAAAACGTACGAAATGAAACATCAAATATTAACACAATTCAGAGTATATCTCTGCTTTAGCTTAGTAATTCTGGCCATTAGCTCGGGATGTACTAAAAATTATTCGGAATTAAATACAGACCCAACCAGATTAACTTCGCTAAACTCAGGTGATGTTAAGGGATTATTCACGAATGCACAATACATGGCTATGTATTCCGGCAGATCATCTTCAGAATATCAGTACGCACAAGGCTTTTTTGCCGATTTGTTTGCTCAATATTCAGCAATCACTGCAACATTCGACCCTACAGACCGATACAATATCGCTCAAGAGTGGATCCAGGAGCAATGGATCGCAACTTATACTAAGTCTTTGCCACCACTTATGTCAATTTTAAAGGAAACAAAGACGCCTGAAACAAAAGCTTTGAATTCCATCGCACGAATTTGGAAGGTATTTGTAATGCATCGGGCTACAGATTATTACGGCCCTATACCTTACTCAAAAATTGGTTCAGACAGCACTGTAGTATCCTATGATTCCCAAAAAAGTATCTATATGGATCTTTTTAAAGAATTAAAAGAAGCAACTGATGTACTTAATGCTAATATTACTCAACCTTCTTATGGAGATAAAGATGTAATTTACAATGGCGATAACAGAAAATGGGTCAGATTTGCGAATACACTGCGTTTACGCTTAGCTTTAAGAATTTCTGACGTAGAACCTGCAATGGCAAAAACAGAAGCGGAAGCTGCTGTTGCCGGAGGAACAATGGCTGAATTAAGTGACGATGCTTATCTTAAAGTTGGGGGCGTAAACTATAACGGATATAACAGACAATCCGGTTGGAATGAATTCAGGATGAGTTCTACAATGGAAAGTGTATTAGGCGGTTATGACGATCCAAGAATGAGCAAATATTGGGCTCCGGCTGTAAATACCGGCAAATATGCAGGGGTTAGAAACGGAATGAATGTGGCAGAAATTGTTGCACCTGCTAATGACCCTGATAATACTTCAGGCCCGAGTGAGGCACTTCTTCCGGGTAGTATGTTCAAAACACCTTCTACCGTGATGTACACTGCAGAAGCATATTTTCTTCGTGCCGAAGGAGCCTTGAATGGATGGAATATGGGTGGTACTGCCGAAGCAATGTATGAAAAAGGTATAGAAATGTCCCTCAGAACATGGGGAATAACTGATAATGCAACGATAACTAGTTATTTAAACAGCACAAACCTACCCAAAGCACCTGGTGGGTACTTCAATACCCCGGCGCTGACGGATATTCCGGTAAAATTCGCTTCCGTCCCTGAAAAACAGCGAGAGCAAATACTTACCCAAAAATGGATAGCCTTATTCCCTGAAGGACATGAAGCATGGGCATCTATCAGACGCTCAGGGTACCCTAAATTATATCCCCTGATACATTCAGATAACCCGGATGTTCCTGCAAATAAGATTATCAGACGGATCCCATTCCTGAATTATGACAGGGACAGAAATGGTGCAGCTGTAAAAGCAGCAGAAGCATTATTAGGTGGCCCGGATAACGCTGCCACTAGATTATGGTGGGATGTAAAACATTAAATTATTGTAGTTAAAACCTTTAAATTCATCCCGGAGATTTTTACATTCTCCGGGATAGATTTAAATTACATTTAATCAGAAGTCACAATGAAATTACTAAAACAATTTTTTTTACCGATTGTAAATTCCCGGAATCTTATAACGGGCATTCTGCTATTACTAATTTTGTTCACTTCATGCAGCGGTACCAAAAAATCGCCTAAAGCTGATGCAGATAATGGTGGCCTCTTTTTGCCTGATAATTTTGAGGCTTTAGTGGTTGTGGATAGCATTGGTAAGGCCAGACATTTAGCTGTTAACGATAATGGCGACATTTATGTTAAGTTAACTTTTAACCGTGCGATGGACCGGTCTGGGGGTACTGTTGGATTACGTGATTTGGATAATGATGGTAAAGCTGATTCTATCGTCTATTTTGGCGACTATAAAGATGTTGGCAGCTCTGCGGTGGGTGTAACTATTCACAATGGTTATTTATATACCAGTACTGTTAATCAGGTTCTGAGAAATAAGTTAAAACCCGGAGAACTGGTTCCGACAAGCAGGACAGAAGTAATACTTACTGATCTTGATACCAATGTGGCCAAGAACTGGCATACTACAAAGCCACTAGCCTTTGATAGTAAAGGCTATATGTATGTTCCATTTGGATCCCCTTCTGATGCAGGACAGGATATTACTAAATATGGACCAATTGGCATACCCGGGGGTAAAGGTTTAGATCCTTCACCTGAACTGATAAATCACGCCGGTATCTGGAGATTTGACGCAAACAAGAATAATCAGACTCAAAAAGATGGCTATAAATTTGCAACTGGTATCAGAAGTGTAGTTGGAATGCAATGGAGCCCTTTGGATGACAATTTATATGCTGTGATGAACGGTATTGATAATTTTCATACCATTTACCCAGATCTGTATTCGGCATGGCAAGGGGCTGTACTCCCTTCTGAACCTCTGTTAAAAGTAACCGAAGGCTCCGATTTTGGCTGGCCCTATGCATATTATGATCATATTCTCCAAAAGAATGTATTGCAACCGGGTTATGGTGGGGATGGCAAAATAATTGGCAGAGCTGCTGAATTTGATCTTCCTGTGATTGGCTTCCCTGGTCATTGGGCGCCTATGGATATCATGTTCTATCAGGGGAATCAATTCCCTGAAAGGTACAAACAAGGTGCCTTTGTGGCACTCCACGGTTCAACAGACCGCTCACCTTATCCTCAGGCTGGCTATATCGTGTGTTTTGTTCCTTTTGAGAATGGAAAAGCTACCGGTGAAATAGAAATATTTGCTGATGGCTTTACTGGAGTAGATACTGTAGTGAATACCAGCGATGCTGTTTACAGACCTATGGGATTATCAACAGGTCCTGATGGTTCGCTGTATATATCGGAGTCCAATAAAGGAAAGATTTGGCGGATTATGTATAAAGGTGATAAAGAGAAATTTGGACAAGCCCAGTTAGCCAAAATGGAAGCCCGTAAAACAAGATCATATATTAAAGAGCCAGATGCTATTAAAGACAAACTCCAGAGTGGTGATATGCTTGCAGGTAGTATCCTATATAATACCTATTGTGCAAGTTGTCATCAAAAAGACGGGAAGGGAGATAATAACCGTTTTCCACCACTTGATGGCTCAGATTGGGTAAGCGGTGATAAGACAAGACTTCTTGATGCAATTTTAAATGGGTTGCAGGGCGAAATCAAAGTTAACGGACAAAAATGGGATGGATTAATGCCTGCCCATAAGGGATTTTTAGATGATCATGCCGTCGCTTCGATTGCAACTTATATCCGTAAGAAATTTGGGAATAATGCCAGTGTCGTGTCGAGCTCCGATGTAGATATGGTCAGAAATGCCGGGAGTAAAAAAAAGTGATATACAGGAAGTAAAGACCCTGCATTTGCAGATAATAAATTTCAAACTCTGGCCCTATCACACAAGTATGACAGCCAAAAAAGCTATTACAACCTTATTTATTGTCTTATTATTGGGCCATAATGCAATTGCTCAGGTAAGCAGGCTGGATTCAGAAGGATTCCAGCCTGTCTACAATATAGTCAGGTTGAAGCATGCTATTAAAATAGATGGGGATTGGGATAAACGGGAATGGAAGAAAATTAAATCAATTGAGATCAATAATTTCATTCGAAAGAATCCTGAATTCCGCCCAATTGTACATGCTAAAATGATGTATGATTCAGAAAATGTTTATGTTATTTTTCATGTTCAGGATCGTTTTGTCAGAAGTATAACAACAGAAATCAATGGACCGGTATGGAAAGATTCTGCTGTAGAATTCTTCTTTTCTCCTAACACTGAGTTTCCCCTGATTTTTTTTAATCTCGAAGTTAATTGCGGGGGCACAGCACTGCTTGAATACAATCCAAATCCACGTATTGGACCTAAACCTAATGCAGAGGACATAAAAAAGATTGAGATCGGACATTCCTTACCAAAAATAGTGGATCCCGAAATTTCGGGACCACTAACATGGACCGTAGAATATAGAATTCCGCTTAATATGCTGGAAAATTATTCAAAAATCAGCCGGCCCAAAAAAGGTGTAATCTGGAAAGCGAATTTTTACAAAATAGCTGAAATCACCTCCAATCCTCATTATGCTACATGGTCGCCTATCAATCATCCAAAACCACAATTTCATTTGCCCCAATATTTTGGCACACTTAAATTTCGGTAAGATTTTTAAATAAATAATCTGAAACAAAAATTCTATATACATGAGAACTACAGTTTTATACACACTCCTTTTCTTACTTTGCTCCTGTGCAATTGCACAACCAAATAATGGGGAAACCTATAATCTTGTTGTAGGAACCTATACAAATAAAGAAAAAACAAATGGAATTCATGTATATAGTTTTAATACCAAAACAGGGCAATCAAGTTTTCGTTCAAAAACACTTGGGATAAGAAATCCATCCTATCTGGCTGTTAGTAAGGATAGAAAGAATTTATATTCCGTTAGTGAAGTTGAAAATGGCACAATTCAGTCATTTGCCTTTAATGCCCATACTGGTGAGCTTAACTTTTTAAATAGTGTCAGTTCAGGCGGTGATGGACCTTGCTATGTTTCTGTAGATGATAATAAGGAATTGGTCTTCGCAGCAAATTACGATTCAGGCAGCATCGCTGCGATTCGTGTTGAAAAAGATGGCTCTCTTGATACGGACATACAAAAGATACAACATGAGGAAAGTTCAGATTCAAATGCGAAACCACATGCTCATGCTGTAGTTTTATCCCCTGATGGACACTATTTACTTGCTGCAGATTTAGGAATAGATCAGGTTAAAATTTATGAAATAAATCCAGCTTCACCTCAGGCCCTATACCCGGCAAAAGTTTCTTCTGTAAGTGTCAGTAAAGGAGGAGGTCCAAGACACTTAACTTTCCATCCAAACGGAAAATATGCCTATCTGATTTTAGAGATGGGAGCTTCGATTGTTGGATTTGATTATAAAGACGGCATACTGGAAACCAAGCAGACCATTACAATGCTTTCCCCGGAATTTAAAGGTACAGTTGAAGCTGCTGATATCCATGTCTCACCTGATGGTAAATTTTTATATGGATCAAATCGGGCTGAAGCCAATGAAATAGTCATTTATTCCATCGCCAAAAATGGCATTTTGAAATATGCAGGTCGCCAAACGACCAATATAAATACTCCCCGAAATTTTGTAATAGACCCCAGCGGGAATTTTCTTTTGGTTGCTAACAGTGCAAGTAATGAAATAATAATTTTTAAGAGAGATAAAAAATCAGGCTTATTAAGTCCCGGCGGCCAAAAAATTATGGTCGACAAGCCGGTTTGCCTGAAATTTGTGGCCATAGATTGACTCCCATATAGCATACTAGCCTCTGTTGAAAGAGAGGCACAGATTAACCCTGAGCTCAAGGAAGGCCTCATGCTTTTATTTGCCCGAACTAGTCGGTTCAGGCTTAAACATTAGGCTTGAATTTTCCAGCCTTATTTCAGCACAAAAAAAAGCATTAACTTTAATGGGACATCCGGCTGTAGATTGTACTATTCTTTAGTGCAATGCAAAGTCATTGGCTTAATCCACAATCCTGAACTTATGCAAGCATATTATTAAACTCCTTTTAATATGAAGAAACAATATCTGTCAAGAAACGAATTTTTAAAGCTGGGGGGCAGTGCTATTTTACTTTCCCTTGCAGGTAATTATAAGCTTTTGGGACAATCCCTGCCTAATTCACAGCACCTGGTGGATACCCCGCTAAAAAGAGAGGCCTACCTAAAGAGATTGCTTGAAACGATTTGTACTGATATAGGTCCGCATCGGTTTGGGACCGCGGAATATGAGAAAGTGGCACTGATCTATAAAAAAGAATTTGGGTTGGCTTCTGCACAGGTTGTACAGGACTGGGTTCCTTTTTCTATGTGGGAACCAACGAGCCGGCCGGTGTTCCGTATTGGAAACACGGAACTGGAAACTATGCCATATAAAGGAATTGCGGGAACCCCGAAGGGCGGGTCCACTGGAATACTTAAAAAGGCAGAAAGAGGAAACTCTTATAAACTTGTGGATTCCAATGATAAGGTTTTAGCAACAGTTACAGTTAATTCTTATGGCAGGGCGATCTCCTCATCAGCTTACCGGAATGACCGTGAGATTGGCTATGTCGATCCGGCACAGCCTTCAGATCCCATCTTTAATATCGGCAGGCAGGATGTTCCTGCTTTGGAGGCTGCTGTTCAGAACCGTAGCCCTGTCATGGTGAATGTACAGACCCGTTTTTTGCCGCCAAAGCCAGGCTCAAGCATCATTGCGACTATTCCCGGAAAAAGCACTGAAGAAATCCTTTTCCTGGCACATGCAGACAGTCCGTACATGAGTCCCGGAGCAAATGATAACACCGCTTCAGTCATTGTCATGCTTATGCTGGCTCATTCTTTTTCAGGTACAGTCCCGAATCGCACAATTACTTTCATGGCAACAGGTGGCGAAGAAGATGGTAAGGTTGGAGCCATTCACTATGCAGAAAAAAGAAACCGCGAGGGAACAATGAAAAATATAAAGTTCGTCGTCAACTTCGACTCACTAACATGGGGACCCAATCTTCAAATTTATTCCAGAGAAAATGATATTAAAGATATGATCGCATCTATTCATCGGGATCTCAATATCAAAGCTGAACCCAAACTCTTCGACGGTGAAGGTTATAACATGGATTCAGCTCCCTTCAGGGGATCTGGAGGTAAAGCCATGTATGTCAATAGCCGTGGTTATGATGGGATAACCCTTCCTGCATACCACCGGCCGGAAGACATCCCAGCAATTGTGGGTGCTGACTGTGCTGAAATCGGCTTCCTGGTGTTTCGCGAATACATTAACCGTTTGCAGAAATTATAAAATGTAGTATAAAACAACAGAAAGTTTTTCAACATGAAGCACTCAAGACGCCATTTTATAAAACAAAACACCCTTGCCAGTTTGGGATTAATTAGCATGGGCACTATTGCCACTTATGCAGAATCAAAACCGGAACCTGGTAATTCAATTTTCAGGCAGGGTGGTCTTAAAACAATTGAAGATCTTAACATTGAAAAATTAAAGGAAAAGTATAAGGATGCATTATTCGGCGATTTACTCCCGAAACTTGACCGTGTTATTGTAGATCACGACTTAGGTGGTTTCATGTGTACAGTCAATTTAGTAAGTGGTGAGCGGGTATCAACAAACAAAAATGCATGGTACGAAGGCCGGGGCATATGGACCTATTCTTTTCTCTATAACAATTTTGGTAAAGATCCCCGGCATCTGGAAATCGCCAGGAAGTCGAAGGATTTTATTTTGAAAAATCTACCAGCTGATGACAGTTTTTTCATTTCGAATTACACCAAAGAGGGAAAGCCACTTTCGGATAAGGAAGGTGATATTTATGGTAATCTTTTTGTAGCCGAAGGCCTGGCCGAATATTCAAAAGCTTCCGGCGAAAAACAATATTTTGACCTGGCGAAGAATATTGTCTTAAAAGCTGTTGCTCGTTATGACAGGCCTGATTTTACATATCCATACAAGGCAGAAAACCGGATTAAAGGTCCAAGAATCTTAGGCCATTGGATGCTTCTGCTAAGCGTAGCCACCCAAATGCTCAGGCAAAGGCAGGATGCAGAACTTGAAACTATTGCTGACAGGTGTGTGAATGCGATCATGAACCATCATATTAACCCGGAATGTAAGGTTTTGAATGAGGCTCTTTCACATGATCTTCAGCCTCTTTCAGACCCGGTGGCATCCAGGTTTGGCGATATCGGACATGGCTGCGAAACGCTTGCCTTTGTAATGAATTATGCTGTTCTCCGAAAGGATGCGACCCTGTTTAAAAATGCTTCCAAACAGTTCAAGAGGCATGTTACAATTGCTAAAGACGATGTCTTTGGCGGTTATTTTGGTTCACTGGACAATATAGAAACAAACACCTTCTCTTTGAATAAGGCACGCTGGGTACAGGAAGAGATCCTGGCAGGCGCCCTTACCATGGTTGAACATGGAAATGACCCATGGGCATTGAATTGCTTTGCTGAAACTGAAACCTATATCACTGATAAATTTTCGCGGCCGGGATATACTTTTGTTATACGCAGCGGTGATCGTAAAGTTGAAAAACATTCACAGGTTGCACTGGCTGAACATTATCATTATCCACGCCAATTGATGCATGGTTTGCTGGCTTTTGACAGGATAATCAAAAACGGAAAAAAGGCTTCGGGAATCTTTGGATAAGGTCGGGGGTTAAATGAATTATGTGCTACAGAATAAAAAACTGAACCCGAACAAATGAGCCTTTTGCCGGGCTACCCATCCCAATGAAAATCAGCTCCGGGTAAAATAAACCTTGCCGGAGGATTATCTTCCGGCTATTCGCCTGTGGTTGGTGTTATCACCGACCAATGATTGTGTATGGTACGGTGAGAACACCGACCAGAGGGGAACCAGAACGCGATTTCTTGCCGGAAATACTCCAGAGGAAAGGGCTGAACTAGCCTATAACACACAGGTATTGCTTTTCAAAATCAACGAATTTTGGCTCCAGAGAATATCTGAATAATTATAAGCCTATCTTAAAATCTTTCTTATATCGAAATCAGGTTATTTAAATCCCACCATAATTTTTGTGACCAGTAATTCAACTCAACCTTCATATTCTTGAAAAATAGGTAAAAATCAGACAGCCAGAAAAATTTAATGGAATATTTCTTAACTTGAAAATTCATATTTATCCTGGATAAATAATATTAATCCTGCATTTTATTTGGGAATGAATGAGTTTACATGATCTGATATTGCAATGAATAGAAAAAAATTTTTAACATCCGCTTCAGTCCTGGCATTAGCTTCCTTTCCCGCATGCTCTTTGCTTTCTTCGAATCTTAGAAATCCATCCGCACTACTGCCAATCATTGACACTCATCAACACCTTGCCGATCTGGTTCGTTTTGGAAAAGCTTGGACATCCCCACCGGTTCCGGGCAATTATGACATGAAGGCCTATATGGAAGCCGTTAGCAATGTCAACATGGTGAAAGCGGTTTATATGGAAGTTGCAGTACCTGTTGCCAGACGACATGAAGAAGCTTTGTATGCGATAGAGATGTGTAAAGACAAATCCAATCCCACAGTTGCTGCTGTGATCTGTGCCGACCTCCTGAGTCCTGATTTTGAAACCTATATTACCCAGTTCAAAGGCTCAGAATACATTAAAGGCATAAGGTATGGATTTAGATCCACCGCAAGTATGAAAGACCCCCAATTGATCAGAAACGTTGAAGTTCTGGGGAGACTAAATATGAGTTTGGATTTCACGATTTCACCTGCCTGGTTGCCTGCAGTTGCTGAGCTTATCAAAACCTGCCCGGGTAGCAGATTCCTTGTAAACCATTGCGGGAATGTTGATCCAAGAGCTTTTCTGGATCCAGCCATAACAAGTGGCAAAGCTAATCATGATGCCAATGAATGGATCGCTGCAATGAAAACTGTCGCTCAAAACAAAAATGTTGTTTGTAAAATTTCCGGTATCATCTCTATAAGCTCAGGATATCCTAAATCGGCGGAAACTCTTGCCCCGGGCATAAACCATTGCCTAGATATTTTTGGGCCAAACCGGGTGATGTTTGCCAGCGACTGGCCATGGTGCTTAAAAGCCAGCGAAATTGAAAACTGGGTTAATATTCTGAAAGAGATCGTCAAAAACAGACCATATAATGAACAAAAGAAATTGTTCCACGATAATGCTGTTAAATTCTACAATATTTAAGAAACTCAAATAAGCCTATCTATAGATGATATTTCCAATATCCCAAAGAAAAAACCCCTTATTATTTACTTTTTGTTGCTTAATGGCATCTTTTACACTTCATTCCTGTCAGAATAATCTGAGCAATAAGGAATGGGATGTTTATGCGGGAGGTAATGAACGGCAGGCCTATTCCCCACTAAATCAAATTGACACAAATAATGTCGGGGAGCTTAAAGTTACATGGGTTTACCATACCAAAGACGCAGATAAATCAAGTCAAATACAAACAAACCCATTGATCATTGATGGTGTTCTGTATGGCACATCTCCTCAGTTGAAACTATTTGCAGTAGACGCCACCAATGGTACTGAAAAATGGGTCTTTGATCCGGCACCAACTATGCTCGTCGACAATGCAGGAAAACAAAGTTATGGTTTGAATGTTTGTCGGGGAATTGCTATTCATAAAGGAAAAAACAATGAGCACCGGATCTTTTACACTGCCGGATCTTCTCTTTATTGTATTAACAGTGCTACAGGAAAACCTGTAAGCAGTTTTGGAAACGATGGAAGGATTTCTTTACATGATAATCTGGAAATGAACAGGGATATCAGTGATTTGAGAGTTACTTCTACTTCTGCAGGCATGATTTATAAGGATTTGATTATCATGGGAAGCAGCCTTTCTGAAGAAGAAGAATCAGCTCCGGGGCATATCAGGGCATATGATGTGTATACCGGCGAGTTGAAATGGCTGTTTAGAACCATCCCGGCACCCGGCGATAAAGGCTATGAAACCTGGGACGATCCGGAAGCCTATAAATATGTTGGCAGCGCTAATGCCTGGGGCGGATTTAGCCTGGATGAAAAAAGAGGGATTGTATACGCATCTACAGGTACTGCAAATGCAGATTATTATGGCGGAAAACGAAAAGGCGATAATCTTTTCGGGAATAGCATTTTGGCATTGAATGCTGAAACAGGAAAATACATCTGGCATTTTCAGGCCATTCACCATGATTTATGGGACTGGGATTTCCCAAATGCTCCTACCCTGCTAACAGTTAAAAAAGATGGCAGATCGATAGATGCGCTTGTACAAACTAGCAAACAAGGTTATATATATCTTCTGGACCGGGTTACCGGCAAGCCGGTGTACCCTATTGTAGAAACCCCTGTACCTGCACATTCAGATCTGGAGGGCGAGCATCCTTCGCCCACACAGCCTATTCCTACGGTCATACCCGCATTTGCAAGACAAGGGATTTCAGAGGCAGATCTCAATAAAAATATTCCGGATTCTTCCTATCAGGAACTTGTTAAGCGCTTCCGCACATTTAAAGGCGGACCTATGTTTACACCTCCAAGCCTGGAAGGCACATTGGTATTCCCCGGACTAACAGGCGGTGGTGAATGGGGCGGCCCTTCAGTTGACCCAGAAAGTGGAATTATGTATATCAATGCGAATGAATTACCCTGGATTGTTACCATAGCAGATAATCGCATTGAAAAACCTGCAAAAACAAGACAAACCAATCTGGAAGCAGGCACTTCCCTTTACACCAAAAATTGCAGTGGTTGCCATGGTGCCGATCTTAAAGGTTCAGGCAATTTCCCTGCATTAGTAGATCTGAACAATAAATACAAAACATTAGATTTTAAGAATCTCATCACTTCTGGCAGAAGAATGATGCCTGCTTTCAAAAACCTTAATGAGGCAGATAAAACTGCCATTGCATCGTACCTGCTTAAAAATGAGCCCCTGCAAAAAGAGGAGTACATCCCTGAAAAGAAAAAGAAACATCCATTCTATGAAGTACCATACCGTTTAGGAGGAATCAAGCAATTTTTAACCATCGAAGGATACCCGGCAGTAAGTCCGCCATGGGGCACCCTTCAGGCCATTGATCTGAATAATGGAAAAGTTGTTTGGAAAGAAACACTGGGTGATCATCCGGACATGAAAGCTAAGGGCATCCATTCAGGTACTGAGAACTGGGGGGGATCGGTTGTTACTTCCGGGGGTCTGGTATTTATTGCGGCAACAAGCGATGAGATGTTCAGAGCCTTTAATAAAAAAAACGGAAAGCTTTTGTTTGAAACGAAACTACCTGCCGGAGGATATGCAAGCCCCTCAATTTATAGCATCAATGGAAAACAGTATGTAGTGATCGCCTGCGGGGGTGGGAAAATGAGAACCAAATCAGCAGATTCTTACGTCGCTTTTTCTCTGCCAGATAAATAATTTAACTGAACTCATTTAATCATGAAGATCTGCCTGAAATAAGATGCTTTATCATGGAGAACTAAACATTCATGTATTATTTTCAATAAGCATATAACATATTATTAAATTGTTTTTAATTTGATTCCTCAATCTCAATTTTTCTATGGTAAAACTTTACAAATTCATTAACATAAAATCAATTCTGCTACTCCTATTTTTTGGTATTCTGGTTTACACCGGATGCAAAGTTTATCCGGGAAGTGAAAAAAAAGTTAATCTTGAGCGCACCTGGTCTGTTTATAAGGCGGATGCTGAAGGTACAAGCTATTCAGTACTTAGTGAAATCAATACCAATAATGTTAAAACTCTGGAACTTGCCTGGACTCATAAATTCAGTGATGCCCCTCCCGGATCCCGGGGTGGCAACAGCGAAAGTAACCCAATAATTATTGATGGTGTGATGTACACTTTATCTGCCCGTCATAGAGCTTATGCACTGGATGCAAGTACGGGTGAACAAATCTGGGCATTTGATCCTTTCAATGGAGAAGCCGGAGGTGGAATAGGAAGAGGAGTTACGTATTGGGAAGAGGGTGCCGATAAAAGAATTCTCCTTACCGCAGGTGATAAACTCTATGCATTAAACGCTCAAACCGGTATTCCTATCCCATCATTCGGTAATAATGGCTGGGTTAGCATGAATGTTGGCATGCGGGGAGATCCCGATAAAATATCGGTAATACCAACCAGCCCCGGAATTGTATTCCGAAACCTTTTGATAATTGGCAATGAGGTTTCAGAACTATACGGTGCCGAGCCGGGTCATGTTCGTGCCTATGATATTAAATCGGGTAAATTGGAATGGACCTTCCATACCATACCGCAACCCGGAGAATTTGGTTATGATACCTGGCCCAAAGATGCCTGGAAATATGTTGGAGGGGCCAATAACTGGGGGGGAATGAGTCTGGATGCGAAACGGGGAATGGTATTTTTTGCTACCGGATCACCTACTTATGACTATTATGGCAAAGACCGGCCTGGAATGAATCTTTTCGGAAATTCTGTGGTCGCTTTGGATGCAGCCACAGGTAAATACAGATGGCATTTTCAAACTGTCCACCATGATCTCTGGGACTATGATTTACCGGCACCACCAAACCTGATTACGGTAGTTCATAATGGCAAAAAGATTGATGCGGTTGCTCAGACTTCAAAACTGGGTTATATATACACCTTTAACCGGGATACCGGAGAACCCTTATTCCCAATTGAGGAAAGACCGGTTCCCGCATCCGACATTCCGGGTGAGCAGGCATGGCCAACCCAACCCATCCCTACAAAACCGGCACCCTATGCCCGACAGTTTGTTACCAAAGACGATATCAGCAATTACTCTAAGGGTTCACACGACAGCTTATTGATGCGCTTCAATGCCTTTAGATATGAAGGCCCTTTTACTCCTCCATCAATTCAGGGAACCTTCATGTTGCCCGGTAGCCGGGGAGGCTCGAGTTGGGGAGGTGGTACTGTTGATCCTGTCAGAGGAATAATTTATGTCAAGTCGAATGATTCACCGGAAATCGCTACCATGAAAAAAGTTGTGGAGAATGAAACGTCCAACCTTTCTGTCTATAACCAAGGTAAAGCACTTTATTCGACCTACTGTGTAAGTTGCCATATGGCAGATAAGAATGGAGATGAATCCGGAAACCCTTCTCTTTTAGCACTTGAAACCAGATTAAGCCGTGAAGATGCCTTGAATAAAATCAAACGCGGAGGAGGCAAAATGCCATCCTTTGCCAGTGTAATTGCCGGAAAGGAGGAAGCAATTATTTCCTATCTCTTTGATAAAGAGTCTTCAACTGCACGTCCTTCCAGAGAACAAAGCTTCCTGAAAGAAATTCAGGAGAATGAACTGGCCAATAAATCAGGGATTACTAATCAAAATGATGATAAATACCTGAATTTAACAGCATATGGCCAATTTCTTGACAACCAACGCCGGCCGGGGATCAAACCTCCATGGGGTCAATTGCATGCCATTAATTTGAATACCGGTGAATTTGAATGGTCGGTCACCCTGGGAAATCAGCCTGAAGGGCAGTTACCCGGTGCTCCTGAAACGGGGGCAAGCGGATCAGCGGGCCCTTTGTTAACCAAGAGCGGATTACTTTTTATTGGCAGCACGCGCGATAGAAAATTCAGGGCCTTTAATCAAAAAACAGGTGAAAAAATTTGGGAAACTACCTTACCTGGAATCGCAAATGCCAACCCTTCAACTTATTGGACTAAGGGAAAACAATATGTAGCGATTTCTGTAGGTGGAGATTCTGAAAACCCTGCCGGTTATATGGTAACATTCGCATTGCCATCCAAATAAAATTAAAAATTATATTAACAAACCCGCATATTCACTGAATTAAAATCCAGAGAAAATAAATTAAAATAAATGATTAGTAAATACACAATATCCAGTAAGCTCCTTTTAATTACTCTCCTGTTTTCAGGTTCAATGTTAAATGCTCAGAATACAAGAGTATCCAAAGCCCCGATAGCCTTAAGACCTGATATTAAAGTTGAACATTTCATGGCGGTAGCGCCTAAAAGTGTACGCATTTTATATGACGAATCTACAAAGTCAATGTTCTTTACCTGTTATGATGGGGAAGTGTACAGGATAAAAAATATTCAGGGCAAGAGCCCTGTTGCTGAAAAAATTCTCTCTGTAGATGACCATGGTATTCCGCGCCTTCAGGGTGCAGCAATTTATAAAAACACCTTGTTCCTCACTGGCAACACCAAGGTTAATAATGGTTTGGGGAATAAAGGCCGGATGGTTCGCTATGATCTTAAACCAGGTGAAAAACCAGTAATGTCTGTAGTATTTAATACGGTTGAGTATGGCACCAACCGCACGGTGTTTGATCATGGCTGGAATGCCCTTGAAATAAGTCCGGATGGGAAATACATTTTTGTGAACAGTGGTTCACGCACCGACCATGGTGAAGTACAGGATAACAATGGCGCATGGCCCAATGCTAGAAATGGCGCATTAACTTCAAAGATTTTCAGATTTCCTATTGATTCAAAAGACCTTCTACTGCCAGATGATGAAGTAAAGCTAAAAGCAGACGGTTATATTTTTGCAGATGGGATACGTAATGCCTATGACCTTGCTTTTGATGGTTCAGGCAATCTATTCGGTGTATCAAATTCTTCTGACTATGATCATAATGAAGATATGTTCTGGATCAGACAGGGCCACCACTATGGATTTCCCTGGGTAATTGGCGGAATTGATAATCCACAACAATATCCTGACTGGCAGCCGGATCCGGATACCGATCCCTTTATTCCAAGAAGTGCTCATGCATGGGCAGTAAGATACTTTAGGAATGATCCTGATTTTCCAAAAATCCCTTCCGGAGTTAGATTTTCTCCGGGTATACAAAATTTAGGCCCTGATGCTAATGAATACCGGGGACATTCAGGCAAAGTACTTGATGGAGATCTTACAGGTGTTACAGTAAGCACCTTTACCCCACACAGCTCTCCCCTGGCATTATTTTTTGACACGAAAAAAAGGCTTTCAAAAGATTTAAGGGGTGATGGTTTTACGATTCGCTATTCACTGGGAGCCCGCTCAGCATTGATGAAACCATTTACTGATCAGGGGGCAGATCTCTTGCATCTGGATCTTTCATATGATAAAGCAACGGATAATTATTTTGTAAAAACTACCCGGATTGTTGAAGGGTTTAATGGAGCAACAGATGCCGTAATGATAAAAAACATGGTATATGTAATAGAATATGGAGCATCTGGTGGTAATATTTGGAAACTAAGCCTTCCCAAATAAATCTGATGGTTCGAGTGTTTAGTTTTAGCCTCTGATTTTAAAGAGTATCTGATTATAATGAAAAAAAAAAATGAACAGGATTTCCCGTATTATATTTCTCTTTTTAAACCTGCTTGCTTTCACAAGCCAGGCACAGATTTACAGCATTGTTGTAAAAGGTGGTCATGTAATTGATCCTAAAAACAATATCAATGAGTTAATGGATGTAGCCATTAACGGAAATAAGATAGTCCTGGTTGCAAAGAATATCGATCCAAAAACAGCAAGACAAGTAGTAAATGCATCCGGTTTGTATGTAACACCAGGACTCGTTGATATCCATTCCCATAATTTCCACAACATGAGACCGGGTGATCCGGTTGCAGATGGTTTCACATTCCGAAGCGGAATTACAACTACGGTTGATGCTGGAAGTTCGGGATGGAGGTCATTCGAGAGGTTTAAAGAAGAGGTTATTGATCAATCAGAAACCCGAGTTCTTGCATGGCTAAACATTGTCGGGGAAGGCTATAAAGGTGGTGCATATGAGCAAAACCTTACTGATATGGATGCGAAATTGACATCAATTGTTGCCCGCAAATATAAAGATCATATCATAGGAATTAAAACTTCGCATTACAACGGTCCGGAATGGATTCCGGTTGACCGAGCTGTTGAAGCTGGCAAACTAGCCGGCGATATTCCTGTCATGGTTGATTTTGGAGGAACTACTCCCGCACATTCTATTGAAGAACTATTTTTCAAGCATCTGCGCCCAGGTGACATTTTTACACATTGTTTTGCGGAGCTAGGAAACTCCAGAGAATCCATTGTGGATCCAAAAACTAAAAAGGTAAAACCTTTTGTATTCGAAGCTCAAAAAAGAGGAATTGTATTCGATGTGGGATTTGGAGGCATCAGCTTTGCCTATTCCCAGGCTATTCCAGCTTTAGAGCAGGGATTCTTTCCAAACTCAATCAGCACAGATATGAATAAGGGGGCTATCAATGGCGCCATGAAAGATTTATTAACAGTAATGTCGAGATTTCTTGCAATGGGTATGGACTTGCCTGATGTAATAAAAGCCACCACACTTAATCCCGCCAAAGAAATTAAGCGGGAGGACCTTGGTACACTATCTGTAGGTTCAATTGCTGACCTGTCTGTTTTTAATATGAGAGAAGGGAAATTTGGCTTCTTCGATTATACCGGGTATAAAATGAATGCGAACAGAAAGCTGGAATGCGAGATGACTATCAGAGCCGGAAAGATCGTATATAATCTTAATGGAATTTCCGATCCGGTAGTAATAAACAGAGGCAGGTAATTCATTGATTAGAACCGTATTGGCCCTGAATTATATCTGAAAAAAAATAAAGAAGACCAAAAAATGCCTGATAGATAACCTTAAATGGCGCAAAGCATGGGTCAACTGATTCTCCACAGTGCGCTTTGATATATCCAGTCTCGCGGCAATTTCATCATTAGTCAACTGCTCCATACGGCTGAGTGTGAATATTTCCCTGCAACGGCTAGGCAGCTCTTCAAGCTCCTCTTCTACTTTTCTCTCCAGTTCACGATATCGAATATTGGTTTCACCGTCATTTAAAGCAACAACATTGCCATAGTCAAGATCTTCCCTGTATTCAATCGTTTTCCTTTTGATATTTTTAACATAACGATAAACATGATACCGGGCAGAAGCCGTTATGTATCCTTTGAAATATTCAATCTGTAGCTTTTCCCTCTTTAACCATAGATTCAGGAAGATATCATGAACAATTTCAGAACAGACCTCAGTATCCGGACAGACTGAATACACAGTGGTGAATAATTTATCCCAGTACCTTTCAAATAAAATATTAAATGAATCAAGATCCCCAGTCTTGATCAAATTCAATAATATCGCATCAGAGGGATGATTTGCTGGCATTTGATGAGTGTAGATTATTCCTGTTATTGAATTCAAATTTACTTTCAATACATTAATAGAGCATAAAATTACCATTAATAAATAGAAATAAAAATTTCAGAACCTCTAAATTATTACTGTTAAGCATGGAATTCACATCCCAGGAATACAGGTTTCCGTAAAATTAACAAGGAAATAATAGTGTCCCAATCATCAGCTTGGGAATCATCAAATGAAAAATATTGAATTATTTACCAAATCTATGTGTGTTGAGCATCAGAAAAGACTCTATATAACAAAGCATCAGAATGACCAGAGAAGAATATAACGCGCTTTACGAAAAATACCTCTCCGGCAAATGCAGCATCGAGGAAAGGGAGGCAATTGAAAACTATCAGGATAGTATTGATCTGGAAAATTATCACTGGATTAAAGACCAAATGGGTAATCAGGAAGTTGTTAAAGAAACCATTCATGCTGAGCTTTTAGCTAGTATTGCCCGACAGAAACGCAGGCAGCTAATTAAGATCAGAACCTGGTATGCTGTAGCCGCTGCAATAATTCTCATTCTGTCATCAGGACTGTATTTCAACAGTCTTAGAAAAGAGACCATCATCATAGCAAAAACAGAATCGCCCCGCTTTAAGAATGATGTATTACCTGGTGATAACAGAGCTATCCTAACCCTTGATGATGGTTCACAGATCAATCTGGATGATGCTAAAAATGGCATTTTGGCTAGTGAAAATAATACAGACATCAGGAAGACCGGATCCGGATCTTTAGAATATTCTGCAGGGGATAAACTCGTCGAAGCTGTAAAATACAACACCTTGAGTACGCCAATGGGAGGGCAGTATCAGCTTGCATTACCCGATGGAAGCAGGGTATGGCTTAACTCCGGATCAAGCATCCGATTCCCAACTGCTTTTATAGGAAAAGAACGGGTTATCGAACTTAAAGGCGAAGCCTATTTTGATATCAAAGAGAATAGGAAAATGCCATTCATTGTTCGTACGAACAACTCCATGGATATCAGGGTTCTGGGGACTCAGTTCAACGTAATGGCTTATGATGATGAAAAGAGTATCAATACTACTTTGCTTGAAGGTTCTGTACAAATATTGAAGGAATCAGGAACTGCATTTCTGAAGCCAGGCCAGGCGGCAATACTAAATAAAGGTACGGGAAAGATCAAAGTCGCGGCTGCCGATATTGACGAGGCTGTGGCATGGAAAAACGGATACTTCATTTTTGCAAATGAAAACATAGAAAGTATTATGCGTAAAGTCTCACGATGGTATAATGTAGAAGTAGTCTATCAGGGTAATTTGAGCAATAAAGATTTCGTAGGAACGATTTCACGCGATAAAAACATTTCTGAAATATTAAAAATGCTGGAATTAACAGGTGCAATCCAATTTAGAATAGAAGGAAGGAGGATAACTGTTATGCCCTAACCAATACCTTTAATAGCGGCAATAAAAAACCGGAAGCGCTGCGAACGCCTCCGGCATAATTTGGCGCTAAAAATAGTGGATCGTAAAACCAATAATTTAAATCAAACCAAACTCACAAATGTATGAAACTTTACACATTGTTTAAATGCAAGGAACCTTGCATTTCATTAAAACTAATCAGGGTTATGAAACTCGTAATTATTCTATGTCTGACTTCTCTGCTGCAGGTTAATGCTAATGGCTATGCACAGAAAATAAGTCTTACTGTCAAAAATGCTCCAATGGAGAAGGCTTTGAGAGAGATTCAGAAGCAAGTTAACTATAGCTTTCTTTATAATACACAGATGTTACGTACGGCAAAACCGGTGACCATAAATGTTAATAATACTTCATTGGAAGAGGTATTAAAACAATGTTTCGCTGATCAGCCACTAACCTATTCAATTGTAGATGAAACAATCATTGTTTCAAAAAAACAAGCAATAGTTAAGGCAAGTGTAATTGAAGTTGAAGAAGTTGCCCCACCACAGGAAATAAAAGGTAAGGTTACTGATTCAAAAGGGGTACCACTTCCAGGTGTTAGTATCAAACTTAAGGCTACAAACATTGGTGCAAGCACCGATATCAATGGTAATTTCACGCTTAATATCCCTGACGCAGGAATATTGCAATTTACCTATATCGGTTTTGTAACTCAGGAAATTTCTACCATAGGCAGAACTACAATCAATGTAGTACTTCTTGAAGATCAGCAGGCATTGAGTGAGGTGGTTGTTATTGGTTACGGAACTCAGAGCAGACAGGATGTTTCCAGTGCAATCGGTTCACTTTCAGTTGGAAACAAGAAGCTTGCAGATCTTCCAATTACAAGTCCCGAGCAATTGTTACAGGGTAGAGTAGGTGGTGTAAACATCACACAGGATACAGGTACTCCGGGCGGTCGTTCTACAGTAAGGATCAGGGGTGCAAGTTCAATTACAGGTGGAAACGACCCCTTGTATGTAGTAGATGGAGTACCTATTAATGCTGGAAATTACAATGGCGCAGCGGGTGGTTCTGTACCTCAAAACCCACTTTCGAATATCAGTCCGAATGATATAGAATCAATAGACATCTTAAAAGATGCATCTGCCGCAGCGATCTACGGTTCAAGAGCTTCAAATGGTGTAATCGTAATTACTACTAAAAGAGGTAAACAAGATCAGACAAAAATCAGCTATAATAGCTACTTTGGATTCCAGGAAGTGGCTAAAAGAATCCCTCTTTTAGGAGGCCCGGAGTGGGGTGAACTGATAAACGAAGCGAACGTAAATGTGGGTAATGCGCCTCCAATTGCTAATCCGGGTGCTTTAACTACCACTGATTGGCAGGATGAAATATTCAGAAGAGCCCCAATTTCCAATAATGAAATTTCATTATCAGGAGGGACTCAAAAAACACAATACTTCTTATCTGGAAGTTACCTGAACCAAACCGGTGTTGTTATCGGAAGCGGGTTCAGCAGAGGAAATTTCAGGTTTAACTTCGACCAGAAAATCAATGAACGATTGAAAGCGGGTATTAATATGAGTATGAACCGCTCAAAAACTGACAGGGTAAGTGCCGGTGACCGTGATGGAATCGTGGCGGTAGCAATCGTAAAATCACCAGCAGTTCCGGCAAGAAACGCCGATGGTTCATTAAATCCTAATGATCCGTATATCAGTAATATTGATAACCCATTAATCATTGCTGATCAGGTTAGAAATGATGCATTCAATAACAGAGCTTTAGGTAATGCATTCGTTGAATTCAAGATTCTTGAAGGTCTGAATTTCAGAAGCAGTATTGGTCTGGATTACCTGAGCCTTGATGAAGTGTACTTTGTACCACCTAACAACTTAACTGTACTTGGTAGAACAACCAATGGATCTGGTACAAACAGTATGACTCAGGATTTGGGATGGATCAATGAAAATACTCTGAACTACAGTAAAACCTTAAATGAAAACCACCGATTCAATGTGCTTTTAGGTTACTCCAATCAGGAATCTAAATTTAACAGAACTGTAGCATCTGCGACAAACTTCGCACTTGAAGCTATTCAAACTCTTGGATCTGCATCAATAAAGAACTCAAGTTCTACAGGTGGCAGCTGGGGCCTTACCTCCTATTTCAGCAGGTTAAACTATTCATTCAAAGACAAATTCAATTTGGCTGCAAGCTACCGTATTGACGGATCTTCAAGATTTGCAGAAAACAATAAGTACGGCAGTTTCCCATCTGTTTCTGCAGCATATCGCCTTGGTCAGGAAAATTTCTTAAAAGACCTGAACTGGGTTGAAGATGTAAAAGTCAGAGCGAGCTGGGGCCAAACTGGTAATCAGGAGATTGGTAACTTTACATCAAGAGGATTATTTTCAGGTGGTTTCAACTACATCGGAGCAAGTGGTCTTTCGCAGACACAATTAGCAAATCCAAACCTTTCATGGGAAAGCACTGAGCAAACCAATATTGGTTTGGACCTGAGTTTCTTCAAAGGGAGAATCAACTTCAGTACAGATATTTATAAGAAAAATACATCCGGTTTATTACTTGCCGTTGCATTACCAAGATCCTCAGGATTCACGAGCTCAATACAAAACGTTGGTAATGTGGAGAACAAAGGTATAGAGCTTTCCCTGAACACTGTGAATATTGATGGTAGAGACTTTAAGTGGTCAACTGATTTCAATATTTCATTCAACAGGAACAAAGTAACTAACCTGCCTGGTGGTGATATTCCCCTTGGTTTTAATGGATATGCCAGCGTAATTAAAGAAGGGTATCCATTAGGTACATTCTATGGCTGGAATATACTTCGTGTTAATCCTGCTACAGGTAACTATGATGTACAGGATGTTAATGGTGATGGAAATATTCCACTGGCTTCTACCACACTCGACAATGTGGTTTTGGGAAGTGCGCAACCGAAATTTACCGGTGGTTTTACTAACTCTGTTTCCTATAAAAATTTCGATGCTTCCGTTTTCATGCACTTCGTCTATGGAAACCAGATATTCAATCAAGCTGAATATTCTTACGGAAGACTCCATACCTGGTTCAACTCTTCAACTTTAGCAAGAAACCGCTGGAGAAAACCTGGTGATATTGCAACCTTACACCGTGCAGCATGGGGTGATCCAACAAGAAACGGTTCAGTTTCTAACCGTGTATTACAGGATGGTTCATTCTTAAGGGTAAAAAATATTGCATTAGGATATAACTTCCAAAATGCAGGACTAAAGAAAGCCGGAATCCAAAACGTACGGGTTTATGCCGCCGGTCAGAACATTTTCACCTGGACTGATTACCGTGGATATGATCCTGAAGTTAACGCTAATGGTAATGATACAACGCTTGGTTTTGACATGAGTTCATATCCTCAGGCAAGATCATTCTCTTTAGGTTTAAATGCTACATTTTAATATAAAAAATTAAAAAGATGAAAAAAATATATTTAATAATCTTCTTATACCTAACGGTTACATCTTGTGATGTAATTGATCAGGAACCTATAGATTCAGTAAGCACCCAGGTTTTATTCACCAGGGAATCTGATGCAAATGCTGCGATTATTGGCACCTACCGTCATCTCGCTAACTCAGGATCCAACTATATCTTTTTTGCTGAGTTACCCACAAAAAACAGCAAAGGGAATGCACTGAACAGACAGTTTGAGCAATTAAACAATCTGATCATTGTAGCAGATAACTCACAGTTCACCGGACTTTGGGATCAGCAATTCGTATTGATTAATTCTGCTAACGTGGTAATCAAAAATGTTCCGAAAATTCCGGGCATGGCTGATGCAGCCAAAAATTCAGTAATAGCAGAAGCACGATTCCTGAGAGCATTTACCTATTTTAATCTGGTAAGATACTTCGGAGCAGTACCGCTGGTTACCGAGCCAACAGAAAGCCCTGATGTGCCTAAATTGCAGATTTCAAGAACTCCGGTTGCAGATGTTTATACCCAAATTCTTTCGGATCTTGATTTTGCAAAGTTAAATTTGCCTGAAACACATGCGGGATTAGGCAAAACAGCAAGAGCAACCAAAGCTGCCGCCTATGCATTGGGTGCCAGAATCCATTTAACCAGAAAGAACTATGCTTTGGCAATTGCTGATGCAAATCAGGTGGCTACCAGAAGGGGAGAAACTTTAAGTGTGCCCTATGCTAACTTATTCCTGACCAAAAATTCTACTGAGTCAATATTCGAGATTAATTATGATACTCAATTGCAAAATAATCTGGCAACAACCTTCCTTCCGGGATCACTTGGAGGTACCCGAACAATTGAAGTAAATAATGATATCTTCAATGCTTATGAATCCGGAGATCTTAGAAAAGATGCAACCTATGGCTTTGCAAATGCTGCAAACTACATGAAAAAGTATTCAAGAGGTGGCACAAAGGATGATAATATCATTGTTTTCCGTCTTGCAGAAATTATGTTAGCTAAGGCTGAAGCACTGGCAGAAACTTCCTATCCAAATGTTGATGCACTTAAACTATTAAATGAGGTTCGAAGAAGAGCAGGTCTTGCTGCCATTAATCCTGCAACACTGGCTGCATTCAGAACTGCACTTTATAAAGAAAGAAGGCTTGAACTATGCTTCGAAGGTCATGAGTGGCATGATATCGTAAGAACAGGAAGGCTTCAGGCTGTTCTTGGAATCACAGATATGAATAAAGCCATCTGGCCTGTTCCATCAGTTGAAATTGCCAGAAATCCAAAATTAGAACCCCAAAATCCGGGTTACTAATTATTACACAATTTTTAATGCAAAAACGGCATTCCGAACAGGATGCCGTTTTTGTTTTGATATTATTTAGAAGACTCTTTCTTCCTGGGTGAACCTGGGATTATTAATTTGTTAGTATCTTGGATAAATGATACAGAGAAGAAACCACGAATTCAGAAGTAAAGTATATGAGATCGTATTCGAATCAGATACTCGCGCAGGAAGGCTTTTCGACCTTATCCTGCTCTGGCTTATTGTATTTAGTATTCTTTCTGTATTCATGGAAAGTGTTGCAAGCTTCCGTGCAAAATACCTTTATGAAATTCATGTTGCTGAATGGATTTTTACAATCCTGTTTACAATTGAATACTTCCTCAGAGTATACAGCAGCCATAAACCCCTAAAATATATATTCAGCTTTTACGGACTGGTGGATCTAATTTCGTTTATTCCAAACTACCTTACTTTCTTCTTTGCCGGCCTGCAATATCTGATGGTCGTCCGTGCCTTCCGTTTATTAAGGATATTTAGAATATTAAAGCTGAGCCGTTTTCTGGATCAGGGGAATATTCTTAAAAATGCATTGAAAGCGAGTGCTCACAAGATTGTTGTTTTTATTGCAACAGTTATAACAGTGGTAACCATTGTGGGTACATTGATGTATATCATTGAAGGTGATGAAAGTGGATTTACGAGCATCCCACTCAGCATTTATTGGGCTATCGTAACCATTACTACAGTAGGCTATGGAGATATCTCGCCACAAAGTCCGCTTGGGCAATTTTTGGCAAGTTTCCTGATGATTATAGGATATGGAATTATAGCTGTACCAACAGGGATAGTTACTATAGAAATGGCAAGGGCCAATGAAGAAGCCAGATCTAAATGCCCGGATTGTAACGCTCCGATTTATCCAAAAAATGCAAATTTCTGTGCAAACTGCGGGAAGGAACTGGTACGGTGAGAACACTGATCAGAAGGATACTGGTGCGGTGATAACACCGACCAGAGGGGAATATACTGTCATGTCGGGCTCGACCCGCCACACTGTCCGGAGAGTTTAGCGAAGCGCCTCTCCGGATTCTCAAATGATGAGGAGTCTTCAGACTACTCCATTCCAAATCAGGATATTTACGCTGGTTGCAGTCAAAATTGAGAGCTTTGTCTAAACATGTAAAAGGATTTTTCGAAATGCAAGCACTTTATAGTATTTTCATGGTTTAAATAAATGAACGTGATGCAAATACTCAGATTGAGATCCACTTATCTTGCCGCTTTTTTATTGTTTAGTCAGTGCAGCCTCGCACAAAACAATAAGGGAAGAATTGATTTCGAAACCTATAATCCCCCATCCTCACTGGTCGTACCTGAGCATGTTCTTACAAGAGCTAAATTTCCATTCATCGATGTCCATAACCATCAGGGGAATATGCCAACTCAAAATCTCAAAGCCCTGCTTTCAGAAATGGATAAGCTGAATATGAGAACTATGGTGAATTTAAGTGGCCGCAGCGGTGATGCCCTTGCACTTGCGGTAAAAAATGCAAAAGCTACAGATCCGGGCCGTTTAATTGTTTTTTCCAATCCAAATTTTTCCGGAATCGGTGACAGTGACTATGGGAATAAAGCTGCAAAACAAATAGAAGATGATGTAAAAGCAGGTGCTCAGGGCCTAAAAATATTTAAGAGCCTTGGATTTTCTGTCAAAGACAATAAGGGCGTCCTTGTTGCGGTTGATGACCCAAGACTGAATCCGATCTGGCAAAAATGTGCACAACTGGGAATACCTGTTTTGATCCATACTGCAGATCCGAAACAATTTTGGGATGAACCTAATGAACAAAATGAACGCTGGCTGGAACTCTTAACCCAGCCAGGACGGAACAGAAGTGCTTCAGATGGTTTTTCATGGGAAGAATTAATTAAACAACAACATAATCTGATTAAAAATAATCCCAGAACCAATTTTATTATTGCTCATTTTGGCTGGTATGCGAATAATCTGGATTTTTTGGGTACCCTGCTCGATAAGTATCCAAATATGAACGTTGAATTTGGAGCTATCATTGCCGAACTGGGACGTCAACCACGCCGGGCAAAGCAATTCTTTGATAAATACCAGGATCGGATTCTGTTTGGAAAAGACAGTTGGGTTCCTTCTGAATATACCACCTATTTCAGAGTGCTTGAAACTGAAGATGAATATTTTCCATACCATAAAAAATACCATGCTTACTGGAAAATGTATGGCCTCGGACTCAGTGATGAGGTATTAAAGAAAGTTTATTATAAGAATGCGATCCGCTTAATTCCGGGGATAGACAAAGCACAATTTCCTGATTAAACCTACCGGTTACCCATATCTATTTCCCAGCTCTTATTTTTAATTGCATTGCATTGAATAAATCGGATCAGATGAATCGAGTAATATTTCAGGAAATCAAAGCTGACACCTTCCCTTTACGCTTCATGATACGCTGCAGGGCAAGCATATTCCGCATCAGGTAACGTGGCATATGATAATGCTCAATGGTTTTAGTACTGGGATTTACAACTTTCCTGTTTCCTCCAAAAGTCCAGAACGCGTAATCAGGACAGCTCATTTTCTCAAGCATATATGCATCGCCTTCTGAGAAACATTCAAGAGCCCATGCATTTCCGGTATGTTCTATGCTTAGCAAGGCACCAATAGAAACTTCCTGCTGGCACCATGCCGACTTACTGGGCGACCAGGAATAAGTGTTTGCATTGAAAAGTACTTCAAAGTGACCACCGTACAACTTGTCGGCTGCCACCTCCACATGTCTTTTGAAAGCAGCTTCCGAATCCTTAAATAAAGCAGCATCTTTCCGCCGGACGGCCTCTGCCATTACAAAAGCAAGCGTTTCAATACCATGCCCAATCACAGCGAAATCGGCATATTCATTTTTGGGGAGACTGAAATCATGATTCCGCACCTCATTCAGAATATTAAACTCTTCATTCACATGCTGCTTCATGATTGCATCAATACAACGGTCTGCGAGCTTTTCCAATTCAGGATCAGGCCCCTGAGTTAATATTTGAGAAGAAAGGCTTAAAAATATCATCCAGTGACCCAAATTACGCGGACCCTGCATTTTAGGTTTACCCGGCACATAAGAAATGTCATAAACATAATCAGGGCGATCGTAGCGCTCAAGACAAGATAAGATCATCTCTTTCGAAATCTTCAGATAAGATTTATCACCACTGGCTTTCGCATACTCTGCCAGCCCTTCGGCAACGAAAAGATTTCCATAAATATCCCCCGGGCCTGAAATTCTATTTCCTTCCCTGCTATAACTGCTATCAAAGAAATTATCATTCTTAGGCTTAAGCTTCAGAATAAAATCAATCGCCTTCTTTGCAACATCCAGATAATGGGCGTTCTTTTCGAAATTATTGTACAAAAAAGAATAAACCCAAATACCTCTACCCTGATTCCAAACCCTTTTAATTGTATTAATCAATTTCCTTTCTGCAATATCCACATCACACATAAAGCCACCATATTCATGATCAATGCATAAACTTTCCATTGCCGGTAAAAAGCGCTTAAAAAGTTCATCATGATAACGATCATAGAGTTTTTGCAAATCTAAGCCTGCAAGAGTTTTTATTGATGATTTACTTTTAATAGAATTTTCGGTTTCAGAACTGTCTTCTGTAAAACCGGATAAACCAATTATGCCACTGAGACCAATTCCCGCAATTGCATTGCTTCGTAAAAAATTCCGTCTGGAAAAGCTCTTTCCTCCCATCTTAGCTTTTGATAGTATCTGATTCCAGTTCATGATGACTTTTCAGCATGCTAATGAAATTTGGATTAAGTTTAATTGAATTTGATTTACAATACTGAATAATGTCATTTCCTAAACGGGTATTGGAATGATTGAAACGTACCTGCTTATTTATTTGAAGAAAGCCAATTTTAGTTAACGAGTCTGCCATTTTCATTCCGGACTTTTCAGGCATATAAACAGTACAGTCACTAAAACTAACACCCAGCTCAGCATCAAGATCATAAATTCGTTCTGTCCCCCCCTCTACCTCAGGGATGAATTCAGAATTTGTAAACGATAAACGGCCTTTGAAAGGAGCAGTATCTTTGGCGAACCGGCTGATGGAGCAATTCTCAAATCTCAGATTTGCTGTTCCTTCTCCGGCGTAAAGTTCCATATTCCTGCAGCCTTCAAACCTGATATCAGGATATAAAGCATCCGGACGTTTATTCGCCGAGGTATCGTTCAAATAGAAATGAACATTATCCTTTACAGCATTAATTGGGGCAGGATTTAACTTCTCAAGATCCACATTACGGATCAGGATACGACAATTACTTTCCATCCTGACACCGTCATAAGAGCCCTCCTTATTCATATAATATTTTGAGCAATCATACAACTGGAATAAGCGGAGCCCCTGCTTCCTGCCACGAATACTGACATTATTGATGTCCATTTGCTGCGGAAAGAATAATTTTACCTTATCGGCATTGTTTACCCACTCTGAAGTTTTCATCAGCCAGCATGCAGCCTTGCTTTGTTCCTGTCCGGTAAAATCAACAACCATATCCTGCACACTAAGAGTACGTCCATAGCCAATCGGGTATTTAAAATCAAAATCAGCAGTAACAAACTGCAAAACCGAAACCTGTGTTGCACCCGTACGGGGAACGAGTCTGCAATTTTTTATACGAATATCTCCATCCCATTTAGCCCCATAATCGGCTCTGAATGAGATGAATGCATTGGTATTCACAAGTGTATTCTCTACAAACAGATCACCTCCGCCTGTTAAAGTCAAACCCCTCTGCCCCACCTTACTGCCTTTGATATAAAGGTTCCAACAGTGGAAATGTACATCTACGCGGTTAAGCATGCAGTTCTCGATCCTGAAATTCTTAGTCAGGTTAGTACCAAACACACCCCAATGTATCGGACTACCCTCCGCGGTAATATTCCGGAAAGTTACATTCATCCAGCGGTTCCCTGATATTCCATAGGTTCCTTGAGGTACCATCGGAACACCCGGCCTGTCTTTTTCCCATGGGATAAGCCTGATATTTTCGACCACAACATCATAAACCATTCTGAGGGAATAGAAACCACTGCGCTGAATTTTAGCGATGTCCTGCTTACCCGGTTCCAGGCCAACCCATTGATTCGATACCAGGGTTCTGCTACGTTCAATGCGGATTCCGTTTTCTACATAATTCCCTTCATTATCACCCGAAAGATAAAAGGTACCCCCATTTATAGTCAGGTAATTATCACTTGCAGGATATGCCATCAAGCTGGTATAATTCTTAAATGTCCAGGCCATCTCCCCTACTATACGCCCATGCTCCTCAATATATAAAAGTTCTTCTCTGGCCCAGCCTCTGCTGATACCGGTACTTTGATTCCTCAGTCCGATCATATCGCCCGAATCGGCCACAATTACCAAACAATTTTTGTAGGGAGCCAGTTCAGGAATAACCTGAGCTCCCGGCTTTAATTGGCTGATCAATGAATTTTTAGCTTCCTGAGACAGTTCGATTGGATAAGGCGCAACCTCGCTCAAGACCTTAAAACGGGGTTCTTTACCATTAAATTTTTCATCGAAATGAAAAATACTTTGTCCCCAATCCACATTTGTTTTAATCACAATTGCGGTTGTCTCTCTGAACCAGTACTCTCCACTCAGATTTACAACAGGAATACGGTGCTTATTTGCATACTCATGCGCTGCCTTAATCTGTACTCCATCATCATTCTTCTGGTCGCCAACAGCCCCAAATAATTTATAGTTTACATCCCTGACATTGATTAAGCCTGCGATCAGATTCTTTTTTAAACTTATAATTCCTCCACCATCAGGAACAAATTCTGAAGCAGATGCTCTGATCATATAGGTTCCCTGACCACCATCACCAATCTGATAATAACCTCCTGTTTGCACAATACTGCCTTCCTTCAAAGTAGTGCTTTCCCTCAACTCTGCTAAACTTGAATAAAACAGAATGCTCTCACCTTCCTTAATCAGGGATAAGGGAATTCCCGTATCTGCCTGAACATTGGATGCAAGCAATCCAAGACCTGTCAGGCCAAAACTGCTTAATACTTTTCGCCTGCTTAATTTATTTGTCATAAAATACTATTAAGTGATTATTTTAATCTGTCAGTTTATTCTTATATGTTTCTGGGACATAGAAAATATTGACAATAATTCCGATTAAAATCAATGCCAAGGGGTATACAAGCCCCACAAAAGGGGAAAGAGCAAATCCAATCACAACAGAAGATTTGATCAGTTCAGTAATTACAGGGGTAGATCCACCGATTGCGCCATTTCCAACATTATAAACAAATCCCATACTGGTATATCGAATTCTGGTAGGGAACATTTCCATAAGGAAAGCACCCATTGGCCCATAAACCAGTGTAGCAGAAATAGTTAACATAAAAACTAAGCCAATAAAAATAACAGTAGTTTGAGTATCAATATACTGGATGGTATCTAAACGCTGAGGATTCCCAAGTTCCAGAAAAAAGTAAAACATGACCGGGATTACAATAAGTCCCAGAATCATTCCCGGTAGCATCACTTTCTTACGTCCAATACGGTCGCTAAGTGCCCCGAAAATCTGGAAGAATGGACTTGCCAGAAGTATTCCTACCGCCATGATTAACAGTGCTGTTGTATCAGGAAGTTTCACCGTTCTCTGCAAAAAGAACAGAGTAATAATCTGATTGACCTGCATAATTGCACTTTGGGCTGCATTACCACCAAAAACTGCACTCAGAATCAGGCCAATATTCTTTTTGGTTTTGAAGGTTTCTTTTACAGGGGATTTACTGGTTTTTCCTTCACTTTTTAACTGGGCAAAAACCGGACTTTCATGAAGGCGGCGGCGGATATAGTAACTCGCAATAACCAAAATCGCACTGAAAAGGAATGGAATTCTCCATCCAAATGAGTTGAAACTCTCTTCTGTCATCAAACCTTTAGTAGTTAAGACCACCACCAAACCTAAAATCAATGCAAATGAGGATGTTGTTTGAATAAATCCGGTATAGAAGCCTCTTTTATGGTCAGGCGAATGTTCTGCAACATAAATTATAGCCCCGGAATACTCACCGCTGATTGCTAAACCCTGCAGCAACCTGAGTATTAAAAATAAAATCGGTGAAACCCAGCCTGCCTGTTCGAATGTGGGAATACAGCCAATTAAAAAAGTAGCCCCTCCCATTAATAACAATGATACCAGAAAAGTGTATTTACGTCCAACCTTATCTCCAAAATTTCCGAACAATAATGATCCAAATGGCCTGATGAGATAGGTTGTTGCAACAATACCCAATGTTTCAATGAAATTATTCCCACCGGCCGGAAATAACTGCATGGATAAAATATTGGCCATAATTACGGCCAGCAAAAGGTCATACCATTCAATAAGTGTACCAACAGAAGAGGCAACAATTACCAGGAACAGGTTATTCTTTTTTTCAGGGCCGGCATTAGCATCACTTGCTAATACAGGTGAGGTAGAAACAGGGGTCATTTATAATTATAAATACAGGTGAGTGAAATCGGATTCAAATTAGAAATTTTTTAGATAGAATAAAGAAGCAATCAATAATTTATCTGCTACCCGACTTGCAAAATCACATAGGCGTTTAGAAAGTAGATTTCGTCTTCGCAGACAAACTAAAGTGACTGACGAATTTTCTTGCTTGAAGCCCAGGTAAATTCGTATTCTTAAATTAAACCACTCTCCCTTGCTCTAGTTTTAGCGTATGGGTAATGCTTTCAGGCATTTCCTGTTCATAATGACTAACATAAATCAGACTCAGATTACTTATTGAGCAGATCTCGTCAATAAGATTTTTAAACTGTTCCTGCTGCGCAAAATCGAGTCCGAGGCAGGGTTCATCGAGAATCAACAGCACAGGGTTCTTGACCATTGCCCTGGCCAGCATGCAGATACGCTGAACACTAACAGGAACATTTCGAAACATCCTATTGGCATACTCTTCAATCCGGAGCAGTTTCATCCAGCGTAAAGATGCTTCGGCTTTCGATTTACTTGAAATACGAAACAGACCCAGTGTATCATCAAAACCCGACTCAATGACCTGAAGGCAGGTATTTCCAGTCGGGAAATATTGAAACAATTCGGGCGAAACATATCCAATCTTTTTTTTTATTTCCCAGATACTTTCGCCAGTCCCTTTCCGCTGATCAAAGAGCGTAATTTTATTGGCAAAGGCCTGCGGATTATCGCCATTGATCAGACTTAATAAAGTTGATTTCCCCGCACCATTATGTCCGATAAGCATCCAGCGCTCCCCCTGCTTCATCTGCCAGTTTACCCGATCCAGAATCAGCTTAGCGCCATACTTAATACTAACATTTTCCATCCCGATAATGCTTTGATATGAAGGCCATTGTGTAGAAGAAAGCAATTTCCTCAATTCATCCTGATTGATTTTTTCGGTTGTACTTAATGATAAATTCTCAATACTAACCTGATCTGAAGAACCTTTACTGATCATTTTACCATCATCAAGGACTGCAATATGACTTATCGCTTCAGGTATTTCTGCAGGAGTGGTAGCCATGATAATGCTGATACCCAAGTCAGAAATTTCCCGGATAAGCTCATTGAAATCCTGACGGGCTGCTACATCAAGCCCATTTAAAGGATTATCGAGCAATAATAAAATAGGATTTCTGATCAATGCCGAAGCAATCAGCAGACGTTTGGTCTCACCATTGGATAGTTTAATTAGCTGCTTATCCAGCAGGGGCAGGAGGTTTAGTCGTTCGGTAACCCTTTTGAAAGTCCAGAAACCTCCTGGTCGAACATTTTTTATCGCTGAAAGATAATTTGCTACTGTATCCGCATCTTCAGAATCACATGAATTAAAGCGCTGCTGATAATAGAAATCGCTGGTATTCGAAAGATTCCGGAACTCATGCCGGGCAGAAACCTGAGCCATCAGTTTATACCGGTTAAAAAAGGGATCATCCTGGTGATGCTTATCAATATAGCAGTCAAAATACGGATAGCTGGCTTCCCCCCAGGCCATAGCGGCCTTACCCATTATGAAATCTAAAAGAGTACTCTTCCCTGATCCGCTTTTACCGACCAGCGCCCAGTTTTGACCTTTTTCAAGTTCAAAATCCAATCCTTCAAAAACAAGAGAATTGTATTGGCGTATGCTTACGTTACGGAATGAGATAAGGAGATTATTCACAGAAGAACTTTAATATCTGACAGGTCTCAAAACTATTGTTTTCAATCTAAAGTACAAAGGAGGATTTATTTGTTTTAATATTCCTGTTTGCTTACAGGTGTAAGCGGTGCTGTTCTGATATTGGTGCTAACGCGCGCCCAATGTCATTATTTAAGGATAAATTACGCGTTAATTACAAAGGAGGTTCTCGCTTTCGCGAGAATGACAACTCCTTGTGTGTCGAGAGAATACAGCTCAAGGCCGGAATTGGAGTCTTATCAATAGCTGATTTATACATCGAAAAGGCCTTTTTTCGGTACTCACTCCGATCCTGACGAATTCAGGATCTCCCCTACTATTAAATATTGAACTGTCATCGTGGCGGAGGCCACGACCCCCTTTTCTTCTTAAATAATGACATTGAACGCGCGCCTGTGGCGCGTGTTTATATTTTTATACACCCCTGAAAGTGCAATGGTAAACGCCATACCCGAATATAAACGAAAAAACGAAAAGTGCGAAGGAGCTAAAACGAAAAGTTCACTTTTTAACCAAAAAGAACATACTGAATGACTGTTTTATATAAAGTTAAAAGCCCTATAATTTGTATTTAAATACCTGTAAAAGTCCAAAGTATAGCTTGAGCAGGTATAGCATGATTTTCCTTTATTTGCTGATTAATATCACCTCCAAGCCAAGTATTTTGAGCTAAAAATACCCTTGCTTCACCTATGTCTTGCTGTTTTACAAGATTTATACATTTATTAATTATCTCATCTTCTGGAGCCTTATAATAACCAATGGATTGACTGTGATCTAGTAACTCTATTCTTACTTTTACCACATAACTATACTTATCTTTCCATTCATCAACATTTGTTTGGTCAATCAGTAAATTATTCATTTCAACTAATTGCTACTTAAGGCTAGTTCACTATCATGAACGGCTCCAGTTAAAATCTCAGTGATCATCCGTTTCATATCTCCTGCAGATGTTCCCTGAAGGTTTGTAGTTGAAACTGTTAAACTTTCTACCAGCTTACCAATGGTTACATTTACATTACGCACCTGCCGGTTTGTTGATAAGGTTGTACTCTCACCAGATCCTCCACTTAATGATGTTGCTGATTTAGGTAATCCGGTATTTTTATTAGAAGCCAGTTTATCCATTGCCGACTGTTTTTCATTCAGCCTGGTTTCTGCTATACTGGCATCAAAGCCTTTATTAAATGCCTTACCAATTCCTCCTCCAGCAATTTCCTGGGCTACTTTGACACTGTCTCGTACCCCTTCTAGAAATAGGTCTTTATTAAAGGATAATGCACCAAGAATAGTTTTACCAACTCCCATAAACACTGAACCAAGCACACCCCCAACTTCAATCAAACCATTCAGGCCAGCTCTGAAATTTTCAGATCTCTTGTAAGCGATAGTTAAGCCACCAATTAGAACTCCAACTCCTGTAATAACTAATCCCAATGGATTGGCCGTCATAGCTGCATTCCATGCCCATTGAGCCATTGTTAACCCTCCTGTAGCTGCGGCTGCTGCGGTTTGATATGCAGTATAAATGCCTAAACTTGTTGATATAACCATATAAGATCCAGCTGCTATACCTAGCTCAATTCCCAAAGTTTTAACTAAATCCTTATTTGCTCCGATCCAGTTCACACCTTTTTGTGCCAATTCAACAAGAGATGTCATACCTGAATAAAAAGGATTGAGACCTCCTGTAAGCAATTCCCCGAAACCCTCCTGAAGATTACCAATAGCTACTGTTAAGTCAGCTTTCCCACCGGCTGCATCTCTTGCAGCTTTTGCAGATCCGCCAAATTCAGTATTGAGTTCTCCCAAGATTAAAGCCTGTGCGCCTGCTAAATTGTTGTGTGCAACCATGCTTTCAATGGTTTTCTTCTGGCTTTCAGAAAAGCTTACACCAGCCTTGCTTAATGCAGTAATGCCCCTTATTGGATCATTCAGTGCTTTACCTACTTGAATAGATGCTCCCTTTAAATCAGCGGGACCATCACCGGCTAAACGTTGCGCCATGTCTGCAATAGCCGGTATAGCCTGATCAAATACAGCTCCTTTAACTTTAGTAAACGTAAGCAGGAGCGATTGAGCATTGATTACCTGGTCATCGCCAAACAGCGTAGTATTTTCAAGATCATTTGCTTTTGTAATTAATTGATCCATTGATCTTCCAGCTGCGCCATTGGTACTTACAATACCAGCCTGCGCCTGCGCCGATGCCATTTCAACTTCTTTGTAAGCAGCTACAGATGCGTTGCCAAAAGCAAACACCTCTGATACCGCAAAAGAAGCTGCTATTAAGCCCCCAACACTTCGCACAATACTTCCTAACCCAGACATTCCTTTACCGGATCGGTCAACAGCATTGTCAAGCCCCTGAAGTTCACTCTTTGCGTTCTTTGCTCCTGAAAAGTTACCATCCTTCAGGTTAATTAAATAATCAAGTCCTTTAGCCATAATAGTTAATTTTGAGACGGTTCATTAGTAGCGGTTTTTGATATTGACAATACAATTCTATAAATTGTGTTTTCCTCAAGCCAAAACTCCTTTTTTAATTCAGGCCATATAGCCTCTTCACGCATCATATTGGTGAAATACATATCGCAGTATCTAGAATAGATTCTCTGATTTCGTTCTTTTATTAACCCTGATACAGAATTTCGCATATAATAATGTTGGTGTTTAAGCAAAAATAGTATAGCTGGTATTTAATCTATCCTACAAATTTCATACAACAACGAAATATGGACTTAGTAAGCAACTGCAATGATGTGTTATAGCTTACTAATTTGCAATATTGCATTTATGTTATTAGGGTTTAATTATCCATTATCCAGAATAACTATTATTATTCATGTTTGTTGTTTTAATTGAGGCTGTAACTTGGTACTTACAGCAAACAAAAAGGGCCCCGTAAGGCCTTTTTTGTTTTAACTTAATACAGGATTAAAAATCATTTAAAGCTGATTTAAGCAAGCTTCCTTTCTGGAGTGATTACTCTCCGGAATCCATTTACACCATGGAGGGTTTTGACCGACTCAATTAAATACGATCCATTTCTTTCGGGATATACATCATCATTTATAATGGCTATATCACCAGGCTCGGCATAAGGCATACCAAAGGTTGTAAATGAATTTGTTAAACCATCCTGCTTAAGTTTGTCAAACTCATTTTGAACAATTTTAAAGAGAGCTGCTTTATCTAAGTTTACAAAGTTAAGTGTCCTTTCATCTCCATCCTGTTCTCCAAAAAATACCTCAATCTTTTTACCATCGGGAAGTTTACTGATACCTTTAACTTTAATTCTGATATCTTCCTTACGCTTGTATTCCAAATCGTTATCTATGACATTGGTATTAAAGTCGTAAAGTATTTCTTTACGTTTGCCTGATATTGATCCTGCAAATTCGGCCACCAGCACTCCATCAGTATCAAAATAACACTGCACACCAAATTTCTTTAATGCTTCCAATACTTGGGCTGTACTTTGCTGCTTAATGACAAAACCGCCTAATGTAAGATCACTAACCCTAGCTGTACCTGTGTAAACATATTTAATAAGTTCTTTAAGGCTGACAGAGGGAAAAGCCCTTGTGAAGCTATTCTGTTTAAGGGGCCACATTTCATCCTCACAAATGATTTCTACAGGTATTTTGAAACTTACTTTTGCTATATATCCGGTGAACTCTTTAACCAGCACTCCATCATAACCTAAAGAAACGGTAACTTTTAAACCAGGTCTTAAAAATCGCTTGTTTATATCATAGTTCTGTAATCCAAGCATGTTACGAGGTAAAGTTATTTTACAGGTATTAGTCAGGGTTTTTCTGCTTTTTTCAATCTCAATATTATTACAGAAAGGCAATTTTAAACTTCCAGTGGTGTCAAAATCATCAAATATTATCAAAGAACTAAGTGTCAACATTATCGTACCCTCCTTATCCGGCTCAGGTCAATAATTCTCTTTCTATCGTAAAAATTAAAACCTAAATCCCTCAATTTTAATTCCTCAAGATCTTGCCCCGGTTTAATTATACCAATCTTTAGAAGCCGATCGATTATGGTATCAAATTGCTGCATGAGCTTAAAAGCTTCGTTTTGATTTTCGTTTCTAGTATAGGAGCTAAACTCTTCTTCAATTTCACTTACATATTTAGGTGTAAATACAAAACGATCGCCAACCAACTCTATATTTGCGAGAGACAGCCTGTCAATTGTAATATCTGAGGTTATTTCATGCCCAGCTTTTGAAAGTTCTGTTTTTGCGGATTGGAATTCAGATATTATAATGTTCAATTCTTTGGGGAAATCAATTAACTCAATTGCCTTTTTCTTATTTATTGGAAGACCGTTAAAACTCATGTGAGATTTATCTACTATCAAATCAAACAAGAATCCTTTAGGATCAGCCAGCAACGTTTGAATGTTTTCTTTGCTAACTGCAAATTTGTCAGTGTTTTCATTAATGACCTCGACTAAGTTATTGTAGATAGCAAGATCGGCATTAATTGATTTTAGAGCCTTGTCAAAGCCTCTTTTGTCGTGGGATAAAAGTATTCTTTCCATTTTTTTATTTGATTAGTTTAAAATTTAGTTTCAGTTTCAATGTCATCATAATGCGGAAAACGCTCATTTATCTCTAAGCTTTTATTAAATTCTACAAGATGTATTGCAATGTAATTCGGAGCCATTTCCTGAAACATTTTTCTTGCTGTTTGAATAAACTTTGCTTGATTCCCACATTCTGTACACTCTTCAGAGAATACAACATCCAATTTAGTAGCTACGATATCTTTCAGAGTTGCAAGCACATCTAAAGATTCTATTAAGCCGTTGAGAGCTTTGGTTTTTTTTGATATGTCAGCTTTTGACGTTGGTTTTATCTTTTCCATCTTAATTTTTGTTAGTTAACATTTTTATACTGTCGATCAACGCTTCGGAGACTTCCTTCAATCGATCGAGCATATCCATCATACCTATTAATTTTTTTAACTTTTCTTTTTTTGAATACTCTTCAGTTCCAAAATTATCAGCCTCTAATTGGGGAGCCATTTGGTTTATTTCAAGTGAAAGCTTGCTGTCGATTTGATTTGATAATTCTTTAATTACGGTCAGGTCCTTGACTAGGCCGTCCAAGTCGGTTTTGTTTAGTTGTAGCATAAAATTTAGTTATACATTTTGTTTAATAGTTAAATAATGGGTTTGATTAACTTTATTCAGGCGATCTATAAGGGCTTTTGCTTCAATAAATGTCAGTTCTTCCAGTTGAGAGGTTCTATTGTTAGATATCTCTAAAATTGTCGATGCTGGGTCGTCAATTTCAACCGGGTAAAAAACATTGTTTAGCTGATTTATTTGGTCTTCTGTGATACCCTCTTTTTCCAGATCTGCCATATTAAGCAGCTCAATTAGTTCAATTAGGTAATGGAGGTTTGTTGGGCAATCGTATCTATAAGAATCCTGTGATCTCATTACATATTGAGAACAATCGAAATACAATTCTGAGTATTTCTGTTTAATCTCATCTAATGAGCTAAATTGCTTTAGAAACTCCGAAAATTTATTTACAGCTATAGCCATACTTAATTCCCGTTCTGTTTTTGAATGTTCATTTCTATTCATCATGATTTTGGGTTTTTTATTTTATGATTCGGTCAGTATAATGTTTTCAGTTTTAGTTAAGATTAAAAGACTTTCAGCCCTTCGAAGTCCTGAAACGGTTCCCTGTAGATCATTTGTTAGACACCTGGTTACGATATCGTCAATGGCTTTTGTGTTTGACATATTGACACTCAATACATCCTTGATAAGCTTTTTATAAAAGAGGATTTTACTTTTTTTATCAATCGGAACCACCGTAGTATATCGTTCTGAAAACCGGCTAAAAATTTCTTTAAATCCGGGTTTTCTAAGTTTGATTCCTTTTTCAATAGTATACCTTAATCCATCTGCCCCCATAAGGTACCACCCACAAAAACCCTCAGTAGCATTCCAATACTCCTTAATTTCTTGCAGAGTAACTTGACCTAAATCGCCTGCCTCATCAATTATAACTATGGGATTATTAATTATTTTGAGATAGCATTTAATATCTTGTTTGAGGTCGGCATGCTTACTAATTATATTCAATCCGATGGAAGAAGCGAGTGCTTTTGTAAACTGTAATATGGTTTTACCCTGGCTTGCATCAACATAAAAACAGTTCTCTAATGTTTTTGATAAATATTTAGCAGTAAATGTTTTACCTATACCACATTCATCAACACAGATTTTAGCCTTAGCATTATCTTTACAAAAAAGGATATCTTCTTCTAATACTGTGAATACATCCGTACGTGCTAAATTCCACAACTTCTCGGTTTTAACATTTAACTTACTTCCAAGCCTTAACCATTGTTGATCTGTCAGTACTCCTTCAATTTTACCTCTAATTATATCGACACAGGCTCTGGATGTTAGCTCATAATGTCTCAAAAAACCAACATTTACGTAATTAGGGCTATCATATGCCTCTTTTAGCTTTTTAGATACGTTCACCTTAAATTCAATACTTAGTGCTTGCATAGCTTTATTATTTACCATCTATCTTTTAAAGGAAGACCATGAGTATATGAAGTGGTGTTAAACTCTTCACTTACTGGCAGAATTGGAAGTAATTCCGGAGCTTCCCAATTTTCTATAGGTAAAGCTTGTTTTAATCCTGGCATGATGAAAGTTTTCTTAAGTGGGGGAGTATTATCAATAATGGTAATCCGGTCAATAGATTGACGTTGTCTGCGACCGTATGCTTCAATTGATGAAACGTACTTGCTCATTATTTCACGATTTATTAAATCGGTTTCGGTTTGTTCGATTTTCGCTCGATTATATGAGGGTTTTTTAATTGCCTCACAGATAAACTGATTGCCAATGAACACAAGGGCCTTAAATACTCTTCCATCATTATCATCAAGCCAATAAATAGTAACATTATGGCCTTCTACAATTCTCATTAAGCCTATAAGACGTTCACCCGTACATATTTCATTATCTAAACCTATTAGATATTCACCTCCTTGTAAACGCATAATACCAACATTACAAGAGGTTTTTGTTTGATATCCGATGTGGGGTATAATAGCAGCATAGTTTGTTGGCTTTAAGTCAGGATTCTGCATTTCACAGAATACTTGCCACCTGCTCATATCTTTATGCAAACTATGTGGCATGTTATTCCACTTCTCAATATCATTTAAACAGCCTTCAATAATTTCGTTGTATGGAAGCTCTTTAACTTTATCAGGACCGGCCTGGTTACTTTCACTGTTTGCAAATGGCCTGGCAAGCCATCCGGTACGGTCTTTCTCTATTGCGTATCTTAGTTGTCTGTAATAAGCTTCTATTCGCTTTCCTCGTGCATTATTAGCCTCTATTCTGACCTCTTGAAACATAGCACCCGATTTGAGAAAGGTTTCAATAAAGGAGCTGTTTAAGCTCATTTCGGCTTCAAGTTCAGCAGGAAGGTTAAAACCCCATTCGGCGTAATTCCTTACAAGCTGCCGGTAAAAATCTAATATGATCCCTTCTTTTTCGCGACCATGTACCCAACATGTGAAGGCCTCGCTTCCCAGGTCGATGCCATTGTAAAACCAAACCCGTTTACCATCGGTAGACTTAAAAGGAGGTTGTCTATCGTCGATTGAGATAATTGATCCTGCAAACTTTGGTTTATCTAGTGAATGGTGAGGCTTAAATAATTGCATCAACTTTTGACGGTCTCCACTTCGGATGGAATGGGTACCTATTTTGGTAGACCACTGAGCCATATAATTAGTAACTGTCTGAGTACTGAGCTTCTTAAATTCTACGGGATTATAGATTTCACCGCTTTCATTATTTATAACTTGTAAATAACCGGCAATAAAGGAGCCATATTGCCTATAAACTTCGGTTGCAGTAGGCTTACTATTAGCACCGGCAAACATACTTTTTAATAACTCTAAAGTATTGTCGGTTACTTTCCTAGTATTTTGATTCTTATGCTTCCCGGAGATTAAAGTTTCATATCCTTCCTTTTCAAACGCTTTTAAAGTGTCTTTAAATCTCCTTTCATTCTCTGGCAGGTTATGATGTACCCGATGTTTTGATTTAAGTATTGTCTGAAAGCTTTTGACGTCATTACATAGGGTTGAAAGGATACCTGTTAAGTTTCCACCTTTTGTTTGCCTTTCTTGAGTTCTAGCTGACCTCAAGGCAATCACAGCCTTTAAAACGCTTGCATTTATTATATATCGTTCTTGATATAATACATCCAAGTAACTGCCATCTGGAAAGGAATATGTAGAAAAGAAAGTAACAGCCTCGCTGTCAATTTTATAATATCGCTCAAGAATGTGAGTTATTTTGCGAGGATCACCAAGCCCGTTTTTTATATGCTCTGGTAAACTGTCAAATGCAATTAATAACTGTCTACCATTACCTCCAAGCTGAGCACGCTTTATACCATAGGGCTTATCGGCAAACCGGTGAAGGGTTAATTTAAGGTTTGACCATGTATGATACCAGGCCGGAACAAGTTCCTCTTTGGTAACCACTATGATATTATTCCACTCGTGCGGCATTGTGAGTGCTTAATCAATTAAAGATGCTAGACGAGAAATAGTATCATTTTTTTGCTGCTTAAAATCTGTTAAGTAATCAGCAATAGCATCCAAAATTTTTGTATTCTCGGATTTTCCATTCAAAACCCGATTAACCATACAAACAGTTACATTGCATTTTTTTGCAATTTCTGTTTGAGCTCCGAACGGTAATTGTTCGCGAATTTTATCAATGTTAAAGGTTGTTTCCATACATTTATAAGATAATGTCCAGTAATATTATAAGTAAAAATGCAAATAATAATCTTATTTGCAAATAATAATTGATAATATTTAACATTTTGTAAAATTTTATGAACCTTATCAAAGAGAGGCTTAATGAGCTAATACGCACCTTAAAGCTGTCAAAGAACGAATTTGCGCGTGAAATAGGCACATCCAGTGCTATGGTATCAAAAATTACAACTAAAGATGTCAACTTTGGTATCGATATATATAAGAAAATTATTGGTAGATATCCAAACTTGAATCAGGACTGGTTACTAACAGGAGTTGGTGATATGTGGAATGCGAATGGAAGTCCAGGTATTAAAAAGTCTGGAATTATTACAAAAGCTAATGAAGGCGACATTATTAATAAAAGTTATGTAGATAATGACGCTCCAATATATTTAGAGCGCCGGATGATGAATAAAGTAGAAACACAACTAGTTCAGGGAACTGATAAGCGGTCAAAGCTCTACAAGGACATTAATACATTGTTAAACTTCCAGTATATAATATCAAACCTAGATCATTATTATTTTGAGAATATTGATAAGAAGTTCTACGAGATCCAAAGTAATTATAATGGTAAGAAATTTGATTTTGAAAAGTACAGGTCAGATATCTTTAAGGAGATTGATAAAGTAATGCCATTCTCGCCATCATTAGAGAAATTATCGGATGCGATCAAGGAGTTTTATTCTGAAGCTAAACCAGCAGATACCGAAAATATAATATCAGGTTATCTAAACAACTAAAATGTTTGTATACCGTTTAAAACACCATTAATACACATAAAATCACCGCACACATAACTTTTTTAAAATCATTTCTATTAAAACCTTATATAAGTTACTGTTAATCAATAATTTATATAAGAAATAGAATTCATACTTATTATCCCTATGGGGGGGGGGCAATCCGCATTTTTGGGGTATTAAATGGTAGTTTTTTTACCCTATAGGGTTACCAATCACTACTTTTTTGGCCCCCAACTGTAACCCCAACTGTAACCCCAACTGTAGCCCCAACTTTTAAATTAGTTTAAAACTCCGGTTTTACCATACTATTTAAGCATGGTATTAAGCTCATTTAATCATTAAATAAAGTGGATTAATTATCTTTATAATACACCCTAATTATATTATTAAGGGCATAAATAGTAGTTTATAGGAGGTTTTTAAGGCTGCTTAACTTAATAATGGTAATTAAATGGTAGTAAATGGTAATTTGTACATTTCGTTTTTATTTGAACATTAACTTCTATAGTATAAATATACCGCTCAATGTACTTTAATTGCTGTTTTCTTAAATTTTGCCGTTTTGTATTTATTGACAGTTGGTTTTAGCCCCTATACGAATACCATCATAATAAGCATATGCAAAATTAATTTGCAATTACGAAAAGTTCGTAGTATGTTTACGAAAAGTTCGTAGATATGGAAAAGTTAACTTCAAATGAAGAGGAAGCAATGCAGGTAATTTGGAACCTTTGCACTGGGACCATTAAGGATTTCCTGAACAACCTTCCCGAGCCTAAACCACCTTACACCACCCTTGCCTCTACAGTGAAGAACCTGGAGAAGAAAAAATTCATCTCTGCAAAGAAGCTGGGAAATACCTATTTATATGCTGCGGAAATCAAGGAAGAAGAATACAAGAAAAAATTTATGGGTGAGTTTGTGAGCGATTATTTCAGCAATTCTTATAAGGAACTGGTCAGCTTTTTTGCGACCCAGGAAAAGATCAGTACAGAGGAATTAAAAGAGATCATAGAAATGATTGAGAAAGGAAGGAAGCCATGATGCCAGAACTCATCATATACCTGCTAAAAGTGAATTTTTCAATTTTACTTTTCTATTTCGGCTATCGGCTGTTTTTGAAACAATTTACTTTCTATTCATTAAATCGTATCTATTTGTTGCTTGGTTTGATTTATTCTTGCCTTTATCCGCTGATAAATCTGGCAGATCTGTTTAAAAGCAATCCTGAAATCAAACAGCAAATCAGCAGTATAAGTCCTGACTGGCAGTATTCAATCAGCTACATAAATAACTCCTATCCGGTATATGACAGCATTTACTGGCAGGCAGCAGTAGCGATATTCTGGACAGGTTTTATACTGATGTTGACCCGGCTGATCATTCAACTAATCTCACTCTTAATCCTGCATAAAAAATCTGAGATTGCAGTTTCTGGTGATTACAGGTTCAGAATAGTCCGTAAAAAGCTGAATCCATTTTCATTCTGGAAAACCATTTACCTGAATCCTGAATACCACGATCCGAAAGAACTCCAATCCATTTTAGAACATGAACAGGTACATGTCAGACAATTACATAGCCTTGACGTCCTTTTAGCCGAGCTCTGCACTGTTTTATGCTGGTTCAATCCGGGGGTATGGCTAATAAAGAAGGCCATAAAAGCAAATCTTGAATTCATAACCGACCAGCAGGTACTGAATTCAGGCATAGACAGCAAAGAATACCAATATGCCTTGTTAAAGATTAATGTTCTACCACAAAATGCATTACCCGTGAATAATTTCCATTTACTAACCATTAAAAAAAGAATAGCCATGATGAATAAGCAACAATCAAACAGGTTCAAAAAAGGAATTTACATCCTAATCCTTCCGTCCATCATGTGCCTGGTTCTAATCGTTACAAATTCAAAGGCAGCATTTAACAACAGTCCCCTGAGCAGTGTTATCGACAATTTCCCTCAAATGCCTGAGATCGCCGGCATTAATACCGAATTAACAACCGAAGGCATAGGGTCATCAGAAAAACCTCATGCCAAGAATAAAAAAAATCCTGGCAACAATTCAGGATTAACAATTCCGGCAGATACAACTAAAAAGGTAATCATCAAATTCAATGCAATGGGTGACAGTATGAAGGCAGGTTCAAAAAAGCCATTGTACGTTCTCGACGGATTGGTAGTTTCAGATCTTGGCCACAAAGGTTACTTTGACCCTAAAAACATCGACAAGATAACTGTACTTAAAGGAGCATCGGCTACAGCTAAGTACGGTACCACAGGCAGTGATGGGGTTATTGAAATCACAACCAAAACAGCCGAACGCAAGTCATCAAGCAATACAATACCTCCTGCACCGTCTGCTTCAATCAGTCTTAGAAAAGCAGAGAGCGAGAAATTATCACTTAGTGGTTTAAATAATAATGAATTGATCCTTCTCAATGGAAAAGAGGTAGAAAAATCAGTATTAAACGATCTTTCTGTAATGTCTATCGGTACCATAGAAGTTTTCAAAGGCGAAACAGCATTGAGCAAATTCGGAGAAAAAGGCCGGAATGGAGTTATTGTAATTACGACGAAAGCGGATAAATGATGCAAAAGAATACAAGGCCAACTTATGGATACTTTGGCACCTAATCGCGCCAGTAGTATGGTTGAAATTGATGCTGGCGCGCGCCTGTGGCGCGTGCTGCCTAATATATCTAACAAAATTTATCAAACTTATCATTGGTCCTGAGGCGAGTCCTACCAGATTGCACCCTACCTTATAAAATCAATATCAACCAAACCCTTGCCTCCTGCATAATCAATTGCACTTGAATACTTCCAATGCCAGTCTTGTAAAACAAAACCCGCGGCAACAGGATTATGATGGGTGTAGTCGGCCTTCTGTTCTACAACCCATGGACTCCACAATTCTATAGGTTTGTTATCATGCTGCCAGAACTGATTATATTTAACATTACTACAATTTTCACCTGCATTTCTGAACATTTGAAGCATCCAGGACTTGCGGGATTCTTCCTGATTTTCACTTATCGACCTAAGTAGCTGCTTAGATGTGTGTTCTTTGAATCTCCCCAATACCTTTGACGGATTCTCTTCCTTTGCTCTGAAAATAAGATGTAAATGACTAGGCATAATACACCAACAATATATCTCAAGGCCTAAATTACTTTTACAATAATTCAGACTTTGAACCACAATGTCATTATATACAGGACGGATAAACACATCAATCCAATTAATTGTAGCAAAACTCACAAAATAAAGACCTGACTGGTTCAAAAATTTATACTTTCTGCTCATTTTGAAAAAATTATACTTGAAAATAAATGGAGAGTAACTGTTTTGGTTAGGAAAGATGAAGAAATTAGTAAACGGTATGGAAATACAAATAAGCGGCAGGTTCTTGGTGACTAGGCTTGCATTTTTAAGGAAGAGGGGAGTGGGAATTGTTGGAGCACACGCGACACGCGTGCGCTAGCAGGGGGTGAGTGTTCCCATATGGGCACACGCGGTGCGCTAGCGCGGAATAAATTAATAATTGGATTAGAAAATATGCAGTAAGAATACCGG